>WVXP01000027.1 GCA_011773445.1 Pseudomonadota bacterium | reverse complement strand
GGGAACAATGGGACGGCACCAGCCGTCTCAGCAGAGAGAATCAGGCTTGCGAAGAGTGCGGGCATGCGCGTGATTGAACTCGTTCGCCAGGGGATTCGACCCTCGGCCATCCTGACTGAAAAGGCATTTGAGAATGCCATCGCTGTCGACATGGCCTTAGGGGGGTCCACGAACACAACCCTTCACCTCCCTGCGATCGCCCACGAGGCTGGGATCGAAATCGATCTGGAGAAATTCAATGAACTCAGTGAAAAGACACCCCAAATCTGCTCGATGTCTCCTGGTGGACCTCACCACATGGAAGACCTGCATCGTGCGGGAGGCATTCAGGCCGTGATGAAAGAGCTCGCCGGTCATGGGTTGATTCATCTAGACGCCCTGACCGTAACTGGGAAGATGGTGGAGGAGAACATTAGAGACATAAACATCTCTGACCGTCGTGTTATCCACCATGCAAACGACCCTTACCAACCTCGGGGGGGACTCGTCGTTCTTTTTGGAAACCTCGCCCCCGCTGGAGCGGTCGTGAAGCGGGCGGCCGTTGCAACGGAAATCATGTCTCACCGAGGGCCTGCTCGGGTTTTCGATTCCGAAGAGACAGCTCTCGAGAGCATTCGGAATCGTTCTATCAAGAAGGGTGACGTCATCGTCATTCGATATGAAGGCCCGAAGGGTGGACCTGGCATGAGGGAAATGCTCGCTCCCACAGCAGCCATTATGGGCTTGGATCTCGACAAGGATGTAGCGCTTCTGACAGATGGCCGGTTCTCCGGAGGTACCCGCGGTGCCTGCGTGGGCCATATTTCGCCAGAGGCCGCCATGGGTGGACCGATTGCACTCGTTGAAGAGGGAGATGCCATCGAGATCGACATTCCTCGAAAGCGAGTTTCCTTAGAAGTCGCCGAGAAAACCTTACAGGAAAGAGCGCGGAAATGGAAAGAACCACCTCCCAAGATCAAACGAGGCTACTTACGCCGATATGCAAAGCTCGTAAGTTCAGCAACCTCAGGCGCCACATTAATTGAGTAGATTACAAATACGAGGAGTTCCCCCATTTTCTAAGGGATATGTCTCACAAGTCACAGATTTCTTGAGATATTTACAATTTCTCAAGCGGAAGGCTCCTGTCTCTGAGCGACGTTGCAGAAGCGGTGGGGACCCATCGAGAATGAGCGGGGAGGGGAAAACCGCGCCTTTAGAGCGCGGAAGGGGCAGGAATTCCCCCCGGGCGAATCCCGATCGGGTCACCGCGTGAGCTTAGGAGTGAAGGGACAGGGGGCTTCCGCAAAGATGGGGGAACTCCTCTACAAATACCCCTTGACAAGGAGATTCACGCGGGCTATATAAGATAGAATATTTTTTCAAGAAGAGATATTCCATGGGTCGGGTAGAATCGATATCTATCGTTATTGTAGGAATTTTGGGACTTCTTTTGCCCCTGGTACGTATTGGGGGCCGCCCGCTGCCTGACTTGAGTCAAGATTGAGTGCAGAAATGAAAGCAGGCCGTGGGCGACAATTCCCACGGCTTGCCCATTTCGGAGCCGTGGGAAAGATCCCGCGGCTTTTTTGTTTTGTAATCGATGCCAGAGGTTCTGGCGACTCTCTCTGGCACGTAGGATATGTCAATTACCGAACTTCTAGAAGCTAGAAAGGTGCGCTGAGCGTAAAGGCAAAAGGTGAGAGCCAAAAGGACGACATGTTCAAACAAGACCTTGATCCTTCGGCCTTGACCGATTGTCGGAAAACCATTCTGAGCAGCGAGAAACGACTTTCTCACAGATCTTCAATTGTTCGAGAGGCTGAGATGAAAAAACTAACTGGAGCACAAATTGTTTGGGAGAGTTTGGTCCGGGAGGGAGTGAAATTCATATTTGGTTTCCCCGGAGGGGCTGTCATCAACCTCTACGATGAGCTGATGAACTATCCCCAGATCAAACATATTTTGGTGCGGCACGAACAGGGGGCTATTCATGCTGCCGACGGCTACGCGCGTTCAACGGGAAAGACTGGGGTCTGTCTGGTCACTTCGGGACCAGGAGCGACCAATGTTGTCACAGGTGTGACAACAGCGTTTATGGATTCCATCCCGATCGTCATCCTTACCGGACAGGTTGCGACGAATCAGATCGGAAACGACGCCTTCCAGGAGGCTGATATCATCGGCATCACTCGGACCTGTTCCAAACACAATTACCTCGTCAAAAACACCACTGATCTCGCAGGGACCATTCGTGAGGCCTTTCAAATCGCATCGACTGGCAGGCCAGGGCCGGTGCTCGTCGACCTGCCGAAAGACGTCATCACAGGGGAATCTCCGTTTAATTACCCGGCAAAGGTCCAACTCCGGGGATATACAACGGTCACAAACGGCCACCCGGGCCAAGTCAAACTGGCTATCCGAGAGATTCTGAAGGCCAAGAGGCCCGTCATTTATGCTGGCGGCGGTATCATCAATTCCGGAGGACACAAGGAACTCGCTGAGCTAGCGGAGATTGCCCGCATACCCGTAACTCTCACACTCCTAGGATTGGGTGGGTTCCCGGCCAATCATCCCCTCTTTCTAGGCATGCTCGGCATGCACGGAACCTATGCAGCGAACATGGCCATTACCAACTGCGACCTCCTCATCGCCATTGGAAGCCGGTTTGATGATCGGGTAACGGGCAAGGTTGAAGCCTTTGCTCCCTCGGCCCGAATCATTCATATTGACATCGATCCATCATCGATCAGCAAAAACTTGACCGTTGATGTCCCTATCGTCGGAGATGCCAAGAACGTTCTCAGTCGGATGATCGAACGCCTCAAAGAGCACGGGGATTTCTGGAAGGCCACTCGAGGCCCTTGGCTGAAAGAAGTTGGACGATTCGCGGAAGAGCACCCGGTGCATTATGAACTCTCCGACGATGTTATCAAACCGCAATTCGTTATCGAGCAAATTCATCAGTTGACGAAAGGCCAGGCCATCATCGCCACAGAAGTCGGGCAAAATCAGATGTGGACTGCGCAGTTCTATCAGTTTACGCAGCCCCGGACCCTTCTCTCCTCAGGAGGTCTGGGAACTATGGGATACGGTCTCCCTGCAGCGATTGGAGCTCAGCTAGCTTTCCCAGATCGCATCGTCTTTGACATTGCCGGTGAGGGCAGCTTTCAAATGAATGTACAGGAGCTTGCCACAGCCGTTCAGTACCAACTTCCAGTCAAGGTCGCCATTTTGAATAACCAGTCCCTCGGGATGGTACGCCAGTGGCAGGAGCTATTTTTTGACAAGCGCTATTCAGAAACTTCTTTGGCCTCACAACCTGATTTTGCCAAATTGGCGGAGGCCTATGGGGCCGCTGGACTGAGGGCTGACCATCCAGAGGAGGTCGTTCCCTGTCTGGAAAAGGCGCTTTCTATCCAGGGGCCCGTGGTCATAGATTTTCATGTGGATCCAGAAGAGAAAGTCTTCCCTATGGTGCCTGCTGGACACGGCATCGACCAGATGATCCTTGCGAAGCCAAGAAAGAGGATCCGGAAGGTGGTCCCTCTCACATTTCCCTCGTGAGGTCGAGAGATGAAAAATACGATTTCAATCCTCGTTGAGAACAAACCAGGTGTCCTCGCCAGAATTGCCGCCATGTTCAGTGCAAGAGCTTACAACATCGACAGCTTGGCGGTTGCCGAAACGATGGACCCGACCGTCTCCAGGATTACCTGTACGGCCGTAGGAGACAAGCTTGAAATCGAACAAATCATGAAGCAGCTCAGGAAACTGATCGACGTGATTCGGGTGATTAACTTCACCACTGCAAACGGAGACTTCATTACACGGGAGATGGCCCTGATAAAAGTGAACGCTCAAGCGAAGAACCGTGTGGAAATCATGCGCACGTCCGACATCTTCAGGGCCAAAATCGTCGATGTGAGCCACGAGAGTCTGACCGTAGAGGTGACCGGCGATGAGAACAAGATGAACGCTATCCTCGAACTGCTCAAACCATTCGGGATCTTGGAGATAGCCAGAACGGGACAGGTCGCCATTTCCCGTGGATCGAAAAGGCTCATTGACAGGCAGCAGGTACCGATCAAAAAGCCAGGGCGAGCAAAGAAACCTCAGCAGAATAAGCACTGAGGGAATAGAACTTCGATGGAGGGAGGGTGTCATGTTAAAGATCTACAGGGAGGCAGACGCAGATCTCGGACATCTGAAGGGGAAAACAATTGCCGTCATCGGGTACGGCAGTCAGGGCCACGCTCACGCCCAGAACCTGAAGGACAGTGGTCTGGATGTTGTTGTTGGCTTGAGAGAGAGTAGCCGGTCCTGGAAAGTTGCCGAAAAAGACGGCCTGAGGGTGACCACCACAGCCGAGGCAGCCATGGCCGGAGATGTCATCATGCTTGCCATTCCAGATGAGAAGCAGAGAGAGGCCTATGAAAAAGACATTCTTCCCGCCCTAGAAGAGGGAAAGGCTTTAGCTTTCGCTCATGGTTTCAATATCCATTATGGTCAGATCAAGCCCCCTCAGTTCGTCGATGTCTTCATGATCGCGCCAAAGGCACCCGGTCATCTGCTGAGGCGGGTCTTCAGAGAAGGACAGGGCGTTCCCTGTTTGCTCGCCGTTTATCAGGACTTTACCGGCAAGGCAAAGGAAGCTGCGCTAGCTTACGCCCATGGGATCGGTGGGACACGTGCCGGGATCATCGAAACTACCTTCGGGGAGGAAACTGAGACCGATCTGTTCGGGGAACAGACGGTTCTCTGTGGAGGGATCACCTCCCTCATCAAGGCAGGCTTTGAAATACTCGTCGAGGCCGGGTATCAACCCGAAGTGGCCTACTACGAATGTCTCCACGAGATGAAACTGATCGTCGATCTCATCTACGAGGGAGGGTTGGGCCTCATGCGTTATTCGGTGAGCGATACGGCCGAGTATGGCGACGTAACGAGGGGGCCGCGTATCATAACCGAAGAGACTAAACAGGAGATGCGAAAAATCTTACAGGCCATCCAATCAGGTGAGTTTGCTCGAGAATGGATTCTGGAGAACCAGGCGGGACGTCCTGTTTTCAATAGTCTGCTCCATATTGAAGAGAATCATCAAATTGAGAAAGTCGGAAAGCAGCTCCGGTCCATGATGAGCTGGCTCAAACAATAGCCCCGAAAAGGACGGAGAGTTCTCTGAAAGAGGCCGCTCTTCGAGTCTTAATAGCTTTCACCGAGAGACTTCGGGGTCGCCTATGCGGGTTGATCGGCGACAATTTCTATTGCGGAAAATCCTCGACGTAAGATCGGGGAAATCCCTCTCCATCGTTTTCCTCTATCTTATATCCTGGATATATGGCGTCCTCGTCCGCGTACGATGGAGGCTCTACCAATGGGGAATTCTCCCCACGAAAAGACTCCCGCTCAAGGTCGTCTCCGTTGGAAACATGACCATGGGAGGTACAGGAAAGACCCCTACAGTTGAGTGGGTTGCCCGCCTGCTGAGGGATGCAGACCTGCGGGTCGCCGTATTGAGTAGGGGGTACAGAGGAGGACACGAAAAAGAGCAAGGAGTTGTTTCGGATGGTGAGACACTTTTGCTCTCTCAGGCAGAGTCAGGGGATGAGCCTTATTTACTTGCCCGCCGCCTAAAGAATATCCCCGTCCTTGTGGGTCGGAATCGGTGCAAATCCG
The DNA here is from genome assembly GCA_011773445.1 of Pseudomonadota bacterium. Lineage (GTDB taxonomy): Bacteria > Desulfobacterota > BSN033 > WVXP01 > WVXP01 > WVXP01. Next base: position 6,359 of record WVXP01000027.1, on the reverse strand, counting down.
GAAAACTGGCCGATCAGCGCTTCCACACTCAGGTGGCAGTGCTTGACGATGGATACCAACATATGCAGCTCGAGCGTGATTTGAATATCCTTCTCGTGGACGGCAGAGAGGGGTTTAGCAGGAGCCGTCTCTTTCCTCTAGGATCTCTTCGGGAGCCTCTGAAAGGTCTTTCGAGGGCCGACAAGATTCTAATAACCAAGGCAGAGTGTCAGGGCAGGGTTCAGGAGATCGAAGAGACTCTCAGAAAGTGGAATTCCCATGCAGATATCTTCTACGGAAGATACCTACCTGAGTATCTCCTTGATCCGATGACGGGGGAACGAGATAATCCGCACACCCTCACAGATAAACGGGTTCTCGCTTTTGCTGGTCTGGCCAGTCCGGAGTATTTTTTCGAGACTCTTGAATCCCTCGGGGCAAATCTGGTGGGGGAAATCGTCTTTCCAGACCATCATCAGTACACAGAGAGGGACCTGGAGATCATTAGAGGAACAATGTCTGACGCCGAATGGTGCGTTACCACAGAGAAGGATTTAGTTAGAATGGAAAACCTGAATATGGTCGGGCTATCCTTTCGGGTCCTTGAAATCCGTATTCGGATTTCTAACGAAGCGACTTTCAAGAAGGCCATTTTGGCGGCCCTCAATATAGATGAGGCGGCTAATTCCAATTAAATGGCCATGGAAAATGTCCCATTCGTTCACTCTACGGAGTTCTTGACCCGTTCTAAGGTAGCTTCCCGCCACGAGGCGGGATTCGACTTTCCAAACTCTCCGGCGGCAGATCAGACAGTGGAAGTTCGCCCCTTCGGGGATACTTCGCTTAACAACCCGGGGACCTCAAGAACTCCCTCATGTTCGCTACAAGGGAATTTTCCAGTGCCAGCTATCCAAAAATTTTCTGAGTGGGAGAGAAGATCATGTCAGAATGGGTGAAGATCTTTGACACAACTCTGAGAGATGGGGAGCAGTCCCCAGGATTCAGTATGAATGTGGCTGAGAAGATTCGCGTTGCGAAAAGGATAGAGAATCTGGGGGTCGATGTCATCGAAGCTGGATTTCCTGTAGCCTCGCAGGGAGATTTTGAGGCAGTTCAGGCAATTGCAGGTGAGATTAGAGACACCGTGGTCGCTGGACTGGCAAGGGCAAATCTCAAAGACATCGACCGAGCCTGGGAGGCTATCAAAAAAGCCAAGAGCCCCATGATCCACACATTTATCTCCAGTTCGGATATACACCTTGAACATCAGCTCAGGATGTCGCGGAGTGAGGTCCTGAAACTCGCCGTGAAAGCAGTCAAACGGGCCAAGACTCATACCGATCTGGTGGAATTTTCTGCCATGGACGCGACTCGCAGTGACTGGGCCTACCTGGCCCAGATGATGGGTGAGGCAATCGCCGCAGGTGCAAACACGATCAATATTCCCGACACCGTGGGATACGCTGTTCCTGAAGAGTTCGGCAAACTCATTCGCTACCTCATGGAGAACGTGCCCAACATCGGAGAGGCAGTCGTCAGTGTCCACTGCCATAACGACCTTGGTCTTGCTGTCGCGAATTCAATGATAGCGGTCCAAAATGGTGCCCGGCAGGTAGAGTGTACCATCAATGGTATCGGAGAACGAGCCGGGAATACTGCTCTAGAAGAGATCGTTATGGCTTTGAAAGTTCGGAAAGACCTAATCGGTCTAGACACACGGATTCGGACCGAACAGATCTACCCTACAAGCCGGCTGGTATCTTCGATCACCGGCATCCGGGTTCAACCGAACAAAGCCGTTGTCGGGGCCAATGCCTTTGCCCATGAATCGGGAATTCATCAGGATGGTCTTCTGAAGGAGAAAAGCACTTACGAAATCATGACCCCTGAAACCGTTGGCCTGAGCCAGAGTACTCTGGTCTTGGGAAAGCATTCCGGGAGACACGCCTTCCGCGACCGGGTCAAAAGCCTCGGTTACGATCTCACTACTAAACAGATTGAAAAGGCTTTTCAGATCTTCAAGAATCTCTGTGATCTCAAAAAACGGGTCTACGATGAAGACATTGAGGCGATTATTGCCGACGAGATCATCCAGATACCGGACAAGTACAGGCTCAGNNAGCGGAAGTGAACTTATCCCGACGGCCACTGTCCAAATGGAGATTGATGGGAAGGTCATCAAAGCTGCTGATCTGGGGAACGGTCCGGTCGATGCCGCTTTCAAGACCATCAAGAAGATTACTGGAGACACAAGCAACCTACTTCGCTACGAGGTGGACGCCATCACTGGAGGCACCGACGCCCAGGGCGAGGTCAAGTGTAACCTCGAAAAAAATGGAATCACCGTCATCGGTCGGGGGAGTGATACCGACATCATCGTCGCCAGCGCTAAGGCCTACATCAATGCTCTGAATAAGTTAAACTATAAACAGAAGTACCTTACCACAGATGTAGACGGCACCCTGTGATGTCAGTTGTCGACTGTTTTGAATCTTAACGACCATGTACAAAAAGAAGCTGATATCGAGATCAACGAATCGAAGAATAGGTTCCCCAGGCTTCCCCCGGGGCTTCAATCAGGGGAGGGATCTGAACGACCGATCACTTTCTCGATGGTAGGATAGTATTTCTGGTTCTGACTCAGACGGTTGGAATATAGCCGGATGGCCATGAAAGAGGCTCCCAGACAGAAAAGGCCCGTTAATACCGAGACCGTTTCGGGGTTTCCCGTAGCCCAGATCTGGGAACTGTATCTTGCACCGACAAAGCTCCCCAACAAAAGTGCAAGAATCGGGACGAGATAGACAATAAAAGACGCCTTCAGGACTGACCCGGAGCCGATGCGAATAACAACCTGATCCCCTACCGTCGCCCCGGCACGATTGATGGCAGTAAGTTTTCTCTCATTTCCCCCGCCAAGGGCCTGACAAGCTCCTCGGCATCCGCAACTTTCGCACCCTTCTCCGCCGGTAACCCTGACAGATGCAAATCCGTTCTCGTTAAGTCCGGTCACGATGCCGGTTTCCTCGATCACAGAACCCTCTCCTCGTTTATCAGCCTTGCTTGACTGCGAATACGGAATTCTTTGGGGAGAACGAACGCTTTCGCGCGAAACCCGACTGAATTATGATAGATTGGGTTTCGTCTCGTTATATTATAGCACAAAGGGGAATCAGACCCTCTTCGTCATAGGGAGAAATGACATAAGGAAACCTGTGGAACTCGGGGCTATTGCCAGGGAAGTTCGCGACTGTACGAGGTGTCATCTCCACAGGGAGCGCCAAAGGGCCGTTCCTGGTGAGGGCTCCGAAAACGCGAAAATTGTGCTCGTGGGAGAAGCACCGGGCAGGGAGGAAGATATCCAAGGCAGGCCATTTGTCGGGCGTTCTGGAAAAATTCTCGATCAAGTCTTGGTATTGGCCGGCCTGAAACGCGATGATCTTTTCATCACCAGTGTGGTCAAGTGCCGACCTCCCGGTAACCGCGTTCCTCGCAGGGTCGAATATGAAACGTGTATCCGAGCCCATCTCTGGCGGCAGATCGACGCCATCGACCCGATAATTATCTGCCTCTTGGGAGGCGTCGCAGCGAAAGCCCTCCTTGGTACGCATCGGCTATCCGAGATCAGAGGTAACGTCATTAAGCAGGGAAAGAAAAAGTTTTTCCCGACCTATCATCCAGCTGGGGCAGGGAGGAACCCGTCCTGGTATCGAAGGTTATCCAAAGATATGGCAAAGCTGAGAACCCTTCTTGAATCACGGTTCTCCGAGTGATCAGGGTTCGGTTGACGGCTGTAGCCCTCCCACAGAGGACCTGGGCTGATGGCAATCTTACCATAAGCGAGTCACTATCTTGCAAAGAAGGAGTTGCCACATTTTTGAGGGAGCTGCTGTCTGTGAGCGACGTAGCCGAAGCGGTGGGGACTCAACATAGCTCAAAGGATAAAGGTTCAAGGATAAAGGACACTGGAGTTTCCGGGTTTTTTCGATCCACTCTAAGGGCCAGTGGCCCAAGTCCCTTTGAGCGTTCCTGCAAATGTTTTTTGCTCATAAATCTTAGGCGAAGCGGAAGATAAGCGACTTCAACTGTCTGAGCCCGAAGGGCGAGTTTTGAAGGCGCCCGGAGCGAGCCTTAGATTTATCAAAAAACCTTTGGGAACCAGCGAAAAGGGGGTGGGACACCTGGTCAATCCCTCGGAAAATGGGGAAACTCCATCTTGCTGGACCCTTGAATTCGATGGCTCACAGCGACTGACCACGGACCACCGACAACTGACTCCCTCGCGGAAGCGACTCGATTGCCAAGGGCGAACCCTTTCAAAGTCCTAAGACTTGCCTGGCACGGGATCACCGCTTTGGTGGCGATTCTGATTCTCAATCTGGAGCTGATAGAGGCGCCGGTAGACCCCGTCTCGCGCCATGAGTACTCTGTGAGTGCCCTCCTCAACGATCCTTCCTCGGTGAAGCACAAGAATCCTGTCTGCTCGTCGGATCGTGGATAAGCGATGGGCAATGATCAGGGAAGTCCGGCCGGAGATGAGTTTCTCGATACCTCCCTGGATCAGACTCTCGGTGGCCGGATCGACGCTTGAAGTTGCTTCGTCAAGCACCAGCACAGAGGGATTGTAAAGCAGTGCCCGGACAAAGGCAACGAGCTGTCGCTGGCCAAGGGACAGATTCTCTCCTCTCTCCCTGATTTCGGTCCCATAACCCCCCGAAAGATTCCTCAGAAGCCGGTCTACTTGAATTGCCTCGGCCATTTCTCGGACTCTGTCCTCAGAGATCCGAATGTCCCAGAGCCTGAGGTTCTCCAAGAGAGATCCGGATAGGAGAAACACCTCCTGGGGAATGATTCCCACATGGCTTCTCAGCTCCTCTTTTCCCCACGACCGAACCTCGATCCCGTCAATGTGTATCTCTCCTCTCTGGGGCTCATAGGCCCGGCCCAGGAGACCGATAAGGGAACTCTTGCCAGCGCCGGTCGCACCCACGAGAGCGACTGTCTCGCCAGGCTTGATAGAGAATGTGATACCCCGCAAGACCCAATCATTCCGTGTATAGGCAAACCAGACGTCCTGGAACTGGATCTCTCCCCGAGGGTTCTCAGGAAACCTTGGATGGGGTGAGTCTGGAAGATCTTCCGGAGTGTCCAATAGTCCGAAGACACGTTCAGAGGCCGCCATAGCTGCCTGAAAGATATTATACTTCTCGGCCAAATCCCTTATGGGCTGGAAAAACCGTCTCATGTATTGGAGAAAAGCCACCAGCACCCCAGGCAAGAGGTATCCCTCAATCACGCGTCCTCCACCGTACCAGATTACAAGGCCAAGAGCGCCTGCCGCTAGGACCTCTACACAGGGAAAGAAAAGGGCACTGTAGAAGATGGTTCGAAGGTGCTCGTCACGGGTATCTTGATTCATGCGATCGAACCTACGGAAATTCTCCTCTTCCCGCTGAAACAGCTGGACCGTCGTCATCCCGGCGAGGTTTTCCTGGAGAAAAGCGTTGAGGCGTGCAACGTGAAGTCGCACCCCACGGTATGCGTCTCTGGCATTGACTCGATATACGGCTGTCACCAACACCACGAGCGGGGTCACGGACAAAACGACGAGAGCAAGCCTCCAATCCATCCAAAAGAGCACGGAAGCAATCCCCAACAGGGTAATGAGATCCCCGAAGACCACAATCACCCCCTGAGTAAAGAGCTCGTTGATCACCTCCACATCCTGGATCGTCCGAGTCATGAGCTTACCCGTGGGCGTTCGATCGAAAAATGAGGTGGACATCCGAAGGATATGGTCGAAGATCTCAACGCGGAGTTGTCTCATCATCCGCTGCCCTGTGAGTTGAAGCAGGTAAACCCGTAGGTACTGAAACAGGAATTCGAACATTAACGTCGTCAAATAAAGGAAAGCCACGAACAATAGTCCTCGAGCGTCTCCTCGAAGGATGTAGTCGTCTATGCCGACCTTGGTCAGGTAAGGTCCAACCAGTTGAACGAGTGAACTCACCATGAGGACCCCGAGGGAGAGGAAAACGAGCCTTATATGAGGACGAACGTATGGAATGAGTCGACTGATGAGCCTCAAATCGTAGGTCCCCGTCTGGTGATCCTCATCGAAGAATTCTGAGTTGGACACAGATGCGCTCACTTTTCCTCCTTTCCACCGATCTGCTCCAACTCGTGCATCAGAGCCTGCTGAGCGCAGATTCTGCGGAAATACCCCTCTTCGTGAAGGAGTCTCTCCGGGTGCCCCTCCTGCGAGATCCGGCCATCCTCCAAAACCACAACCCGATCAGCACGCCGAAGCGAGGACGCCCGGTGAGAGGTGAAGATGATAGTCGTCTCCGGCAAGCTACCCAACAGGTTTCCCATGACTT
>WVXP01000135.1:1503-1776 GCA_011773445.1 Pseudomonadota bacterium | reverse complement strand
ACTCTTGATATAATCTCCTCAGATAAGATGTCTTATCTGGCTAGAAAGGCAGGAATCTCTAAGAAAACCCTACCAAAACCAACCATTAGCCAGGAAAAAACTCTTGAGATAATATTTTCATGGCTGCGAAAAAGAACGTTACAGACCAGTACCGAGACCACTTGACCAAGGTGGGGAAAAGCCCCCACACGGTCAGGGCCTACAGCCACAACTTGGCCGCCTTTACCCGTTGGTTTGAGCAGACCACCGGAGAGGACTTTGACCCCCAAACCG
>WVXP01000135.1:0-1411 GCA_011773445.1 Pseudomonadota bacterium | reverse complement strand
AACATCAATAGACGGCTGATCGCCCTGGGCCGCTTTTTCCGTTGGGCCAAACAAGAGGGCCTGGTTGGAGACAACCCCTTTGAGGTCCTCGAACAGGTCTTACTCAAAGAACAAAAAGACACCGCCCCCCGCTGGCTGGACCGCAAAGAGCAGTTAGCCCTTTTGCGGGCCGTCAGAAAGAGGGAAAGCAAACGTGACCTGGCCATCATCCAGACGCTTTTAGGGACGAGTCTACGGATTTCAGAGTTGGCCGCCCTCAAAGTCTCTGACTGGAGATCTCAGAGCGCAAGGGCTGGCTTTATGTCCGAAAAGGAAAAGGGAGCAAGGCCAGGGACATCCCCCTGGACAACAAGACCCGCCAGGTCCTTTCAAGCTACCTTGAGGAACGGCCAGAGGATGGAACCGAACGGCTCTTTTTAGGCCAGCGGGGGCCTCTCAGTGAGCCAGGGATCAACTACCTGGTGACCAAGTATGCCTACCAAGCCAGGCTTGAGGACTGCACCAGCCACACCCTCAGACATACCTTTGGCAAGACCCTGGTTGATGCTGGTGTACCCTTAGACCAGGTGGCCACGCTTATGGGCCATGAGTCCTTAGACACCACCAAAGTCTATACCAGACCGAGCAAAAGAGATTTGGAGCGGGCCGTCAGACGGGCGGCTGGGGAAGTATGAAACAATTCAAGAAACATATCGAGCTTTTGCTAGCCGCTCTTTTGCCTTTCAAAAAAGAGTGGCAGGCGATCCCCCATAGCCTACCAACTTGAAGTTACGGAGGTTAAGCAACATGAACGCCGAGATAAAGAGGGTTCCCACAACCAGAGAGGGCACTAAAGCTTGGTACGACAAGATCAGCGGGTACTACGACCTTGTTGGAATCATTGAGAATAGGTTCAAAGTCCCAGCTCTGGAGATGGCTGGCATCAAAGAGGGGGAGAGGGTGCTGGAAGTAGGCTGTGGCACCGGCTGGGCATTGGAAAGGATAGCCCGTCTAGTGGGAGAGAGCGGAAAGGCCTATGGGCTGGACCTTTCCCCAAAGATGCTCGATGTGGCTAGAGGTCGCCTGGAGAAGGTCGGCTTGATGAGCAGGGTAGAGCTGGTGGAAGGCGATGCCACCAGGATGGAGTTTCCCAACGACATGTTTGATGTCGTCTTCGCAAGCTTCACCTTGGAGCTCTTCGATACCCCTGATATTCCGGTGCTTCTGACAGAGATAATGCGGGTTCTAAAGCCTGGAGGAAGGTTCGTTGACGTGAGTATATCTAGAGAAAGGGTGGATATACTCATCAGAGCTTACGAGTGGGTACATGACAGATTACCACAATATGTGGATTGTCGGCCGATTTACGTTGAGAGGTCCCTAAAGAGGGCTGGGTTTAGGATCGCCAGCGCAAAGAGAGTAGCTTTGGGGT
>WVXP01000209.1 GCA_011773445.1 Pseudomonadota bacterium | reverse complement strand
CCATAGTAGCCCATTTCCAACGCGCCAAGCTGCATTTGGGAGAACATCTCTTTAGGGCCCCCGAGCTGACTGTTCGGAAATACTTTGATTTCGATTTCTCCTCCAGTGGCTTCTTCAACCAGTTTTTTGAATAGTACAGCCCCTTTGCTGTCGGGTTGATCCTCCGGAAATACAGTCCCCAGCTTAAATGTTTTCGCAAATACCATGTTGTTTGTGAACAGAAAAACAAGACCGATGACGCAAGCTATTAAAATCAGTTTACGTTCCATGATGCGCCCTCCTTTGTTAAAGGTTAATAGAAATGCGGTTACGTTTGGTTGATTGAGATGGTACTATTTGTCGCGGCTCTAGGGTATACGAGACTGTCGAAGAAGTCAAGCAGATTTTTTACAGTGCTGGGGCCGTCAGAACATTGTTAGAAAATGGCAAAAAACACGGGGCCCGGAGAACCCGTAACCCTTGGAATTACTTGGTAGCGGGGGTTGGATTTGAATCAATGACCTCCGGGTTATGAGCCAAATACAAACCCAAAACATGAGGAAAAAGGAGTCGAGTCCCGGGGCATCTGCTGTGTGACGATCTTCAAGGGTAGATGGTAACACCCGTCTTAAGGCGCGTTCTCGTTTGACACGCGAGTACCTTTCCTTTATACTTACCCTGCCTAAAAAGAAGTCCTTATGAATCAGAGTCTCTCCGAGAAGGAGACTGCCAAGCACGAGCGGGGTGACACGGGGTCGATTCTTCACAGGAGCTGACCTGACCGGAACCCAGGAGGCCATCACAGCCAGGGCGGGGGATTCCCGTCCTCGTGCTCTTTCCCTGAGTATCACCGTAAACGAGCATGGCTTTTGGATTCTCCTCATCGGTGCTTCGGATGGGGTGGAAAATGAGGATCTGCTGGGCTTGGGCCTAAAAGATCCTACCTGTCAATTACCTATGAATGCAGAGAAATTGAGCATGGGGCGGAACGGAGGATGTTAATTAGCGGGAGGAGGCCGAGAGGGCCACTTATGGAGGTAGAGATCTCCGGGGAGAGGATATCGAGAGTCATTTCCGTTCATGAAACACCACGGGGGCGATTCTTAGGGGGTAAGGATTTCTTTTTGGCTCCTGGGTTCATCGACATTCAGGTCAATGGATTTGCCGGGATAGACTTTAACCATCCCGCTTTCGATGGAGACGATCTGCTTCTGGCCTGTAAGGCCCTCCTACGGACAGGTGTCACACGGTTCTGTCCCACATTGATCACTGGAAGCCGGGAGCGACTTTCCAGAAGCATTGGGCAGATCCTAAAAGCCTGTGCAAAACATCCCCTGGTTCGGTCGATGGTCCTTGGGATTCATATAGAAGGTCCATACATTGCCGCTGAAAATGGTCCTCGGGGAGCCCATTCCAAGGTGTATGTTTCGGATCCGGACTGGGATGAGTTTCTCGCGTTATGCGAGTTGTCAAATGGACTACTTCGTATCGTCACCATTGCGCCTGAAAGGCCTGGCGCGTTGGAGTTCATTGGGAGGGCCTCTAAGGCCGGGCTGGTGGTGGCCATCGGTCATTGCGCTCCAGAAACGGAAGATATTGATGCTGCGGTAGAGGCCGGTGCTGCGCTTTCGACACATCTCGGAAATGCGGCACACAAGATGCTTCCGCGTCATGCCAATTACATACAGAAACAGATCTCCCATGACGGATTGATGGCCAGTATTATCTGTGATGGCAATCATCTGCCTGACTATTTTGTGCAAAATCTCATCCGGGCAAAGGGAAAGAATAGAATTATCTTAGTTACCGATGCCATGGCGGCCGCCGCAGCACCAATAGGTCGATATACCCTTGGGGACCTTGAAGTCGTAGTAGGTGAAGAACGGGTCGTTCGACTTCCGGGCACCCTGTATCTTGCTGGTTCAGCCCTAACGCTCGATGAAGCGGTAAGCAACTGCGCTCGTTTCGCCAGGATCTCATTGGCATCCGCCATCAAAATGGTTACTGTAAATCCTGCCAAACTCTTTGATGAGATTGGTGGGGTGTTGGAGCCGGATGAAAGGGCTGACTTAGTTCTTTTCAGGGTATCGAACCAGCGCATCCAGATAGAGCAGGTGTTCTTGGCAGGCCAACTTGTATTTTCAACCAATTGACGGATGGGAGTGGAGAAAATGAATCCGATAGATCAATATCACAAAGCCATAACAGAAGCGATCGG
>WVXP01000206.1:6670-11460 GCA_011773445.1 Pseudomonadota bacterium | reverse complement strand
ATTGAGCCAGATTTGCCCAGAATCGGATGGGCCATAACCTCACCGTCCTTTTCCTCGGCTCTGACACGGATGTAATCTTCTCTTCCCGGGGGTGAAGAAACATTTCGGGTCAGGATGGCCGGGACCCGTTTACCCAGCGGCCATACGGGCGCGACGTGGCCCGCGAGTCTCCAGATTATGGGCTTCATGAAGAGGTCAAAAACCACCATGGCAGAAACCGGATGACCAGGCAGGCCTACAACGGGTTTGGTGCTGGTTCGGGCGATGATCGTTGGTTTGCCAGGTCGCAATGAAACCCCATGGACCATGATTTCAGAATCCGGAAGGGATTTGATCACGTCAGTCGTATAATCTAAGTTCCCGACCGAGCTGCCACCGGATATGATCAGCATGTCGGATGCCTGGAGGCCCTTTTTGCAGAGAGACCTCAGATTTTCCATGGTATCACGCGCGATTCCCGTGAAAAGGGGAATTCCACCTGCCATTTCCACGAGGGCGCTCAGGGAGTAGTGGTTGACATCTCGAATCTCTCCCAATCTCGGCTCTTCCTCGATGTCAACAATCTCATCTCCCGAAGACACAATAGAGACCTTTGGCTTACGATGGACCAGAACTCTTGACTTCCCGAAAGCAGCCATGGCTCCCATGTCCTGAGGACGGATCCTGTGACCTGAGGGTATTACATTTTCTCCTTTTCTTACATCCTCCCCGCGTTGAATGACGTTTTCGAGAGGTGAGAGAGATTTTTTCACTTGAATCGTTCTCTCATCGACTTGTTCAGAGAATTCCAACATCATGACTGCATCAGCTCCGTCTGGGATAATTCCTCCTGTCGGAACTGCAACGGTCCCTCCCTCCGACACAACGAGATCCGTCGATGCTCCCATCAAAACCTCACCCATGAGGTTGAGAAGAGTAGGGTTGTTCTCCGACGCGCCAAAAGTGTCTTTTGCCTTGAGTGCGTAGCCGTCCACAGTCGAGCGGTTGAAAGGGGGGAGATCAATAGGTGAGACGATGTCCTCAGCCAAAATCCGATAGAGGCTCGCGTCAAGGGCGATCGCCTCTGCGCCCAACGGGGTGAACTTCTCTAAAAGGGGATAGACTTCTAGAGGTGTTTTGACTTTGAAAAATCCGGTGAAGGGCACCCGAGTCCTCCTTCCGATCCAACAAAAAAACCAGCACCCGTGTTGGCACTGGTTTACAGTGGGCGATCGGATAGATTCTCCTTTCCAAACACGGGAGGTATGGTGGTTTCCCTCCATGCCCTTTCGGCCATCTCCCATGTTCACTTGGTGAGATGAATTTAGGGAGAAGGCTCGGAGAACTTCGACTTATTTATAGCGTCTCCCCCCCGAAAAGTCAATCCTCATGAAAGAGGAGTTTCCCCATTACCCGAAGGACATGTCTCACAAGTTACAGATTTATTTGAATTTTTCGAGTTCTCAAATGGGAACCTACTCTCCCTTCGCTCCCAAGCTCACGCGGTGACCCTTATCGGGATTCGCAGGTGGGGAATTTCTGCCCCTTCCCCGCTCTGAAGGCGGGGCTTTCCCCCCTCCCTGCTCATCCTCGAAGGGTTCCCACCGCTTCCGCAACGTTGCTCAGAGACAGCAGGTTCTCTCAAAAATGGGGAACCTCCAGTCATTGAAAAACGGGATCGCTCCTCTCTTCCGAAAAGGCAGATCCTTGGGGCTGGACCAGAAGAGGCAGAGAGGGATAGATAAGATAACGACGCTCTTTGTTATTAATTGTTTTTTTTTGTTATTTATTGACAATTGTCTCTTTTCATGCTAGTAATGCTCATGATGGAAGAACTGCTAACGACAAGAGAGCTTGCAGAACTCCTACGGCTCAACGAAAAAAAGGTGTACCAGCTGATCAAAGAGGGCGGGATCCCCCATGTGAGGATCACAGGGAAATGGCTCTTTCCCAAGTGGCATGTCCTGCGCTGGATCGATGAGAGAGTGGAAAGGGAGGAAAACATCCTTATTGCAGGAAGTGACGACATTCTTCTGGGGAGGCTCTTGGCCTCCTACTCACGGGAGAGATTTCCGAAATCGGTCATCTTTTACTCGCCGGTGGGGAGTCTCAAAGGCATCCAGTGTCTCTCCGAACATAAGGCCCAGGCTTGCTGTCTCCATCTCTTGGACGTGGAGACAGGAGAATACAATCTCCCCTTCCTGGAGAGGCACCTGTCATCGCAGGAGTACATCGTGATCAATCTGTGGCATCGGAAGCAGGGCCTTATTTTGAAAAGGAACAACCCTCTTGGAATCAAAGGGTTGGATGATATGGTGAGACGTAAGGCGAGATTTGTAAATCGGAACAAAGGGTCCGGTACGAGGCTCTTTCTCGAATATCTGTTGTCACAGAAAGAATTTCACGAAACGGAGATTGTTGGATTCACCGATGAAGTCGATACCCATCTGGAAGTGGGTCTTCGCGTCCTTTTTGGCGAAGTGGATGTGGGTCTTGGTATCGAATATGTCTCTCATCTTTTGTCCTTGGATTTCATCCCCCTTCAAGAAGAACGGTTTGATCTGGTCATTCCAAAAGAACTCTGGCCTATCAGGGTCATGAAGGAGTTTGTTGGCTCCATAGACCCGGCCAACATTCGTCGATTAGCTCGCTCGTTACCCGGCTATAGCTTAAAGGATACTGGAAAGGTACTTTTTAAAAGCTAGGAGATCAGCCGTCGGGGGTCAGAGATCAGTTATCGAAATCAATTTGCCGACAGCTGGCTGCTGACCCCTGAAACCGCCTTTAAGGTATCGCCATCGGTATGAAAAGGGGCTGTCCAAATCGGCGTTTTCCAAATTCGCTGATAATTTTTTGCCCCTCCGGAGAAGTGACCCAGCCGATATAAGCCATGGCAAGGACGTAATTGACAGCCGGATGTTTGGCGGGGTTTACGGCGATGATTCCATAGGGGTTGAAAAGCAATGGGTCACCCTCTGCAAGGACCTCAAGATCAATCTTCTCCTTATAGGCCAGATAGGTTCCCCGGTCCGACAGGGTATATGCCTGACGCTCATTGGCCATCTGTAGAATGGCACCCATGCCTTGTCCAGCCTCAAGGTACCACCGGGCTGTAGGGATGGTCCCCCCCTTCCTCCAAACGGCGATTTCTTTCTTATGGGTTCCTGAATCATCACCCCGAGAAATGAAGAGGCTCTTTTGAGCGGCGATTTTTCGAAAGGCTTTAGCCGCGTCTCTAGTCCCCCGAACCTGCGCTGGATCACTCTTTGGGCCTAGGATCACAAAATCGTTGTACATCACATCTCGGCGGTTGACGCCGTGCCCCGCTTCGACAAATTCGTCCTCGGCGGGCCGGGAATGGACGAAGACGATGTCGCAATCACCCATCTGTCCGGTTTTGAGAGCCTTTCCAGTGCCCTGAGCGATAACGTCAACGGGGCAGTGAAATATTCTCTCAAAAGGCGGATTCAGCGCGCTGAAGAGGCCCGTATTGTCGGTGCTTGTGGTACTTGCCACCCTCAACCTCTGTTCAAGGGCATCGACCGAAGTCGTGAATCCAAGACATAAGATGGCCAGGATGAAGAAGACAGACTTTCTCATTTCCGATTCTCCCTATCGGGTTTGTTTCGCAGAGACCAAGATGTAACAAGGTTTCTCCAAAGTTGATTTTTGGTAGTTCAAAAGATATATTAAGATAAATAGAAACTTATTGTCAATACCAGTTTTGAAAAGCTGATGAACTGGACGTCTTGAACCGTCTAAGGGCGCCTTACTCCTTCTCTCAAGGGGGGATTTTGGATTTCCTCTGGAAAGCTCTTGAACATTCGATTCGCTTGATCCTCTGTTTTGAGAATGAGACGTACGGCATCGTTTTTCGGTCTTTGGGGTTTTCCCTGAGCGCCACCGTGCTCGCCGTTCTGTGTGGGGTTCCATTTGGTTATCTCATTGGATCGAGGGAGTTTCACGGCCGGGCGTTTGTGATGGTCCTTCTGAATACAACGATGGCCTTGCCGACTGTCGTTGTGGGTCTCATTGGCTATTCCCTTCTCTCCAGAAGCGCTCCGCTCGGGTTTCTCAACCTCATGTTCACTCCAAAAGCGGTCATACTGGGGGAATTCCTTTTGTCACTCCCGATTATCACGAATCTAACCGTGGCTGCTGTTCAATCGGTTGACCCGCGGGCCATGTGGACAGCAAGAACCCTGGGCGCCGGTAGCATCCAAACCGCCTGGACTCTATTGATGGAGGCCCGGTTTGCCCTTATCGCTGCGATTATCGCAGGGTATGGGCGAGCTGTTTCCGAGGTCGGTTCAGCGATGATGCTCGGCGGCAATATCAGGTTCTACACGCGAACCATGACAACCGCAATTGCACTCGAAACAAGCAAAGGGGAGTTCGGGCTGGGGCTGGCACTGGGTTTCCTTTTGCTCCTAGTGGTCTTCTCGATTAACATCCTCATTCACTACCTCCAGCTAAAAGGTAGGAAGAGGTGACCAGAAATGAGCATTTTGGAACTGAAGGGTATCACTTATTTCTATAATGGGAAAAAGGTCCTAGACATTCCAGCACTCACCATCGAAAAAGGAAGAATGTATGGTGTCGTCGGTCCAAACGGGTCTGGCAAAACGACACTCCTCTCGATTATGAGCCTCATGCTCCGGCCAGCAAGTGGGGAGGTTTACTTCGAGGGACGGCGGATTCGGCACGACAGTAAGTCGTTCGTCATTGCACGGGGATTCATGACGATGACCCTTCAGAATCCGTATCTGTTCAACACGTCTGTAGCGAAGAACGCGGCCTATGGGTTGCGC
>WVXP01000206.1:3258-6639 GCA_011773445.1 Pseudomonadota bacterium | reverse complement strand
TTCCTGGATGAGCCCACAGCCAGTTTAGACGCGCGACATGTAGATCGGTTTGAACGTATCATCGCTAGGATCAATAGTGAACGGGGGATTACGGTGGTCATGACGAGCCATAATCTATCCCGGGCTTATCGACTGGCAGAAAACGTGTTTTCTCTCTTCGAGGGTTCGTTGATGGATTCCACCATGGACAATCTCTTTCCGGGAAGGATTCTGAAGACTCCGGAGGGGCCCTGCTTTGACACGGGAGCCATACGCATATGGATTCTCCCTGGCAGCCATCCCATCGATGCAACGCACGCCTCAATCGATCCCGAAAACATCATCGCCTCGAAGGAGCCTTTTGCCTCCAGTGCCAGAAATCAATTCAAGGGAATCGTCACGGAGATCGTCGACGAGGGGGGGAGAATTCTCCTCGGAGTCCAAGCCGAAGAGAATTTCAAAGTTCTTATCACGGATCTCTCTCTTCTGAAATTGGGTCTTAACCCGGGATCAGAGGTCTATCTCACCTTTAAAGCTTCGTCGGTCAAGCTTCTTTGAGGCGTCATCGCTGAAACGACCTGAGCCTAAGATCATACACCAGGCACGATCCTCAGAGGTCTTTTCCCATCATTGACGTGTTTCTTGGGTTTTCAAAGCAGGGAATTTCTAACCTTTTGATGTTTCTGGAATTAGACTTGGCAATCCGACAGGATTTGATTCGGTATTTCAATCAGTTCATGTGATCAGGCACAGGGATCGGTTCATCCCTGGGTTCCCAAAAGCGGATACACGTGCGCTGTGATTCCTCGATTCAGAGCCTCGCCATCCGGCCATGGCCAGCGGTCAAGAGAAATGATTCCCTCCTCCGAAATTGAAGAATAGAATGGCTCCTTCCGACGCTCCCTCTGGGGACTGGCACGACAATTGCTGCGATAGACGTTGCGAAATCAGACGATCCACCCTCACGACGGCCATCCGATCGGGATCCAAGTTTGTGAGAAGGCGAATTGAAGGGGCCCTACGAGACCGTTTCTGAGGTTTGAAGGGAGTCAAGAAAAAAAGAGATGGGGCAATATGAATCACCCGAAGACGATCGTGTATTCCAGAACGTCGCAGTTGACGCCGAGGATCCGGTGCAGCTAGCGCGAGAAGTGGTCAATCTATTCGTCCGGATCTTCAAGACCTCCGTGACCCTCGGCAAGGGAGATGACCCAAGTCTGAAAGGCGTCCAGAGGGATTTATTGGGGAAGCTGCAGGAGTATCTCCATGAGAATTCTGGGTTTGTTTTAGAAATCAGACCCTTCGAAATTCTCTGGCGAGGTCATTTGGCCTACGAGAGTCGCGACCCTAAAGACCTTCCCAACCTACTTCACCGTGGAGGCCTCACGGGACTCACTCTCAACCGGGGTATCAACGATGGGGAACTGACCGCATTCTTCCGTTTTATCAAGAGCTTTCGTGACCGGAAAATGCAGGCTGATGACCTTTGGGCTGTTCTTCCGAATGAGGATTTTCCACACCTGGACTGTTCTGGAACTGATGATTGTATTCGAGTCCCTCCNNAGAATATTGCCCTAATTCAGAGACCGATTTCTTGGAGCCCCTCCCCGAGGGGCACCGATCCAAACCGAGCATATTCAAGAATTCTAATCGGCTCGGCCTGACTGTGCCGCAGGAAACCGATGGAATTGACGGCCAGATGTTCAACGAATCGGCCTCGGCCTCCGAGTGTTATGGACTGGAAATCCTGATGGAAGTCCTTTTAATGGAGAAGTCAAGGAAAGACTTCGATAAGATCGTCTTTTACTTCCTTGCAATTCTTGATCGCTCTCTTAAAGCCGGAGACTATCAGAGGGCGACGGAGGTCCTCGGAAAACTCCATACGGGTTTTCAGATGAAATCCCTGGATACATGGCAGAGGAAACGGCTTCGGAAAGCAATTTTCGATGGAGGGACGGAATCTCGGATCCGTGCCATTGCCGAGAGTATCAAGTCATCAGAGAAACCTGACCTGGTGGGTCTTGCCGAGTATTTACCGTTGCTCCAGAAAAACGCGGTTCCTCACCTCTGCAAACTCCTTGGAGAGCTGAAAGGTTCGAAACCGAGACGGATCATATGCGATGCATTGGCGGATCTTGGAAAAGACAGCATCGACGTATTTGGAGCTTTTTGGGACGATGATCGATGGTTTGTTGCTCGCAATATCGTCTACATCCTTGGACGCATCGGGAAAACCGACTGCCTTCCCTACT
Source organism: Pseudomonadota bacterium (assembly GCA_011773445.1). Lineage (GTDB taxonomy): Bacteria > Desulfobacterota > BSN033 > WVXP01 > WVXP01 > WVXP01. The sequence goes on along the minus strand of WVXP01000206.1, from coordinate 4,408 downwards.
TGGAGAAAGCCCTTGACCATCCCGATCCCCGAGTGAGACGTGAAGCCGTCCGGGCCATTTCGACGGCTGTGAGTAAGGAGACAGCGATCCAGCACTTGACGAGAAAACTCAACGATATGGACAGCAAAACCAGAGGTGTTGCTGCACTCCGGCTCGCCAGAATCGGGGGGGAGGAGGCTTTAAGACCTCTGCTAGACCTCGTGCTGTCCAAGGCTTTTCAGAAAAGAGAGGTTCAAGAAATCAAGGGGTTCCTTCAGGCTATCGGGACGCTCCGCTCTGATGGTGCGGTCCCGGCTCTGTTTCGGATTCTGTTGAAAAAAAGTCTTTTCAGTAAGCTCAAGACGGACGAGATCAGGAAAGGGGCCGCCGAGGCCCTTGGCGCCATTGGCACACAGGAGGCCCTGACGGCTTTGGGAAAGGTTGGCGTCATGGGAGACGATTTCGCCAAGGAGGCCAGTATCGCTGTCTTGAAGCGGATCGAGCAATCGTAAGAATGGCGAAAAGATCCAAAAATCAAGACGCAACCGTTTCAAGAACCGGAAGCGAACTGGTCTTGAAGCTTTACAATGCCCTTAGATCAATGAGGATCGCTCAACATGACATTTCAACTCTCCGCGAAATGTTAGAGAAACTCACAAAGACGGGGGAGCCCCTCACGATTCAGATTGGTCGAGATCGATTGTTTTTGAATAATGACAGAATCGAGATGCGGTTTGGACACACCGTGCATCGGATACTCCTCAATGAATTTAAGAGGAGGCAGATTGGCAAAATTGAATTCCCAGAACTACCCGATGTCAGAGACCTGGAGGAATTTCTGAGAACCTTTTTAGTGCTGAGCGATGGTAGCCAGCGTGACAGTGAGACTCTTCAGAGCCTTTTGCGGGATAGGGAAATCGAATCGATTCGGGTGGAGCGGTTGATTCCCAGAGAAGTGGGAGAGGAGCTGGGATTCACGTATGAAAAGCATGCTTACTACACTCGGATCTATTTCTATGCGATGCATCTTTTGAAAGAGACATTTGGCAAGGTTCGGCGAGGAGATGGATTACCGGACTTAAGTCTCCCACGACGAGTCGTGCGGGCTATGTTATCAGGCTATGTGGATTCGCCTTCGATCTTCATGGGGCTTGCAACGACCAAAACCAAT
>WVXP01000206.1:2851-3207 GCA_011773445.1 Pseudomonadota bacterium | reverse complement strand
GATCGTGATCTGGACAAAAAGGAATGGGAAGAAGTCGCAATCCATCCTGTTTTGGGCGTGAAAACGATGATGAACGCCGTTGGGTCAAATGGACCAGCACTCAGCCGTTTGTGGGCCGGCATATTTGAGCATCATCTTAGGTACGATCTTTCCGGATTCCCAAAACTGAGAAGGAAAAAGAACATTTCCCTCCTAGGGAGGATTATCGGCCTTGCCGATTTCTATGATCATGCGGCTAGGCCTTACGGGAAAAATCGATTTCCGTGCTTCTCAAGTCGACTTCTGGAGTTGATTGCGGAAAGAAGTGGAAAAGATTTCGATCCGACCCTCGCAAAGTATTTTGCAAGAACTCTCGG
>WVXP01000206.1:0-2782 GCA_011773445.1 Pseudomonadota bacterium | reverse complement strand
CAACTATCGAGGAGGTGATTTGGTGAATCTCGAATCGGTGGGTGAGAAAAACCGGAAATATCTACGGAGTATCGCAGAAATCCTCGATCCCAATGAATTCGAGATCGACGTTGCAGAATACCTGCTTGAGTTTTGATGCGACTCGCCGGAGACAATTCCCCCTTTTAGCGAAGTGTTCAAACCCCTTCTCGCTTTTCCCAGGGGCTTCTTGATAAATCTGACCCTGGCTTCAGGCGCCTGAACTCGAACTCGAGGACCGTTCGAGGGTAAGCAGGAAGGGGAAAGCCGTGCCTTTAGAGCGCGGAAGGGGCAGGAATTCCTTGCCGGCGAATCCCGAAAGGGTCACCGCGTGAACCTAGGAGCGAAGGGACAGGAGGTTCCCACTTGAGAAATTGGAAATGTCCGGCGGATTCTGTAGCTTGTGAGACATATCCCTCGGGAAATGGGGGGAACTCCTAAGGACCCTTTCTGTTGACTTTTTGTTGTTTAGATGTTAACCGATCAATCCAAATACTCATTCATAGGTTCGGGAGCGATGATTCACATGACGGATCGTGGTCGAGAAAGGCGAAAGTATCCACGATTTGAAGTTTCTTTTCCCATCAGTTTCAGGGTCTTCGGCATGGCCCCCATGTACCCTCAGTCGGATGCTATCAAAGGAATCGGGATCCGGACCAGGGGACAGGTGGGGAATGTTTCCCTCGAGGGTCTCTTTATTGAGGCTAATCCAACCCAGGACCAGCTCGGCGAAATCATCAGGGCGAAGCAAGAACGCGACCGATTTGGTGTTGAAATCGAGACCAACCTCCTGGGGGAAAACATCAGACTTCTGGGAAAGGTGGTCTGGTACGACATCAACTTTCTGGAAGAGGCCCCCTACCATTTTCGTGCTGGTGTCTTTCTTGAGGAGATGGACAAGGTTGCAAAACAGNNTTTTCTAGGAAATCCGCCTTGATTGTCGAGTGTCTCAAATGCCATACCCGATACAGAGTCAACGAGTTGCTTTTCAGAAGCAGTGCAAGACAGGTGCGTTGTTCGCAATGCCAGCATATCTTCAAGGTGAACAAAGTCAGGCGAATCGGGTGCTCGATTTGCGGAATTGAGACTTCTCAACCTAAGGCCTACGCGATCCGGGATTATAAGGGATCTCCTTACGCCATCTGTCCTGCTTGCGCGGATAGTTTTGATGGTCTTCTCAATGAGAGGAGTACAGAGCAAAGCGAAGAAGGGAAGAACCTTGAAATCCTCGACCCTTAACCCGGAGAGCCCTCTCCTCCAGAAGAGGGGGAAATAGCCTGAAGATCTCAAGGGAGTCACAGTAGACAGGTAGATCTTTTCGGTGGTGGGTGGAACGCCTATGCTTTTTGAGATTCCACTTCTAAGAACTTCTCTGAAATTTTTTGAGCAATGATGGGCGCATTTCCTCCTGCACGGTTATTGATAGCCACGTTGATTTGCACGCCTTGATCGATCGTCCTTGACATCAAATCCACGGTCTCTTCAATCATTTGTGGCGTCATCATCCCATCGATCATTCTGTCGAAGGGAAACGCTTTGATGTACGCGTCGGCGTATCGCATTCGCAAGGGGGTCATTAGTCTGATGATGCATTGGTTGCCGGAGTTCAGGAACTTGTTGCCGCTCATACGGTACTGCTTTCGCAGAGGTGGCAGCCAGGTCCAGTGGGAGAGGACCTGCCCAATACCATGTTTTTGGAGCATATCGAAATACGATGGAGAAAGAAGCGCGTCAGTTCGAACTTCCAGGTGGTACCTCGAATCCCTCGGGATTTTGCCGAAGAATTCATCGAGTGCCCTCACGAACGCATCCTGCGGTCCCCTCTCTTTTTTTGGCTGGTATTCCTGTTCGAAAATGAATCCCCTTATCGAATCTCCGAGAAGGTGTATTGCGGGTTGGTAGAATTGATGGGTAAAGATTTCCGGATTGAGATAATCAAGATTCTCAACGAATTTGTCTCCTCCCCGAAGTCTTTGAGCAGAAATCACTTGAGGGACTTTTAAGAACAACCGATCATCTTCCTTCAGGTATCTCCGGTAGCTTTCGAGGACACGAAAGTTCTGGGTGGGCCTGAGATCCCTGTCCAGCAAAACTCGATAGAAGGTAAAATCCAATTCCAGGAGCGGAAAATGTTCAAAATACTCCACCACGCTTTCAACAGGGAGAACCTCTTCTTTGAATGATTTCCCACCAACGGAGTGGGTCCGGCTGGTTATTCTATTCCCGAAACGTTCCACTGAATAGATTTGCCCTATCCAGCCGGCGTATCGATCACTGGTTGTTCCGAGAAAGACATTCGGGTGGAGATCTCGGAACTGGAACCGGTTCAATCTCTGAATATCGTCTTCGGTCACGCCTACACCTCGTATGACATCGGGAGTATATCACGATTTCCGCAAATGTGGCTTAGGGACCAGACGATTCCCAGAATGGGGAATCGCCTCATGACAAATACCTTGACTTACGCGGAAGATCTGCTTTAATGAACTGAAAGACCCTTACGGGGAGAGATCTTGGCTGAAAGGAATATCCCCAACGAAAGAAGAAAGCATCAAAGGGTTCCGGTCGAATTACCGCTAAGCTACAAGATCGGGAAAAAAACACTGATAGGCAACACGGTCAACGCCTGTGATGAAGGGGTGATGGTCGAATCCTACTTATCTCCAAAAGCAGCGTTGAGGGTTTTTAGAATCTTGGAAAAAATACCGGATTACCGAATGGGAGTCGAGTTTACCTACCAGGGCAATCGGGATCGAAGAGACGC
>WVXP01000081.1 GCA_011773445.1 Pseudomonadota bacterium | reverse complement strand
CATCTTGAAATCAACAGATTACATCCGAAGGAAAAGCGATCTGAATGGTCCTAGTGAAAGGCGATATGTCCGTTGAGATAAATATATCCAACCGGTCATTAAGGGATCTCAGATTGCAGAATAGGAACTTGCGAATTAATGAGACTCCTATGAGTGGAAGGCGCTTAGCCTTCTTCCGGCAACCCGGTCAACTCCTGTCTGACCTTGTCCGGCTCGATCAGGGTTCCCAGACGCTCAAAGATCTCCAGGGCCTTCGTTAGATACTCCCGGGCCTGGGCGATTTGGCCTTTTTGCTTGTGCAGCCGACCATAGCCTGCGTAGGCCAGCGCCAACTCGTTCTCGGCCTTGATCTCTTGCAAAATACCGATGGTTTTCTCGAAGTATGCTACCGCTTGGGCCGGGTTAGCTTTCAGGGCGATCTCCCCCAAGAGACGTTGAGCCCACCCAACATAATACCTGGCCCCACAGCGCTCTGCGATTTCCAGGCCCTCTTTGAGTGTCTGCCTCGCTTTGTCGTCCTTCCCCGCCAGCCAATACCCTGCGCCCAGGGTGCACGTTGTGGGAATCTCACTCGTTATGTCGCCCGAAGCTCGAACTATCGGGACGAGCGAAGCCAGAAGCTCAATTCCTCTATTTGCCTCTCCGGCTCGGCACAGGGCCCATCCAAGACCTCTCTGCGCCCACGCTTTGTCCCCAGGCGTTGGAGCTTTCTGGAACGCCAACTCCCCGTATTCGACCCCCGGAGCCAGATCGCCTTTGGAGGTATAGGCCATCGAGATGGTCCAGGCCGCAAAGGCAATCAGGCTGTTGTCTGAAGATTCCTCGGCAATGCTCAGCGCCTTTTGGGCTTCTTCCACCGCTTCATCCCAGCGCCCAAGATATGAGCAGGCCCTTGAGGCCGCGGACAACCCATACGTATACCAGCGAAAGTTAAACCGCTGCTCCATCGTGCGAATGAGGTCTTCTTTCAAGGCCAGGACTCGGTCGAAGTTCCCCCTATATAGATGGCTCCATTCCAAATAGGAATATGCGTGTACAGCGTCTTCAGCGTTCCCCGACGCCTCACAGAGTTCGGCCGCTTTGGTCAGGGTTTGGATGGCCTGATCATAGTGGCCGAACGTAAAATGACAATGTCCCAAGCGGCCATAAAACGCCCCCAGCAGCTCTGGATCCCCTAATACCCTCGCCGTGGGTTCGTAAAGGGTTAAAAGGTTGTAATACTCTGGGATCTTAAGGAGCAGCATGAACGCCTCCCCCCGGCTTACCAACAGAGAGATTCGCCGGTCTCGGTTCTCCTCGGTCTCAGGCAGGGTATCAAGGAGCGCCATGGCCTCATCAAAATAGGCCTTAGCCTCCTCCATGGCGTTGACCCTGATCGCCTTCTGGCTGGCCAGATCCAGATACTCAACCGCCCTGTCCGTGTTGGCACTGCGCACATAGTGGTAGGCCAGCAGTTCGTACTGTTCTTCGAGGCGATCCGGGTACAGGGCTTCGATCGCTCTTCCTATCTCTTCATGAATCTCCTTTCTCCTTTTGAGAAGTAAGCTGTTATAGGCGACCTCTTGAGTGAGGGCATGCTTGAAGATATAGGTCGATCGGGGATATATGCCCCTCTCATAGAGAAGCTCTGAGTCCTTTAGAACCGATAGCTGAGGTAGTAATTCTTGCTCTCCAAGGCCTGTCATCCTCTTGATTAGATCATAACTGAACTCCCTCCCAACTGCTGAGGCTGTTTGAAGAAGGCTCTTGATTCCCTCGGGTAGGGAGTCAACCCGGGCCATGATGACATCTTGAACCGTGGCGGGGATGGTTACCTCCTTGAGGTCTTTTGCTAAACGGTATCTACCATCCTTTCGCTCTATGATTCTTAGGTCCTTCAGGGACTTTATTAGCTCCTCGATGAAAAAGGGGACCCCTTCTGTCTTCTCAAGGATGAACTCCTCAAGGTCCCTATCAAGCTCCTCCGTACCCAAAAGATGAGAGACCATCACGAGGCTCTCCCGGTTGGAAAGCCGGTTCAAATTCACCTGGCTGTGAAAGGATTTGGCGCCCCAGGTGTGCACAAACTCAGGCCGGTAGGTGAATATCAATAAGACCCTTGCCCCTGGTATGCTCTCCAACAGATGCTTTAACTGATCTTCTGAGCTTTTATCAATCCAATGGAGGTCCTCATAGGCCATGATCAGGGGCCTGATCTCCGAGCCCTTAAGGACGATGCGCTTTAGTGCTTCAATGATTCGATTTTTCCCCTCCTCAGGGCTCATGGGGATCTTGTCGATACCGCTGTCTTTGAGCGCCAAGAGCTCCAAAAGATAGGGAAGCGTAGAAGCCTCATCGACCCCCAATGTTTCCAGGCCCTTTTTGACCTTTTCCCTTATCTCGAAATCCCGGTCGCCTTCATGGATATCGAAGTTCGACTTCAAGCTGTCTATGACCGGATGATAGGCCACAGCCCTGCTGTAGGAGAGGCACCTTCCCTCCAAAAAGGTCACATCCTCGCTTGCCACGGCCTTTCTGAACTCATACAATAGCCTTGATTTTCCCACCCCGGCCTCGGCCACAATGGAAAAGGCCTGGCCCCTGCCTGCCCGGGACCGCTCCAGGCCATCAAGCAAAAGCTCAAGCTCCCGCTCCCTCCCAACAAAGGGCGTAAGCCCTCGCTCTGCACTAACGTCAAACCGTGTCCTCCTGGTGCTGGGGGCGATGGCACGGTAAACATTGATCGGCTTTTCCTTGCCCTTAACCTCCCTCTCCCCCAGGGCCTCAAACCGAAAGAGCCCCTCGGTGAGCCTGAAGGTCTCCTCGGTCACATAGGTTGTCCCCGGCTCTGCCAGCTCCTCCATCCTTGAGGCGAGATTCACCGTGTCCCCAACAGCTTTGAATTCCACTCGCAGATCATTTCCCAGGGTGCCAACCACCACAGGGCCTGTGTGAATGCCGATCCGCATTTTGAGAGGCGGTATGCCTTTTCTTTCTTGCTTCATTCTGTCGCTAAACCTCGCCATCTCCCGGTGAATGGCCAAGCTCGACCGGATCGCCCGCTGAGGGGCGTCTTCCAACGCAATGGGGGCTCCAAAAAGACCCATAATCCCATCACCTGTCATCTCGTTGACCGTTCCCTCATAGTCATGGACCTTGTGAATGAGGATCTCGTAGACTTGATCCATGATGGTATAGGCTTCCTCCGGACCGAGTCTTTCGGAAAGGGCAGTAAACCCTTCCATATCACAGAACACCACCGTGACGTGCTTTCGCTCGCCTTCGATTTTGTCCCTTTGGGATAAGATCTTTTCGGTAAGGTCCTTAGGAAGATATCGTTGAATCTTTTCTAGCTTCTCATCAAAGGAGAGGTCTTTGGGGGATGGCTCTGAAGGAAGGGTTAAATTATGGCCGCACTGGTCACAGAAATTATCCTCAGGAAGATTTTCGGAACCGCACTGTGGGCAGATCCTTAAAAGCTTCGACCCGCACTTACGGCAAAATTTGGCTTCATCTTTATTGTCTGCTTGGCACTTCGGGCATTTCATTTCCGATCGCCCTCAGGCCGAAATGAACAAAAACCCGTCCCTGCCATTCCAAAAGAACGGGTTCCACGTCCACTCAACCTCAACTGTGCCCGATTCCCAGCTTCAGATCAACAGGCATTCCAAACCCATATTAGCAGATGCAAGAGTCAAGTCAATCTTCTTTTTCCACATCGATCTTGGAATAGTACCAGGGTTTCGAATGCTAACTGAGATCATCGGTTTCACTGATTCCCATTCATACAAGATTTGAAACACAAATAAA
>WVXP01000242.1:1674-3419 GCA_011773445.1 Pseudomonadota bacterium | reverse complement strand
GCGATCCAACCTGATATGAATGATTTGCGGAAGAAATAAACGGAATTTGTGAGGAGAGGCAATAGAGCCTTTCATCTAAACAGATTGCATCAAAACAAAAAGTGATCTCAATAGTCCTAGTGGAAGAAGATATGTCCATTGCGATGAATGTATCCAACCGGTCATTACAGGATCTCACATTGCAGAATAGGAACTTGCAATTTCATAAGGCTCCTGTCAGCCGATGGCGCCTAGCCTTCTTTAGGCAACCCGGTCAACTCTTCTCTGACCTTGTCCGGCTCGATCAGGGTTCCGAGACGCTCAAAGATCTCCAGGGCCTTCGTTAAATGCTCCTGGGCCTGAGCGGTTTGGCCTTTCTGCTTATGGAGTCGGCCATAGCCTGCATATGCCAACGCCAGCTCGTTTTCGGCGTTGATTTCTTGAAGTACGGCCATACTTTTCTCGAAGTGTGGTGCCGCCTGAGCCGGGTTGGTGTTCAGAGCGATCTCGCCTAAGACGCGGTGAGCGAAACCAGCATAATACCTCGCCCCACACCGCTCTGCGATTTCCAGGCCGTCTTCCAGTGTCTGCCTTGCTTTGTCCAGCTCTCCGGCTAGCCAATATCCCTCGCCGAGGGTACACGTAGTGGGAATTACACCCGGCATCCAGCGTCGTGCTTGAAAAATCGGCAACGCAGCGGTCAGAAGCTCAATTCCCCTGTTTGTCTCTCCGGCTCGGCACAAAGACCATCCAAGAGCTCTCTGCGCCCACGCTTTGTCCGCAGGTGTTGAAGCTTTCTGGAACATCAGTTCCCCATATTCGATAGCCGGAGCTAGGTGACCTTTGGAGGTATAGGCAATGGAGAGGTTGAAGGCCGCAAAACAGATTGTACTGTTGTCTGAATATTCCTCAGCAACGCTCAGCGCCTTTTGGCCTTCTTCCACCGCCTCATCGCTGCGGCCGAGGCACATGTAACCCCTTGAGGCTGCACATAGCCCCCTCACATACCAGCGAAGGTTAAACCGCTTCTCCATTGTGCGAAGAAGGTCTTCTTTTACGGCGAGGACCCGCTCGAAGTCGCCCCTATATAGATGGCTCCATTCCAACCAAGTATACGCAAATCCGGCATCTTCAGCGTTCGCCGCAGCTTCACAGAGTTCGGCTGCTTTGGTGAACATTTTGATGGCCTGATCAAAGCGGCCGAGGTGAAACTCACTATGCCCCACACGGCTATAGAATGCTCCCAACAGCGCCTGATCTCCTAATTCGATCGCCATGGGCTCGTAACGGGTCAAAAGGTCGTAATACTCGGAGATCTTAAGCAGCAGCATGAAAACTTCCACCTGGTTCACTAACAGAGAGATTCGCCGTTGTCGGTTCTCCTCGGTCTCGCTCAGGGTATCGAGGAGCTCCATGGCATTATCAAAATAGGCCTTAGCCTCTTCCATGGCGTTGAGCTTGGCCGCCTTCTGGTTGGCCAGATCCAGATACTCCACCGCCTTGTCCGTGTTGGCACTGTGCGCATAGTGGTAAGCCAGCAGTTCGTAGTGTTCTTCAAGGCGATCTGGGTAGAGGGCTTCTATGGCTTTTCCTATCTTTTCATGGACTTCCTTTTTCCTTTTGAGGAGTAAGCTGTCATAGGCGACCTCTTGCGTGAGCGCATGCTTGAAGATATAGGTCGATTGGGGATATATCCCTCTCTCATAGAGAAGCTCTGAGTCCTTTAAACCGGATACATGGGACAGTAATTCTTCCTCCGCGAGGCC
>WVXP01000242.1:904-1669 GCA_011773445.1 Pseudomonadota bacterium | reverse complement strand
CTTTTCATCTCCTCAGGGAGGGAGTCAACCCGAGCCGTGATGACATCCTGAATCGTAGCAGGGATTGTTACCTCCTTAATATCTTTTCCTATACGATATCTATTGTTCTTTCTCTCTATCATCTTGAGATCTTTAAGGGACCTTATTAACTCCTCTATGAAAAAGGGGACCCCTTCTGTCTTCTCGAGGATGAACTTCTCAAGGTTCCTATCAAGCTCCTCCGTGCCGAGGAGATGAGAGACCATCAGGAGACTCTCCTGGTTGGAAAGCCGGTTTAAATTCACCTGGCTGTGATAGGACCTCCCGCCCCAGGTGTGCACAAACTCTGGTCGGTAGGTGAATATCAATAAGACCCTTGCCCCCGCTATGCTCTCCAACAGATGCTTCAAGTGATCTTCTGAGCTTTTATCAATCCAATGGAGATCCTCATAGGCCATGATCAGTGCCCTGAGCTCCGACCCCTTAAGGAAGATGTGCTTTAATGCTTCAGTGATCCGATCTTTCCTCAGCTCAGCGCTCATGGGGATCTTATCAATACTAATGTCTTTGACCGTCAAGAGTTCTAAAAGATAGGGAAGGGTGGAAGCTTCATCGGCGTGTAATATTTTCAAGCCCCTTTTGACCTTCTCCTTAATCCTCAAATCCCCATCGGTCTCATGAATATCGAAGTTCGACTTCAAGGTGTCTATGACTGGATGATAGGCCACACCCCTGCTATACGAGAGGCATCTCCCCTCCAAAAAGGTCACATCCTCGCTGGCCACG
>WVXP01000242.1:0-865 GCA_011773445.1 Pseudomonadota bacterium | reverse complement strand
ACGTCAAACCGTGTCCTCCTTGTGCTGGGGGCGATGGCACGGTAGACAATGACCGGCTCTTCCCTGCCCTTGACATCCTTTTCCCCCAGGGCCTCGAACCGAAAGAGCCCTTCGGTCAGCCTGAAGGTCTCCTCAGTCACATAGGTCGTTCCGGGATCTGCCAGCTCCTCCGTCCTTGAGGCTAGATTCACTGTGTCCCCAACAGCCTTGAACTCAACCCGAAGGTCATTACCCAGGGTGCCAACCACCACGGGACCCGTATGAATCCCGACCCGCATTTTAAGAGGCGGTATAACTTTTCTGTCTTGCTTTACTCTCTCGCTAAATTTCGCCATTTCACGGTGAATCGCCAAGGCTGATCGGACCGCTCGCTGAGGGGCGTCCTCCAATGCAATGGGAGCCCCAAAGAGGGCCATAATCCCATCACCCGTCATCTCGTTCACCGTGCCCTCATAATCGTGGACCTTGTGAATGAGGATCTCGTAGACCTGGTCCATGATGGAGTAGGCTTCTTCAGGGCCAAGCCTTTCCGAAAGTGCGGTAAACCCTTCCATGTCGCAGAACATAACTGTGACCTGCTTGCGCTCACCTTCAATCTTTCCCCTTTGGGCCAGGATTTTCTCCGTGAGCCCCTTGGGAAGATAACGTTGAACTTTTCCCAGTTTCTCATCTAAGGAAAGGGCTTTAGGGGATGGTTTAGAGGGGAGGGCTAAGTTATGGCCGCACTCCATACAGAACTTCCCCGTGCTCGGGGTTATGGCCCCGCATTTCGGACAATGGAATTCCATTGGATTGCCACATTCTATGCAGAACTTGGCTTCCTCGGGATTCTCAGACTGACACCTCGGGCACCTCATTTCTCATG
>WVXP01000156.1 GCA_011773445.1 Pseudomonadota bacterium | reverse complement strand
CTCGATGAGGATCACTACGACCTGGAGAAAGTGAAAAAGAGGATTCTCGAGTACTTGGCTGTGAGAAAGCTCAAGAGTGACATGAAGGGCCCCATTCTCTGTTTTGTTGGGCCGCCTGGTGTGGGCAAGACTTCACTGGGTAAGTCGATCGCTCGGGCCATGGATCGAAAATTCATTCGTATCTCACTCGGCGGTGTCCGGGATGAGGCCGAGATCAGGGGACACCGAAGGACATACGTGGGAGCTCTGCCGGGTCGTATCATACAAGGAATCAAGAAGGCCGGTTCCAACAATCCGGTCTTTATGATCGATGAAGTGGATAAGATCGGCATGGACTTTCGGGGTGATCCATCATCAGCCCTCTTAGAGGTCCTTGACCCGGAGCAGAACTACTCATTTTCAGATCACTACATCGACATCGCCTTTGATCTCTCGAAGGTGATGTTCATCACCACCGCAAATGTCCTCGAAACCATCCCTCCGGCTCTAAAAGATAGAATGGAAGTGCTCGAGCTGCCCGGTTACAGTGAAGATGAAAAGATGATGATTGGCAAAAATTTTCTGATTCCTCGACAGTTGGAAGAGCACGGCCTATCCAAAGATGACCTGGAATTTGGAGAGGAAGCCATCAGTGGTATCATCAATTCTTACACACGGGAGGCCGGTGTCAGAAACCTAGAGCGTGAGATTGCTTCCGTTTGCCGCGGTGTGGCAAAACAAGTGGCAGAAGGGAAGAAAGAAAAAGTCTCCGTTAAAACCGACATGCTCCATCGGTTCCTGGGGCCTGTCAAATTCTTCCCTGAGGTCGCAGAGAGGACCGCAGAACCCGGGGTGGCCACAGGACTCGCCTGGACTCCCACGGGAGGAGACATCATCTTTGTTGAGGCAACACAGATGAAAGGTGAGAAAGGCCTGACACTTACCGGTCAACTGGGAGATATCATGAAGGAGTCGGCTCAGGCAGCCTTGAGCTATGTCCGTACAAAGGCCAAGGATCTGGGCGTCAAGGAGGATTTTTTCGAAAAGGCGGACATTCACATCCACGTTCCCGCAGGAGCCATTCCCAAGGACGGGCCATCAGCGGGCCTTACCCTTTTCATCGCTCTCACATCTCTGTTGACGGGTCGTCCAGTTCGGAGTGATGTGGCGATGACAGGAGAAATAACCCTCCGGGGTCTCATCCTTCCGGTGGGAGGTATCAAGGAAAAGGCTCTAGCTGCAAAGAGAGCCGGAATAGGTGTTATCATTCTGCCCCAAAAAAACGAGAAGGATCTTGAAGAGATTCCCAAGAGTATCAAAGAGGAGATGAAGTTTGAGTTTGTCAGCAAGATGGACGAGGTTATATCTCTAGCTCTCGAAAATTAGTGAAAAAGAGCTCTAGTCTGGGGATAAAAAGGGCCTGGAGAAGCGTTGCTCCAGGCCTTTTTCTGTCTGTTTTCGTAAGCCACCGACCCGGCGGGAAACACGTGATGGAATTGTTCAGCTTTCTTTGGGCTTCCGAAGATATTACAAAAATGTTAACACATGTCCAAAATTGCACATAACTTGGAAAAATAATTCTATGGAGCGGGTCATTGATCTCGGGCATTGATTTTATCCCTTATTCCTGCGCTTCCTCTGGGATGAAACTTGTCCGATAATCTTCCGGGGTGCCAAACAATTGACAAGTGTGACCATTGGGGAACGGGTTATTTCAGGTCAGGCCCTTCCGCCTGTGATGGTTTTCTCGAAAGTTGTTCCATCAACCTGAACGGGGCTTTTACGCAAGGAGACGTTGGGACAGGGCCCCCTAGGCGCGGTTTGCAGTGGGACAGAGAGTGTGGAGAGTTCTGGCGGCAGCACATGGATTGGGGGAGTGGACGAAGTTGTCGGTGTCGTTGAAAAGGTTTAGAAATAGGCCCAAGTTGTGTATGTGGCCGCATGGGCATAGGTACGATTGGTTTCAGTGCACTTGGGGCAGATTCGGTTAAATCTGCCTTTGGCTGTAAAGGGGGCGTCGCACTTAAGACATTGTCTTTTGACTCTTTGTTGGGAGCGTGTGAGGGTTCTTCGGCTGTAATATTTACGGTTAGCCAAGAGGTGCCTCCTTGGTGGTTTTTTGGATTTGATATGCAAAAGGCATACCATTATGGACTTTTTTATCAGGGATTTCTGATCCGAGATTAGGATCAATCCGGAGTTGGAATAGAGATAATTGCATTCCTATCTTGTGCAGCCCGTTACAGATTGATATATATGCTTTTAGACCCAAACGCCGCCGGAGCCCTGGAGGAGCCCACGTGGACTACCCCAAAATCCGTCGCGATATCAACGCCTTCCCCATGACAGTCAAAGGAAACGCGATGATCTGTTTTCAAGATAGTCATGGCCTCAGCGAAGGGGTCCTCATCCCCCACGAGCTTTACGCCCGGATCGTTTCACTGTTTGACGGCAAGAATTCCATTCGAGACATCCAGTACGATGTGATGAGGAAGTATGGGGACCTGATTTATACGGAGCAGATCGAGGCCGTTGTCCAGCAGATGGAAGAAGCGTTTCTTTTGGAAAGCTCCCGGTTCCATGAGGCCCTGGAGAGACTGAAAGAGGATTTCACGAAGGCTTCCCTTCGTCCAGCCTTTTTTTCAGGGAAGAGTTATGCTTCCGATTCTTCTCAACTGAAAGCACAGCTGGAATCGTACTTTTCGGACCTCAAGGGTCCAGGAATGCCGGACAGAAACAAGGGTGATGCAGGATTGAAAGGAATCATAGCTCCCCATATTGATTTTCAGAGAGGAGGCCATTGCTACGCCTTTGCCTATAAGGCAGTTGCCGAAGCGGTTGAGGCTGATCTTTACGTCGTTTTTGGTGTCGCTCATGCAGCTCCGGATGGCCGTTTTAGCCTAACATCAAAAGACTTTGAGACGCCTCTCGGGATTGCC
>WVXP01000174.1:13968-22675 GCA_011773445.1 Pseudomonadota bacterium | reverse complement strand
TATCTCGAAACATCAGAAGGTTACAAACTTCTTGCTTTGAAAACTCAGGAAACTCCAGCTGGTTTTTTTCTTGACATCCTATTTTGAACAGATAGAATGACCGTCGTAAAGGAGGGTGGGAGTGCAGGTCGTCCGGTGACCGCCTAAGAGTCTACCAGAACCAGTGTATCCCTTCCTTTGAAGGCAGATGGTTCCTCCCGGTTCGGCGCAGGCAGCATGGACTTGAGACTCCCTTCCAATATCCTGATTCCTCTTATCCAACTCATTATTCCTTGGCTATAACGCCGAACCATGTCTTGTCCTCCGCGATCAAGAGGCCATCCAAGATATCCAGTTCCTAAGATTGCTTCCTTACTGTTATGATAACAGGCAGTTCCTGACACTCACACAGGACCTGGGGTTAGGAGGCATGAAGATCAAAACCCCGCACCAGCTCCCAGAGGGTGAGCACTTGACATTCAAACTGCTTCTTGTAAACGGTTCTATCTCGCTGAAAGGGAAAATAATCTATAGCCGTTTTCTGCCTGGTAACGAGAGTGTCTCAGGTGTTCAGTTCATGGGACTTTCCGCACGCGCTCAATCCTTATTGAAAGATTGCCTCGATAATCTGGAAGGGCAGCGCGATTCATTTTTCTCAGTAATCTCTGGTCACTTAGTTGAGCAATCCACACCGTTTGGGGAAATCCAGTGGATAAGTCAGCCGAATGAGTACGTAAGTCGCGGTCGGAATTCTGAAAGTAGTAATTTTCCCATCTTTGATAAACCCAAAACCAATTTAATGTCATGACCTTACATTGGATAGATTTATAATCCCCTCACCATGGAAGACGGCCTTCTTCAAATGGGTCGGCCCAATTGAGATGGTGTGGATATCCTGTCAAATAAAGTCAAGTAGCCGTCATGATTGTCAATTAAAAACCCAAATCTCGGTGCCAAAGAATGATAACACGGGGTTATTGGCCTTGTCTGAAGCTCGCCGCCTTCGTGGCCGAGATTTTGATTCTCTGGCCGGTCCGGGGGGTTCTGCCGGCTCGGGCTTTGCGGTTTCCCACAGGGACAGTCCCAAAGCCTTCCAAGTTTTCCGTTTCATTCAAAGAGTCAATCGCTGTCAACTAATGTAAAATAACGTAAGTATATGAAAAAAAAGCATATTTTTATTGACACATTTCTTCGAATTTGATAAAGACAGCCCATCCATAAAGCCAAACCATCGGTGAGGGTGGGACGGCGGGATCTCTCAGCTTCCGCGGTTTGACATCATAGATTTCCTAAACAGTCGGGTTGCCCAAGAAGCGATCTGGCTTTTTCGTTTTCCTTTCTAACCCAAAGGTCGTTAGCGAACCTTGCCGTCGGAGTTCTCATACTCATGTTGCACCGGTTTAAAGTGAGCGACTACATCGACGTTGCGGATGTGACTGGAGGTGAAGAAGGTGGACATGGAAAGGCTAAGTTATGGCAGAAAGAAGAAATCACCCGAGAGTGAGAGTATCTCATCCCGTCCTTTATTTCACCGATAGCTATCCTAGACCGAAGGTCGGCTCGACTGTTGATCTTAGCCGGGGAGGGGTCAGAATCGAAACCCCTTACGGTCTGATTTCAGGTGAGAGACTTGAGATATCTATTGCCATTCGCCCACAAGTGATCAAATGCAAGGGCCAAGTGATGCACATTCTGTGGCCGGGCGGCGAGAGGCTAAAGGCCGGGATTCGATTTGAAGAACTGTCAAAACAGGATGGACTCTATTTGGAAGAGTACATTTCCAATATTATAGAGCAACAGACCTGAATGGCGAGGCCTATCTACCCTTGTGGAACTGGCCTCTCAATTCCGTGTAATTGCCCCGGCCTCCCGGTTTTACCTGACCGCCTTGGTGGCCAGGATTTCGATTGTTTCACCGGTTGCGGGATTTCTCCCTGTCCTTGCCTTCCGTTTCGCCGAAGAGAAAATTCCGAAACCTGGAAGGTTCATTCGGCCCCCTTTTTCATCTCCTTGCTAATGGTGTCGGTGACGGCGTCGGTTGTCCGTTCTGCTGCTACGTTGGTAACCTCGGCCTGTCTGGCCACTGCTGCGATGAGTTCTGCCTTCGTCATCGTTCTGTGCCCCTTAGCGTTGGTTTCTAATCCCTTGTGGCATCAGGCTAGGGATCGTCCGATAAGGAAATGTTCGGTTGGGCGTGATTTGCTCAAATCAATCGAACCGAGCGTGGAGAGATGAGGGGAGACAGGGTGTTCATTTGATGCGGAATTCCTTCATTTTGGGATGGCGTGGCGACTTTCGGTTTCAGCTAGCAAGGGTCGCACACCTTTGTGCGGTGTGCGTTATACGCGGAAGAAACCGCCTCTTGCCTGGCGTAAGGATAGAGTGGAGCGCGACTCCTGGGATACTTACTCATTCAAAATCACGAACTTAGGCCGACGGTTTCTTAGAAGCAAAGAGCACAGCCGCCTCCTGGCGCCTGTGTGACCGAATAGAAGACTGGAGTTTCCTGAGTTTTCAGAACAAGAAATTTATAACCTTCTGATGTTTCACGAGAATTTTGAATGTTTTGATTGGACCCTCATATCCCTTCGCTCCCTTGCTCTCGCGTTGACCCCCTCGGGGCGCACAGGTGGGGAATTCTTGCCCCTTCCCCGCTCTGAAGGCGGGGTTTTCCCCTTCCTTCCCGCCCTCGATGGGCCCCCCAACGCTTCCGCAAACGTACCTCAGGGACATGAGAGTCCAAAAACTCAGGAAACTCCGGATAGAAGAAACTTGACAGACCATGACTTTCGTGCTCATCCTACCCGACAACAATTCATCCAGCAGCTGAGGCCGATATTCCTCTGGTGGGTCTAACCCCCCGTTTAGAAGCTTGGTCCGAGGTCGCATGGTTATCGCATTGGTGAAGCCCTCGTGGCTATCCCGTTTGAGAGATTATTTATGGAGACCAACCTCGGCTGGATGATCATATTGGTCGCATGGAGGCGTGCTTTGCTATTTACGCGTCGATGTATTTTTGTATCCTTTTTCCACCGCACTTCCTTGTCGGTATCCCCGCTGAAAACCCATTTTCAATTAACTATCAATAACTTACAAAATTCCGTCAAGTTTCTTGAGGGAAATCAACGGCCCAGCAGCATTTCCGGAGGGGGGTGGGAAAGAAGATTGACTTGATTTTTGGATTTGCTACTATGGGTTTGAATCTCCCGCTGACCTCCAGCTGGGAATCGCACACAGTGGAGGCTGAGTTGATGTGGAGCTCGTTTCCTCAGGAATGGAAGGGACGGATTTCTGTTCGTTTAAGCGTGAGGGCTGCCAGAAATGAGATGCCCGAAGTGCCAGTTTGATAATCGCGAAGGGGTGAAGTTCTGTGAGCAATGTGGAGCTAAAATGGAACTCACGTGCCCCAATTGCGGAGCTAAAATCCCCCTGGGCATGAGATTCTGTGGCGAATGTGGCCACAACTTAAGCCTTCCCTCGAAGCCATCCCCTACGGACGTCTCCTTCGATGAAAAGCTAGCCAAGATTCAACGGTATCTTCCCAAGAGCCTGACCGAAAAGATCCTAGCCCAGAAGGATAAGATTGAGGGGGAGCGTAAACAGGTCACCGTGATGTTCTGCGATATGGAGGGGTTTACTCGTCTTTCTGAGAGACTCGGCCCTGAGGAAGCCTACGCCATCATGGACCAGGTCTACGAGATCCTCATACACAGGGTCCACGACTATGAGGGCACGGTGAACGAGATGACCGGTGACGGGATTATGGCCCTATTCGGCGCCCCCATTGCTTTGGAGGACGCCCCTCAACGGGCCATCCGATCTGGTTATGCTATCCACCGGGAGATGGCCAGGTTCAGCGACAGGATAAAGCAACGCCGGGGCGGTATATTGCCCATCAAAATGCGAATTGGGATTCACACCGGTCCTGTGGTGGTGGGCACCCTGGGCAATGACCTTCGGGTTGAGTTCAAGGCCGTGGGAGACACGGTGAATCTAGCTTCCAGGATGGAGGGGCTAGCAGAACCAGGCACGACCTATGTGACTGAGGAGACGTTCAGGCTCACCGAGGGATTCTTTCGTTTTGAGGCGCTTGGGGCCAAAGAGGTTAAGGGCAAGCAAGAGCTGGTCAAGATCTACCGGGTGATTGCCCCCAGCACCCGAAGGACTAGGTTTGACGTCAGTGCCGAGCGTGGTCTCACTCCGTTTGTAGGCAGGGAGCGGGAACTTGAGCTTCTGCTGGATGGGTTTGAACGGTCCAAGGCTGGCAGGGGTCAGGCCTTTTCCATCATCGCTGAGGCCGGGGTGGGGAAATCCAGGCTCTTGTATGAGTTCCGGAAGGCTGTTTCCAGCGAGAATGTCACCTTTTTGGAGGGAAGATGCTTCTCTTACAGCAGAGGCGTGGCCTATCATCCGCACATAGACATCTTGAAGTCGAACTTCGATATCGAGGAGGGTGACAGGGATTTCGAGATCAGGGAAAAGGTCGAAAAGGGTTTGAACCTATTGGGGGTGGATGAAGCCTCAACGCTTCCCTATCTTTTGGAGCTCTTGGCGGTCAAAGAGAGCGGTATCGACAAGATCCCCCTGAGCCCTGAAGCGAGGAAAGAGCGGATCATTGAGGCACTCAAACGAGTCGTCCTCAAGGGTTCGGAAATCCGGCCCCTGATCATGGCCGTTGAGGACCTCCACTGGATTGACAAAAGCTCCGAAGAGTCTGCGAAGGACCTACTGGACAGCATATCGGGTGCAAGGGTCTTATTGATTTTTACTTACAGGCCAGAGTTCGTGCATACCTGGGGTGGAAGATCGTATCACAGCCAGCTGAACTTGAATCGGCTCTCCAACCGGGAAAGCCTCAGGATGGTATCTCATCTTCTGGGTACGGAGGAGCTTGATCCGCCTCTGGAGGCGTTGATTCTGGAAAAGACAGAGGGGGTCCCCTTTTTCATCGAGGAGCTCCTGAAATCCTTAAAGGATCTGAAGATCATTCAGAAAAAAGATAACAGATGGCACTTGGGTAAGAATCTTCGGGACGTGACGATCCCCTCGACCATCCAGGATGTGATTATGGCCCGGGTTGATTCGATGCCCGAGGGTGCGAAAGAAGTGCTTCGCACGGGGTCGGTCATCGAGCGGGAGTTCGGCCACGAGCTAATCGAACGGGTCGCAGGCCTTCCTGAGCAGGAGTTACTCGCCCATCTATCCGCTCTCAAGGATTCGGAGCTTATCTATGAGAGAGGGATATACCCTCAATCGACCTACGTTTTCAAACATGCGCTGACACGGGAGGTGGTCTATAACTCTCTGCTCACCAGCAGAAAGCGGAAGCTTCATGAGAGGATCGGCCGGGCTATCGAGCGGTTATACACGGGGAATATCGATGAACAGTGCGGGGTTCTTACGGAACATTTCATCCGAAGCGAGAATTATGAGAAGGCGGCTGAGTACTCGGAGTTGGCAGGCAAAAAGGCTGCGAGGGCGGGTTCCTATAGCGATGCGATTGAATATGGCAAGAAAAGAGTCTTCTGTGTGGAGAGATTGCCGAAAACAGATGCGACGCAAAGGAAGATCATCGATGCCAGGACGGTTCTTGCGGGTTACTATACGACCTCGAGTCGTCTTGTCGAGGCAAAAAAGACTGTCGCTCCCATCGTCGATTTGGCTTTGAAGCTGAATTATCAAAAGAGGCTTCCGGGGATTCATATTGCCATTGGGCTGTATAGTCTCTGGGTCGAGGAGGATCATCAGAAAGGATTTGGACATCTAGACGAAGTCTCTAAGATTTCGGAAAAAGCGGATGACCCGATGTCGTTCTACATGCCCTTGTGGTTTTCGAGCTTTTACCTTGGGAGCCACCTCAGCCATAATTGCGAATTTGAAAGAAGTCTCGAGTCCCTCGTGAAATGCCTCGATTTGAGCAGAGCAGCAAACGATTTGATTGCGATACCAATTGTGACGGCTAGCGAATCTCTGAGTTATAGTTACCAGGGAAAGATCGATCGCGCCCATCAAATAAGCGAAGAAACATTACAAATGGCAAAGGAAATTGGCGCCATGTTTGTCGAGGGAACGGCGTTTAACGCTTATGGTATGTCCTGTTATTACAAGGGATTGTTCGATGAGGCAGAAACCAGTCTGCTAAAGGGGCTAGATTTTTGCGAAAGAACAGGTGTTCTCGTCTGGGGATCCCTGGGAGCTCTTTCATTAGGTGATATGTACTTTGATTTGGGAAAATATGAAGAAGCAAAAGATTACTATCAAAGAGGGCTCTCGATTCTGGAACCTGGGAAGATGTTACCCTCGATGATGAAACTGTTTGAAGTCGCTGTAGCGAGAGTAAAGGTATTAGAAGGAGATCGAGACGTCGACCTGAGTGAGCTGGTCCGATATTATAAGGCCAACAAATTCAAGGTCTTTCAAGTCTGGATGGCGAGATATATCGGTGAGATCCTTCTAAATATCGACGAGGAGCACATATCTGATGCGGAGAACTGGATCAAGGAGGCTATCGAAACCGACAAAAGGAATGGCATGAGATGGTTTTTGGCAGGCGATTATGCCCTTTATGCCGAATTGTATAAACGAAAAGGCATGCCATCAAAGGCCAAAGAGAAACTGAAGGAGGCGAGGGATATTTTCAAGGAATGCGGTGCTGATGGCTGGGCGAAGAAAGCAGAGAAGGAACTGGCCGCCCTTTCATAACGTTACTCTCAACAATCTCAAACCGCCAGTCCTCTGACCGATAAGACCCCGGTCACGAGGCTTCATCGACGGAAAGCAGGCCCAAGCGAGAGAGGCACCCTGATGAATACATCCATTAAAGGCGGCCTGTCAAACGGATAGTCTTCTCCTCTTCCCTTTGAAAAGGGATTTGTTGGCAGAGATCATGATTTGGCCGCCATCATTCCCTGCCGATCCGACTCGATCCTCACGGTAGGGGCGGAAGCCATCCGCACCGTACATCCATGATCTATCGGCTGTAAAGACCGATTCGCTCAAGCTGGAGCTGACCACTCGATCGAACAATGGGATGCTCAAAGTGATGGACAATCTCAGCTTCACTGAGCCCTTTGATCTCATCCCGGGAGTAACTAGAAAGACCGTACCGGAGTAAAGTCCGCCTCAAATCGCCATATACGGCGGCTCGCAAGAAAACCAGGCGGTTTCTTCGACGCAGAAGATCCCGAATGGGACGTTGGTCCTTGGGGTAGATATAGGCCTCAGGGATCGCACCAAGCCTCAGTAGTCTCGCCAAGCTAAAGGCATCTCTTCGATCCGTTTTGACTTTAGCCCCGATGATCATAAAAAGACCCATCGTGTGGGCTAACTTCACCTCGAATTCAGCCTCCCCGAGACCGTCTACAAGCGAATACCAGTTCGGAGTCGATTCCACCACCACTGAGGCCGCGTAGAGAACGCCCAAGCCGGTCCAAAATGTTTGGAAGATGATTCGGCACCTTGGACTTCAGATGGATCTTATCCTGATCATCGATGACACACACAAAACAATCCCTTGCATGTAAATCAATACCACAATAGAATCTCATCTTAGGCCTCCTCTCGTGTTTTGGGGTTAGTGATAGAGTCAATCCCTATTATCTTACCCCGAGGAGGCCGCCTTTAATAACTATCAAGATGAACTCCTGCGTGAAAAGGTGACCAAAAAGCTTTGATTTGCGTTTCAAATAAACCGAGACTGTGGGTTCCTTCTTTTCAAGGATCCACGGCTGGGAGATGAGCGGAACTGACCGGCTGAATCACAAGTAGGTCGATCTGGCCGTGGCAAAGGGTATTTCGGCCCTCGCCGCGGTTTTCGACTACTCGGTGAGACTCGTGACTGTCTCTTCATCAAGTCTTTTGACTACGGCAGTGACGAGTTTTACTGCATGGTCATAATCTTCGCGATGAAAGATGCCGGCGTGGCTATGAATATGTCGGGTCGGCACCCCGATGACGAGATTTGGGACTCCCTGCCGATGGAGATGAATGGCTCCCGAGTCTGTGCCACCGCCCTCGAGAAGTTCGAACTGGTAAGGGATCTTTAGCTCATCGGCGGTGGTCACAACGAGATCACGGAGGCGGAGATTGGGAACCATGCTTGCATCGCGGATTACAATGACCGGCCCCTTACCGAGTTTCTCCTGGACCTCTTCTTTCTTGACATTTGGCACGTCTCCGGCGATCCCGATCTCCATCGTGAGTCCGACATCCGGTTCGACAATCCAGGAGCTCGTCTGTGCCCCGCGAAGGCCCACCTCTTCCTGGACCGTACCGACGCCGAAGACCGTGTTGGGATGTTTTTCTCTGACGAGTTTCTTGATCACATCGATGAACAGGGCACACCCGAGACGGTCGTCCAGGGCCTTGGCCATGTAAGTCTTTCCCGTTCCTAGGGGGGTAAAGGGACAGATTGGAATGATGGGATCTCCGGGGCGAATGCCAAGGGCCTTTACTTCGTCCGCAGAAGTCGCACCCACGTCGATGTACATATCCTTGGGCTCTTGTAGCTTTTTTCGTTCCTCTTCTGTCAGAATGTGCGGCGGTTTTGAGCCAATGATGCCCCAGATGTCGCCCTTTCGGGTCTTGATGACCACGCGTTGGGCGAGCATCACGTGGCTCCACCAACCGCCCAGAGGACTGAATTTGATAAAACCCTCGTCAGTAAAGAGCTTGACCAGAAATCCGATTTCGTCCATGTGTCCCGCAAGCATGACGCGGGGGCTAGCGG
>WVXP01000174.1:12488-13961 GCA_011773445.1 Pseudomonadota bacterium | reverse complement strand
CCCGATGCCTCGGTGAGTTCGCGAATGAGTTCTACGGTTGCATCTGTCATCTCGCAGAGCCTCCTCTTCGTTGATGAATCCCCGCAAGATCTGGATCGAGCAGAAGGCGGTACGCTAGGCGCTCTGAGCCAAAACTACCAGGTTACTGATCATTGTGAGAACCGAGTGGCATGTACAACAGAAGATTAGTTAACCTCGAAAACGATCGTAACGCTGGAATCGATGGGAATTTCTCCGATTTCGATTGGGGTTCGAGGGCTCGGAGCCTGTAAAGCTCTGGCCTCTGCCATGGGAAAGATACGTTCCCTGGGTGAGTAGCTCATCTTCAGCATTCTTTTGATGGTGACTCCAGCCGCTTTTGCCAATTTCTCAGCCGTTCTCATCCCTTGATGAACAGCCTCGACCGCAGCCTGTGCCCGGAGCTCCTCTTCACGGTCGTGGCTGAATCGGAGACCTCCCATCCGATTCGCCCCGGCATTGGCCGCCTCATCAATAAGCGCGCCGAGTCCAGCAAAATGTTTCGTCTCCACCATGACCGTGTTCGTCACGCGATACCCGGCAACGCGCATTCGGTTTTCTTTTTGATACACGGGAGAGACGGAATAACCTGAGGTGTTCAACCGGTCTTCTTTGGCCAAGGTTCTTCTGAGAACCTCCAATAACATCTCGGTCTGCTTAGCGTTTTCCTGCACAGCCTCCTGAGCGTTTTTGGCGCTCGTCTCTACGGCAAAAGAAAGGGTGGCAGTATTTGGTTTCGCCATGATCTTAGCGTGACCGACGACCTCAAGAGTCGATATCTTTGTCTCTTCGTCGGCGCAAACGATGGAAAAAGACGTCATCAAGGCAAGGATAACACCGAGAACGATAATTTGTCTTTTGTGCATTGGAATACCCCCATTGCAGCCTCTAAGTCTCCTGAAATGGCACGATTCTGCCGCTTTTCATCCTACTAGACTTGGAGAATTGTAGCAAGAAAGGAAAGAGAAAAACGGCTGGAAAAGGCCATCCCGGGGGCATGGGAACGAAGAGGCAGCAGTATTTTCTCCCTCATCAGTGTTTAAAGGCTCGCTGCCCCGTGAACACCATCGTGACCTGAGGATCGGCCGCGTTACAGGCCTCGATGACCTCATAGTCACGTTCTGATCCGCCTGGCTGGATGACCCCGGTGATTCCCTCCGCAATAGCGACATCGACACCATCACGAAACGGGAAGAACGCGTCAGACACCATGACGGCCCCTTTGAGACCTGCCCGGATGTCCCTAACCTGCGCTTCGATCTGGTCTTTATCATTGGCGGAGCGTTTCTCCTCTAGGATCTCGGCCTCAAGTGTCTTGTATGGAATGCCTTGAGTCTTGAAACACAGAGCGTCAGCGCATTTGGTATAAGCTTTGAAAATGGCAATTTCGGCCACTCCGACCCGATCCTGTTCGCCCGTTCCGATCGCAACGGTAGCGCCATCTTTGACATAAAT
>WVXP01000174.1:8618-12401 GCA_011773445.1 Pseudomonadota bacterium | reverse complement strand
TACTCAGAATGTCAGACGTCCCCTCCTCGAATTCAGGAGCCACCACAACCTCCAGATAGTTCTGGCTGATTATTTCGGCGGTGGTTTTGTCCAGGGCGCGGTTAAAGGCTGCGCAGCCCCCGAATGCAGCGATTCGATCAGCCATATTGGCCCTCTCATAGGCCTCTGGCAGTGTGTCACCATAGGCGGCCCCGCAGGGGTTGTTGTGCTTCATGATCACCGCGGCGGACCTCCTGGTGAGGAATTTCAGAATGTTGAGCGCATTGTCAACATCGGTCAGATTGATTTTCCCCGGATGCTTACCGAATTGAAGTAGATCCTTTTCTTCCAGTGAACTCACGAGGCCATGCCCTGGCTCGATAAAAGTACATTCACCTAGAACCAGGTTGCCATTAACCAGTTCGTAGAGGGCGGCTTCCTGGTCCGGGTTTTCACCGTAACGAAGGCCTTTTTCGATCAGTTCGCCACTTTTCTCGTCAGGAATTTTCCAGGTCCGTTTCTTGTAAAGGAGTTTTTGATCACCAAAGGTGATCGTCATCTTGTCAGGGAAATGGTCATCCATAATGCGCCGATACATCTGTTTCAGCTCAGCCATCTCTTTTCTCCAAGGTCGGGTCTTCACGGGCTCTTGCCCGAATTGCTTCTCTCGATTTTTGTCTGATGAAAGCGGACAACGAACCAGGAGCGACGACTTTTGGCTCAGAGCTTCCCTCCCCACTTTCTGATGTAATAATCTTACAAAGCCGTCATCCAATTGTTCCAGAGCTATTTGGGCAAGAGCCCATTGGGAACCGCTTCAGGAGAGAACAGACGTGAAAGGAAGAGGGACTTCTCCCTTAACCTTTATCCTGGATCCCCTTGACCTTTTCCCTCGGAAACCTTTCGGTACCCATGGATCATACCATCGGGTCACTCTGATTCGGCAAATAGTTTCTAGAACGTGACTTTGGGGGGTTCCTTCGCGCCTTCAGGAGCCTGGAAAAGGTCGGCCCTTCCAAACCCCAACATGCCGGCATAAAGGACGGTGGGAAAACTCCGAATCTTTGTGTTGTACAGACGGACAGCTTCATTATAGCGTCGCCGTTCCACCGCGATACGGTTTTCCGTGCCTGCCAGTTCATCCTGCAAACGCATGAAGTTCTGGTTGGATTTGAGATCAGGGTAACGCTCAACGACCACCAAAAGCCTTGCGAGGGCAGAGCTGAGTTCATTGTTGGCCCCGATCTTTCCCTCCACAGAGGTTGCGCCCGCCACTTTCGCCCGAGCTTCAGTCACTTGAATCAGTACCTCTCTCTCCTGCTTCGCATATCCCTTCACAGTCTCGACGTAATTGGGAATCAGGTCGAGACGGCGCTGAAGCTGATTTTCGACTTGAGCCCATGCCGTCTTCACCCCTTCGTCCAGACCAACCAGGCGATTGTATGTGCCGCGGATAGAAAGAAAGAAGATCAAGACGATCAGTGCAATGACGCCGATGACGATCAGAGACTTCTTCATACTTACCCCTCCTCCATCTCTAGTTGGTCTACCCTTTTCCATATCTCTCTAATTGTCCTCATGTACACCTCAACGGTTTCCTCCATTTTTTCTCGGGGGAGTTTCACCGTCCCCTCCTTGACCCTCAAAAGATCTGTAAACGGACTCTCATCAAATCCTAGCTCTTTTGCCGCAGTTGAAATAAGGTCACTGTTGCGTCGAGGAATCTCTCGGTCTCGCAGAAAGAGAAGGGCCCGAAAGAGCGAGAGGAAACTAGTCAGAGAGGCAGAAGCGACCTGTCCGAGACCTCGAGCCTTTCCCTCTGAGTCGAGGTAGGCTTCTCGCAGAAGAAGGAGTTTGCCCTTCAATTCGCGCTCACACTGGAGTCGGATGTTCTTCTTGTCAAAGGAGAGTTCCCCCAAAATATCCTTGCCGAAGACGAGTACGTGACTGTCACTAAGATTCAAAAATTCCACGGGGAATGCGTCTAGAGACGAGGCGATATACTCCTCTGTCAGAAAGAGAGGGATGTTCACGCGCCGCTTTCGCCACTTCCCGATCAAAGGGAGGGCCTCACGGAGCCGGTCCATGGCCGATTCAGTGATGACAATGAGGAAGTTGAGGTCCGACTTCTTGGGCATGTACTCTCCCCGGGCCCCGCTTCCGTATAGGATGATCGATTTCAGATCGTTTCCGAAAATGGCCTGGTAATCCTCAGCAAACTCCTGAAAGATCTCTTCCGGTTCCTTGGGTATCCTTGACATGCTTTCCTACTCCTGTTCAGCCTCTGGGCTCAGATCCCGCGGGGCCGGGGGCTCCTTCCTCGTCTAGAACCCCCTGGTGGCGCCACCCCCACCACTCATGCCACCACCAAATCCTCCGAATCCGCCACTGAATCCTCCGAACCCTCCCCCGAATCCGCCTCTTCCTCCCATAGAGCTCAGGAGCAAAAGCGGGAGAAGACCACCTCTCCCTCTCCGAAGAAAGAAGGATAAAATGAGAATGATGAATATCAGGGAGCCGAAGCCGATTCGACGAGGCACACGTCGATCGGCCCTGTAGACTTTGATCTTGCCGGTCAGTTCGACATTGGCATCTTTTGCGATGACCGCGCTCACGACCGCTAAAGCATTGTAAAGTCCCTTGCCATATTGTTCTTTCTTAAGGAGGGGAATCGCATATGTGTCCAGAATCTCTCCTACACGGCCGTCTGGTAGAATCCCTTCAACCCCATACCCGGTTTCGATCCGTATCCTTCGTTCCTTTAATGCGAGAAGGATGAGCACTCCCTTGTCCTCGCCCTTTTTGCCAATTCCCCAGGCCTCGTAGAGTTCGTTCGCGTAGGTCTCGATATCTGAATCTCCGACAGTTGGCACGGTCACAACGACAGCCGAAGTCGCGGTTTTTTGAAGGACCTCAGTGGCCAGGATAGTCATCCTCTGTCTCTCACTCTGAGGGATTACCTCAGCAAAGTCGTTCACGAGGCCCTTGGGTTTGGGAAAGTCTTGTCCCCATAGGGCGTGATTGGGGTAAAGTAATGAGAGAACGAGGATGATCCAAGGCAGGATAGATCTTTTCATGACGGTCAAGTTTACAGTTTCCGCGCTGAAAAAGTCAAACTTCCGTCCTAACCCTTCAGAGGCTTGAGGACCATCCCGCCTTACAGGACTCGAGGTTCATAGTAACCCTCCGGTCTACGTGCCACTCTCAGATGGTCCGTACAGCTTCTGCTTTGGAGACCTTGACCCGCCTTCTCCTCCTTGTTAATCTCAGGCAGCACACGCCGATAGGTCTGAAAGCGGAAAAAGGAAGCTCTGAGCCAAAAGTCTTTGCTCGTGGTCCGTGGTTCGTTGTATGAAGATTAGGATTGACGCATCCACGGCTATTCAAGTAACGGGCGCAGGGAATTTGATTTCCAATCGAATGACGTGAATTGGTAGTTAGAACTGACGATTGACAACGGACAGCTGACAGCTCAAAAAAAGCTTCTGAGCAGGGAAAAGCGGCTTTTTTGGTGATTTCATAACCTTGAGGCAACATGAACTTAGATGAGACCACCCTCGAAGGAACTGTTGAGCGGATTGTCTACGCAAGCCCGGAAACCGGCTATGCTGTGGTGAGGCTGAGGGAAAAAGACGGAATGCGAATTGTCACTGCGGTTGGGAACCTGGGGGGGACGAGCCCGGGTGAAATGGTCCGGATGACGGGTCAGTGGATTTCAGACAAGCGCTATGGCCTCCAATTCAAGGCCGAAAGCTATCTCTCCCTGGTGCCGGCGACACTCGAGGGCATCGAGCGCTATCTGGG
>WVXP01000174.1:0-8568 GCA_011773445.1 Pseudomonadota bacterium | reverse complement strand
CATGGCGTGAGTCCGACCTATGCCATAAAGATCTTTAAACAATACGGAGACAAAACCATTTCGATAGTCAACGAGAACCCCTATCGCCTGGCCACAGATATCTACGGCATAGGGTTTCGGACAGCCGACAGAATTGCACAGAACATGGGGGTTGACCCCAACTCACAGGTCAGGGCGGAAGCCGGTATCCTCCATGTTCTTAACGAACTGGTGGAAGAGGGGCACTGCTTCTATTATAGAGAACCTCTGATCGAGAAGGCCCAGGAGATTCTGAGTATTGATAGACCTATTCTGGATCAGGCCCTTGACAGCCTCGCAAGGGCCCAGCGGATTGTCATCGAGGAGAGGGCAGAACGACCCGTCTATCTCAAACAACTGTATACAGCCGAGACAGAGGTGGCCCAGCGATTGGTCGACCTGGTCTCAAGGCCCTTGGACGCCCGAGAGATTTCGCTAGATGGGGTGTTCCAGCAGGCAGAAGAAATGGGGGTCATCCATCTCGCGATTGGGCAAAGGGAGGCTCTGAAGAAGTCCCTGGCTTGCCGGGTTCTTGTCATCACAGGGGGGCCTGGCACAGGTAAAACGACGGTTCTCAAAAGTATTGTTCGGGTCCATGAGACTGCGGGTGCCCGGGTCCTTCTCGGAGCTCCTACGGGAAGGGCCGCCAAGAGACTCTCTGAGGCCACGGGGCACGATGCCAAAACGATCCATCGACTCCTCGAATACAGTCCCAGGCATGGCCGGTTCCAGCGCGATCAGCACCGGCCCTTGAACACCGGACTCGTGATCATCGATGAGGCCTCGATGATCGACATCGCCTTGATGTATCACCTCGTGCTGGCCCTACCGCCGGAAGGATCCCTGATTCTTGTGGGTGATGTGGATCAACTCCCCTCAGTCGGTCCTGGAAGTGTGCTGCGGGATGTCATCGAATCGAAGCGAATAGAGGTGGTGCGATTGACCGAGATCTTTCGCCAGGCACAGACAAGCCTGATCGTTGTGAATGCTCACAGAGTGAACGGAGGAGATTTTCCTTATTTCGAAAAGTCAGGGCAGAGTGACTTTTATTTTATCCATCGTGACGAACCTGAAAAAGCTCTCGATACAATCAAGTATCTCTGCCATAAGCGGATACCTGAGGGTTTCGGTTTTCATCCCGTGGATGACATTCAAGTTCTGAGCCCAATGCACAAGGGGATCATTGGTGTGTCAAACCTCAACCGGGAGCTTCAGGCCTTGCTCAACCCGAAAGGCGAATCCCTCCAGCGAGGGGGAAGCTTCTTTCGGATTGGGGATAAGGTCATGCAGATTCGAAACAACTACGAGCGTGATGTTTACAACGGCGACATTGGACGAATCGTCTCAATTGATCATCTCAACCGCGAACTCGAGGTTCGATTCGAGGATCATCCTGTGGTGTATGCGTTTGGCGATCTGGATGAGATCGTTTTGGCTTATGCCACTTCAGTTCATAAATCTCAGGGAAGCGAATACCCTGCGGTCGTTGTGCCTATACTGACCCAGCATTTTGTGATGCTTCAGAGGAATCTACTTTACACTGCCATAACCCGGGCGAAGCGCTTGGTCATATTGGTGGGAACAAAGAAGGGGTTGTCGATCGCTATAAAGAACGACCAGATTCAGAGACGGTACTGCCTTCTCACGGAACGGCTGCGACGGGGAGACCCAAGGATTCGACCCCTAGAGTCGTCGAGCCTGTTTTAGAGAGGGGAATGGGCGTCTTCGTCGTTATCGTCAGTCGTGTGGAGCGACCTGCTTCACACCTCATATAATTGGCTAACATGGGATGAACTCATGAAGATTTCCGCCGTTGTTCTCGCTGCCGGCCAGTCGACGAGAATTGGAATGAATAAGCTTCTACTTGACTTGGGTGGAGAGACGGTTCTCGAGCGGGTTGTGGATGCTCTTTTGGCCTCGAGGGTGGACAGGATCATCGTGGTGGTTGGATATGAGGGGGAGAGGGTTCGGCAGAGGCTCCGAGGGAGAGACGTGCTCGTGATTCATAATCGCGAATATCATGAAGGTATGGGAGCCTCGATACGGGAAGGACTGAAGCACATCGATCCAGGATCCCATGGCGTTCTCATCGTCCTGGGCGATCAGCCTTTGATGAGCTCAGGCACGATTGATCAAATCATCGATGCCTATCGGAATACCCAGAAGGGAATTGTCTGCCCAACCTACCGAGGTAAGCGAGGTCACCCGGTGATCTTCAATCTGAAAAAATATGAGAAAGCACTCTTGATGCTGAGAGGAGACATTGGAGGCAGAGAAATCGTCGACGCCCATGGGGACGATCTTCTTGAGATTGCCGTTGACTCCCCGGGTGTGGTCAGCGATATTGATCTTTGGGAGGATTATGAAAAAATCAAAGGTCTTGTGGCTGAAGAGCCCAAAATAGAAAAAGGATAAAGAGATGAAGACGGCCAAACTCTCCGACCTTGTCGTACTCATTCGCGGAGCGGGGGAAATGGCAACCGGCGTGGCTCACAGGTTGTGGCGTGCCCATCTTTCTGTGTGCATGACAGAAGTACCCAATCCCCTGGCTATTCGCCGGGAGGTTTCCTTTTGTGAGGCTCTGCATGATGGTGAAAAGACCGTGGAGGGAATTTCGGCGAAGCGCGTCATCGACGTGGAAGCCATTAAACCCACTTGGTCAAAGGGTAAGATCCCCGTGCTCGTGGACCCCGAGGCTGTCGTCAAGAAATTTCTGAGGCCTCACGTTGTGGTCGACGCCATTCTCGCAAAGAGAAACCTGGGTACCCGGCTTGGGGACGCCTCCCTCGTCATCGGTCTGGGCCCAGGGTTCCATGCTGGGAAAAACGTCCATCTCGTCATAGAGACCAACCGTGGACACAATCTGGGCAGATTGATCTGGGAGGGAACGGCTGAGCCGGATACCGGGACTCCCGGAGAAATCGAGGGCTATTCGGTCGAAAGGGTGCTTAGAGCCCCGGAAACGGGCAGATTCGAACCTCTAAAGAAGATTGGCGACCTCGTTGAAGAAAACGAGACGGTCGCACTCGTCAAGGGTGTGCCGATGAAGTCCCGTATTTCGGGAGTCCTTCGGGGTATCCTTCGGGATGGCACTTCGGTCCAGAAGGGTCTAAAGTCTGGCGATGTGGACCCCCGCGGCAACCGCGATGCCTGTTTTACGATCTCGGACAAGGCGAGGGCGATCGGTGGATCGGTTCTGGAAGGGATACTATTCACCTTCAATCGTTGATTCTCAAAAATGAAGAACTGTCCGTTCATGACTCACTCTGGCTTCTGATTTCCCCGTGATCGTTAAGGGGTATAGCTTTCTCTCCGTTTGCATTGTCCTACCCATTCTGTTAGCATCGATCTCAATCATCGTGATACTCCTTTGGATCGGAGGCTCATATCCGTGAACGAGAGACTCGTCAGGTCATTTATGGATCTCGTGAGAATCGACAGTGAATCGGGAAACGAGCAGTTTTTCATCGCCAAACTGCGAGAAATCATCGAGGAGGATCTAGGTGGTCGGTGTGAAATCGATAACTATGGAAATCTCCTCGCCAGAATTGAGGCCAAGGATTGCACGCGCAAGGAGCACATCGTGTTCAGTAATCACGCTGACACGGTAAAACCTGGGTCTGGCATAGACCCAATTCTCGAGAATGACATCATCCGATCAGGAGGAGACACCATCCTTGGGGGTGACGATAAGGCAGGGATCGCAGAGGTTTTGGAGGCCTTACGATCGGTCAAAAGGCATCCCCCTATCGAGTGGATTGTGACTCGGGAAGAGGAACTCGGCCTCGTCGGGGCAAAGCAGTTTGAGGTTTCTCGGCTGAAGGCAAAGGCAGGGTTTTTAATCGACAGTAACGACATCGACACCATCATCGTAGGCGGACCATCCCACGTGTTGATGGATGTAGAAATCAAGGGGAAGGGAGCCCATGCAGGTATGGAGCCCGAAAGGGGGATCTCGGCCATCCAAGCTGCCTCTCACAGTATATCCAGGATGAAATTGGGGAGGCTGGACCACGAAAGCACGGCGAATGTGGGGACCATCGAGGCAGGAACGGTCCGAAATGCAATTCCGGAAAAAGCCCTGATCCTGGCGGAATGCCGAAGCCTTGACCATGAAAAGTGCGTGCGTCAGGCAACGGCCATGACGGAACTATTTGAGGAAGGGGCAAAGGCCTATGGCGCCTCAGCAGAGATTAGGATGGAGATGAGCTATCGGTCCATGAGGATTCCTGAGGACGCCCCTCCTGTGGTGATCGCCAAGAGGGCTATGGAACGCTGTGGCCTGAAGCCCAAGACGCGGATGATCACCGGAGGGACAGACGCCTCCATTTTCAATGAAAAGGGAATTCAGATGGCCATCTTGGGGATGGGTACGAAAAGAGAGCACACCATTGAAGAACATATCCACATTTCGGATATGGAAAAAGCGGTAGAGGTCCTGAGGGTCGTCCTGGAAGAACTTTGCCAATCCACATAGGCGACCGTGTTTTTGCGTGGCAGGCTGGTCCGCGCGTGGACGATGAGGGATGGCGAGATTCTTCCTGGGCCCTGTTGTGTGTTGAGCCACTCTATGGAGAACAAACCATTTCTTGAATCTCTGGACTATCTTTACGGACTCCAGCGGTTTGGGATGATTTTCGGCCTCTCCAACATCGAAGGAATCCTCCAAACCCTTGGCAATCCCCATGAGGCTTTGAAAGTCATTCATATCGGAGGCACGAATGGTAAGGGTTCGGTGGCCGTCATGATAGCCTCTGTTCTTCGGGAGAATGAATATCGGGTGGGGCTCTACACGTCTCCTCATATCTTATCCTTTACAGAGAGGATTCAGATCAACGGACTAAGTGTCTCTGAGGCCGAAGTGGCGACGATGACGGCGAGAATCAAAAAAGAGATTGAAGACGCCAAGATTCCACAGCAGTTCACTTTTTTTGATTTCACCACGGCCATGGCTTTTCTTTGCTTTGCAGAGGCAGAGGTCGATCTGGCTGTCGTCGAAGTTGGTCTTGGCGGGAGACTGGATTCAACCAACGTGGTGACACCCGTGGTCACTCTGATCACGAATGTCTCATTTGAACACCGAGATGTCTTAGGCGACACTTTGATCGGAATTGCGCGGGAAAAAGCGGGGATTATCAAGGCTGGAATCCCGCTGGTGACCGGTGTCACGCAAAAGGAAATTCTCCGAGAGCTCGAAAATATCTGCCGAGAAAAAGGCGCGCCTCTCTATCTTATGGGAAGGGATTTTTCTGGCGAAGCAGCGGGATCCGGGATTTTCAGGTTTAAAGGGAGACAATGGGATTTTTCAGGGATCAAGGTCAATTTATTGGGTGGACATCAGATCGCAAACGCTACAATGGCAATGGAAATCCTTGAGGCTATGGAGGAGGCTGGTTACCCGGTCACTCGTGAGTCAATTTATCGGGGACTCGAACAGGTCAATTGGCCCGGTCGTCTGGAAGTTGTTCGGACCAGACCATGGGTGGTCCTGGATGGAGCTCATAATCCAGCGGGCGCGCAGGCGTTGAGCGAGGCGTTGTCCCAGGGTTTTTCTTATGATCGATGCTATTTCCTCCTCGGAATCATGAAGGACAAGGAGGTCGAAAAGATCATATCGATTCTTGTCCCTCTTTCGGACGAATTGGTGCTCACCCAGCCTAAGCAAGATCGAGCTGCACCTCCGGAGCGCCTTTTGAAAGCCGTCGAGACTGCCGGAGGAAGGGGGCGGGTCATTCCGGACGTCGCTGAGGGGCTTGATACTCTCCTGTCCATGGCAGGTAGTAATGATCTGATCTGCGTGGCCGGATCGTTCTACACCATCGGAGAGGCAAAGGCCCACCTGCTCGTATGCCAATAGGATGGACGAGGCGGAAGAAATAAGAGGGACAAAGAGCCCAGAGATGATGGCAAGATCTTGCCTGATATTGATAGTGATGGTGCCCTTTGTGTTCTCCACGAGCCTATCTCGGGGGCAGGCCGTGGATGAAACAATCCGTGAAGCGGCAGGGCCGATTGAAATTAAGGCTGATCAGTTGATTCATCTGAGGGAGGAGAATCTTTACCAGGCCCGGGGTAATGTGGAGATTCGGAGAGGGGAAGTTCGGCTCACCTCAGATGCGGTTGATTTCTATGCGGATACCCAAATTGCAGAGGCAATAGGAAATGTCGAATTCACCGATGGAGATGACCTGCTTCGGTGCGATCGGATGCGCGTCAATCTGGAGACACAAACGGGTGTCGTTGAGAATGCTCGGCTGATTACCCGAGAGAATTTTCACATCACCGGGAAAAGGGTCGAGAAACTCGGACCGAAGAAATACCGCATCCATGATGCGACATTTACCACTTGCGGCGGTGATTCACCGGACTGGATCTTCAAGGCGAAACGTGTCGATCTAACAATCGAAGGCTATGCAGTTGCACGGCATTCCTTCTTCAACGTGAGAGAGATCCCGGTGGGATATCTGCCTATAGGCGTATATCCCGTGAAAACCAAAAGACAGACTGGCTTCCTGATCCCCGAATTCGGGTATTCGAGCGAATTCGGCGAAGAGGTTTATCTCCCCTTTTTTTGGGCCATTGACCAGGACAAAGACGCCACGATCTATCTCAATTGGTTAGGAGACAGGGGCCTGAAGGAAGGAGGGGAATTTCGTTATGCCCCCTCCAAAAACACCGAGGGACAGGCCAATTTCTATTTTATTGACGACCGGGTAAAAGATGAAAACCGTTGGGCCGCCTTTCTCCGTCACGAGCAACGGCAGCTTCCCCTCGGTTTTTATGCGAAGGGGAACATAAACATCGTCAGTGACAATGACTATCCCTTCGACTTTGAAGAAGATTTTCCAGAGGATCCTACAGCCCAAAGATTCATCGATGTCAGAACAAATCGACAACTCGAGTCCACATTTTTTGGGGGTCGGATGTGGCCTGAGTTCAACTTGGTGGGGGAGTTTTCTTACTTTGACGACCTCACAATCAAAGACAACGATAGCACCCTTCAGAGACTTCCCGAAATCACCTTCTCAGCTTTCGATCAACCGCTCTGGAAAATACCGGTTTATGCCGGAGGTGAAATC
Source organism: Pseudomonadota bacterium (assembly GCA_011773445.1). Classification (GTDB taxonomy): domain Bacteria; phylum Desulfobacterota; class BSN033; order WVXP01; family WVXP01; genus WVXP01. Next base: position 1,471 of record WVXP01000174.1, on the reverse strand, counting down.
TCCTATACCAACTTCTGGAGACTCGAGGGGGTCAGGGGAAGTCGCCTCGAGTTCTTCCCCGAGATATCTCTGCCTTTTCGGCCTCTGGAATGGTTGGAGTTTCTCCCATTGGCAGGGTTGAGGGAGACCCTTTACTGGGAAGATGATGAACCGAGTGGGGAGACCGATTTTGAGACCAGAACCCTCCCAGAACTCGGAGCTGTTCTGTCCACAGCGGTTTCTCGAGTCTTCGAAACGCCATCATTGAGATACGAGAGGGTCAAGCATCGGATTGAACCAACGGTGGGATACACCTTTATTCCACGGGTTGATCAGGATGACCTCCCATTTTTTGATGAAAGAGATCGGATTCCATACACGAGCCTGATCACTTATGGGCTGGCCAATTTTATCGATGGGAAAGTTCAGACTCAGTCCGGTTCAGAGATCCGCCGACTGCTCAGATTGGATGTGTCGCAAAGCTACAGTCTCGGGGATCCCATTTTCCCTGGAGAAGATTCCCCGGAGAGACAATTGTCGAATATCCGAGGACAACTATGGTTTTCCCCATTCCCATTTTTCTATTTGCGGAGCAATGCCCAATATAGTCTGATCCAGGATCAGGTTGTTCTTCATAATACGGTTGCCACTCTCTCTGATTCCAGGGGTGATTCCTCGACCGTGGAATACCAATTCACAAAAGACAAGCTGGAGCAGATCAATCTCTCTGCTCAGATCAGATTGTTGGGCCGGGCTAATCTTTTTGCATCTTACCGATACGACCTCTTCAACGACATTCGAGTTGAAACCGTGGGTGGCCTGACCTACCGGTCTCAGTGTTGGGATGTGACTTTTTCGGTGGAAGACATAAATCGCTCCTTTGACAGAAGTCGAGAAGAAGAGATCAACTTCAGACTGACCATATCGCTTGTTGGTCTGGGTTCCCTAAAAGAGGCTTTTTGATATTATTCTATGACCAGGGATCCTCAATATATCGTACAAGGAGGCATTTTATGAAAGGTATCGTTCTTGCCGGAGGGTTGGGTACCCGGCTCCACCCTTTGACAAAGGTGACTAACAAACATCTGCTTCCAGTCTACAATGCCCCCATGATCCATTACCCCCTCAAAACCCTGATCAATGCGGGAATAACCGACATTTTGATCGTTACGGGTGGAAATAGCGCTGGTGATTTTCTAAAGCTTCTGGGGAACGGTAGGGACTTCGGTCTCGAGCACGTTAACTATACGTATCAGGAGGGCGAAGGGGGGATCGCCGAGGCGCTGGGGCTTGCGGAATTCTTTGCCTCTGGAAATAAGGTGTGTATTGTCCTTGGGGACAATATCATTGAGAAGAATATTATGAAAGCAGTCAAGGCATTCGAACAGCAAAAGGAAGGGGCCAAAATTCTTTTGAAAGAAGTTCCGGATCCTCAGAGATTTGGGGTTCCTGTGTTGGATGGGGAGAGGGTGATCCGAATCGAGGAAAAGCC
>WVXP01000086.1:2647-29988 GCA_011773445.1 Pseudomonadota bacterium | reverse complement strand
CGATCGGGTCTGAAGATCGAAAGACCATAGTCTGCTTGAGCTACAGCTTCTAGGAATCATCACACAGGACGCACAAAGATATGGTATAAGTAAACTGCCGCTGCCGTAGCATGAACATAATGCTGCAGGTCGTGTGAATGGATTTGACAAGAAGGCTTGAATGAGGATCACGGAGAAAGGAGGTGATGGTTTTTCGGACAACTCTTGTGGGAAAAGCAAAACCAACGAAGCAAGGAGGGTCTATCATGAAAAGGAAACTTGTTTTGGGAACGGTGATTCTGGCTGTGGTTTTCTCAGCAACGACCGTGGTGTGCGGTGCGGGGGTGCTGAAGATCGGTGTCCCTCAGCCTCTCTCAGGAGGTGGGGCGCCGTGGGGGGTTCCCGTGGATCGGGGGGTGAGGCTGGCAGCGGATGATATCAACAAGGCAGGTGGAATTCGTGCCGGGGGCGAAACTTACAAAATCGAGGTCATCAGTGAGGATACCGAGTTCTCCCCGAGTGTCGGGCTAGCCGCTTTTAACAAGCTGATCCATCAGCACAAGGTGAAGTATATCGTCGGCCCCATGAGTTCTGGAACTGAGAAGATTGTCAACCCTATCACTGAGGCGAACAAAGTTATCATGATGCACTGCGGTGCATCACGCCCCAGGGCGACTGATTACTATACTTTTAGAGCCGTCCAAATAAATGACCAGTTCGCCCCTGCGGCCTGGGGTGCCCTGAACAAGCTCTACCCTGACACGAAAACGATTGTCGTGTTCGAGCCAGACAATGAGACAGGGCATGAGGCGGCTGAGCTGTCCCGCCAATACGCGGAGGTTGCCGGTTTAAAGATACTGGATATTGTGTTTGTCCCGGAAGGCACGAAAGATTTCTATCCTATGCTCACCAAGGTCATGGCTTTAAAGCCCGATGCCATTAATGCCAGCAGGACTCCTCCGGGAGACTTCGCCTTGGTGCAGAAACAGGCGTGGGAATTGGGCTATAAGGGCCACTACATCGCCGACCATGGCTCAGATACGTCGATGGTTCTTAAGATCGCTGGGCCAGAGGCTGCAGAGGGCTTGATTCAGTCAGGGACGGCGGATTATATCGGGTTTGCCTACACGCCCGAGATGCGCAAGGTCGGCCAAAAATACCTCGACAAGTACGGCACACAGGATGCGTGGAGCCTTGAATACTATAATGACGTGCTTTATATCAAGCAGGGCATCGAGGCAGCCGACAGCATCGACACGACCAAGGTTGTCGAAGTCTGGCGGAGTCCTGGATTCACCATGGAGGGGCTTTACGGGACAGTGAGATGGGTCGGAGAAGAACTTTATGGCATCAATTCGATCCTTTCGACCCCATTGCCTATCAACCAGATCAAGAACGGAAAAGAGGTTGTCGTGACTACAGTATCCTGGGAAGATACGGTCCCCTTTATTCGTGAAATCCTCAGGGCAGAAAAGGCCAAGGAGACTTCCTGACCTGACTTACGCGGGAAGGTGCGTCTGTCTCACCTATGGGACGCGTGCCTTCCCGTTGAGAAAGGGGGTGATCTGGAGAAGATGACTTTCGCTCAATTCGTCCAGATGTTCGCTAACGGGACTATGCTCGGATTCCAGTTATCGCTTTTCGCCACCGGGTTGACTTTGGTCTATGGCATCATGCACATCATAAACTTCGCCCATGGCGAGCTATACATGATCGGTGCTTTTGCTGTCTGGTTTTTCTTTGAGGAATTAGGCATCAATTATCTGGCTTCCCTTGCCCTGGCCATGGCATTTGTGGCCAGCCTCGCCATAACTCTTGAGCGTATCTTCTTCAAACCGATGCGAGGATACCATATCCCCAGTTTCATCATGTCCACTGGACTGATATTCGTCTTACAAGTGTCCATCATTAGCTTCTTTGGCGTAAAAGACAAAGGTGTTGAGTCCGTCTTCCCTGGGCTTGTCAAGATCGCTGGTGTGACACTCTCTGTGGAAAGGCTGATGATCATCCCCATATCGCTCGTTGTGATTGTCGTGTTTTACGTTTTTCTCAGATGGAGTCGGTATGGGCGTGCCATGCGTGCTGTGATGCAGGATCCGGATGGAGCCGCTTTGCAGGGAGTCAGCATCGACACGGTGTGCTCTTTGGCGATGGGAATAGGGGGAGCTATGGCCGCTGCGGCTGGAGGACTTCTGGCTCCAATTTTCGTGGTGAATCCATTTTTGGGCCCACCTCTGGCATGGGAAGGGTTCATTGTGGTCTGTTTGGGAGGACGAACGAGTCTACCAGGCACAATACTTGCGGCATTTATCATGGGGTACATCAAGAGCTTCGTTTCTACCCTGGTGGATCCCATCGCTGCCCTTATGTGTGCTGCGGCTATCTTGGGTGTTATTCTGATCGTGAGACCCCAAGGCTTACTCGGTTATGAAGCGTAGGAATCTCTTGGGAAAAAAGGTCGGTATTGCCGCCGTGATTGTGGCTTTCGGCTTGTTACCCGTGTTCACACAAAGCCCATATTGGATGCATGTATTCATCCTTATGTGGATCTACATCATCGTGACCGCCAGCCTTCGTTTCACAATCACCATGGGCGAATGGTCCTTTGCTCATGTCCCGCTTATGGGCATGGGAGGATATGCCTCAGCCCTGCTGGCGATGAAACTCGGTCTTTCTTTCTGGGTAGCTCTGCCCCTGGCGGTCTTGATAACAGCTTTCATTGCCGTCTTTGTCTACCTCCCGTGTCTCCCGACGACTGGGACTTTCTTCTTTTTCGCCTCTTATGCCTTTGGCGAAGTCATGAGGTTGTGTTGGGTCAGGTTCAAAAATCCCTTTGGCGGTCCAGCCGGTCTCCTCTTTATCCCCGCCCCAGGTCCTATTCGTATCCCGGGCATTCCAGCAATTGAGTTTGGACCCTTATCGAAGATCCCTTATTATTACACTGTGTTCGTTTTCATGCTCTTGAGTTTGCTCATCCTTTACCGGCTAGAACAGTCACGGCTGGGGAGGATAGCCGAGGCAGTCAAGGAGTCCAATCTGTTGGCCCAGTTCGTGGGGATCAGGGTGTGGCGTTACAAGATGGTGATTCTTCTTATCGGCTCAGCATTCGCGGCCATTGGCGGAAGCCTTTACGCGCATTACACAACACTGATAATGCCTGTCGACTTTTACTGGGGCTTAGGGATCTATATTATCATCTATACCGTTGTGGGCGGCACACGCCACTTTGGGGGGCCTATCGTCGGGGTCTTTCTCTTCGTGCTACTGAGGGAACTCTTGCGGCCTATTGTCATGTATGTCCCGTTAGTCTACGGTCTGATCCTGGCGGGAACTCTCGTTTTCTTGCCTGAAGGCTTGATAAGCCTGCCGGAGAAAATCTCCGCATGGGCCATGAAAAAGAAAATCGCTGCAGCGTAAGATACAAATGGACGAACCATCTCCCAAGCCCATTCTCGAGATTCGTAACATCACCAAGAATTTCGGTGGCCTAACGGCACTGAATGATGTGAGTTTTGATCTTCATCCGGGAGAAATACTGGGAGTGATCGGTCCTAATGGAGCTGGGAAAACGACCCTGTTCGACGTGATTACCGGACGTTATCGGCCGAGCGGGGGTAAGGTTTTTCATAAGGGTGAGGACATCACCGGCTTGAAGCCTCACCAGATCGTTCAGAAGGGAATATCCCGGAGCTTTCAGCTGGAGGTCTTGTTCAAGAATCTATCGGTTTTCAAGCACTTGGTCATGTCACGGCACCTCCACACGCAGGTCGGTTTCTGGGGTTCCTTTTTTCGGACTCCGGGTAACAGGAAGGAGGAGGAGGCCACCGAGGCCGAGGCCCTGGAACTGATGAGGTTTGTGGGCTTGGAAGTTCAGGGGGACAGACTGGGTGGTAATCTGTCCCATGGCTATCAGAAGAGTCTTGGTATTGCCATGGCTCTGGGGCCGGCCCCGGAGATCCTGCTGTTGGACGAACCGCTTAGCGCTCTGAGCCCAAAAAGGGTGACGGATATTCTGGATTTGATCCGTGCGATCCGGGATAAGGGAGTCACTGTGATGGTGATCGAGCATAACATGGGGGCTCTGTTTCGCATCTGCGATCGTGTTGTGGTCCTGAGTGTGGGAGAGAAAATCGCTGAGGGTTTGCCTGAGGAGATTAAGCACAACCAGAGGGTGATCGAGGCTTACCTTGGAGGGGCGGTCCGTGCCTGAATCTGGACAGACATGCCTCAAACTGAAGAATCTCAAAGTACATTATGGGAGCCTCGAGGCGGTTCATGATGTTTCGTTTGACGTGCCAACTGAAAAAATCGTGAGTCTTCTCGGAGCGAATGGATCGGGCAAAAGCACCATCCTGAAAGCTGTATCCGGGCTCATGAAGCTGACGAGAGGAGAGATCTGGTTTCAAGAAAGCAGAATAGATGGAAGAAGCCCCCAAGATATCATTTTGAAAGGCATCGCCCATGTCCCAGAGAGAAGGGCGCTTTTTCCACACATGACGGTCTCTGATAATCTTCTTATGGGAGCCTACTCGCGAAAGCGGGCAACCAAGAAGGAATTGGAGAAAGACACTGAGGAGGTTTACCAATATTTCCCCGTTCTTCGAGAAAAGCGAAAAAGCTTGGCCATAACACTGAGTGGTGGCCTAGGGGAACAGTTGGCTATTGCGCGTGCCCTGATGGCTAAGCCAAAACTTCTTCTCATGGATGAGCCTCTTCAGGGCATAGCCCCTTCAGTTGTGCGAGATATTGGGAAGCTGATCAACGACCTCAACAGGAGAGGAATCACCATTTTGATGGTTGAGCATAACATATCGATGTCTTTCGAACTCTCCGACTGGATCTACATTCTGGAAACAGGTGAACTCGCGATACAGGGCGCGCCTGAGGACCTTTCACAAACCGAGTACGTCAAGCAATCCTATCTGGGTGTTTGATCTATTCTCTCCCTTCCACGGCATTGCAGACCATGACTACGAGTTTCCTATCGTGCCCGACCGGTTCTCGATGNNCCAGGACGCCGGAGATAGCTCTAGTACCCCTTTTTCAGATCAACTTGGTTCAGTAGAACCTTATTGGCCTTCATCCTTTGATAGTTCTCTACAATCTGAGACGCAACAAGGCTTGGATGATCACCGACGGCAATATGAGGCGTAACAGTGATTCTCGGGTGATGCCAAAAAGGATGATTGGGAGGGAGCGGCTCGGCGCGAAAAACATCCAGGCAAGCCCCAGAGAGGTGTTTTCTATCCAAAGCATCTAGGAGATCTTCCTCAACCAGATGCTCACCCCTCGCCACGTTAATCACGTAAGCGCCGGGGCGAAGCTTCTCGAAGGTGTGGCGATTCAATATATCGGTTGTCTTGGGGGTTAAAGGTAACAAGCAGACGAGAATATCAGTTTGTGACAAGAACGCGTTGAGCTGGTCATCTCCGAAGAAAGTTTGAACCCTCTCTATTCTCTTTTCCGTGCGGCTCCATCCAAGGACATGAAAGCCGATCTGCGTTAGTTTTGCGGCCGCGTCAACCCCGAAATTGCCGAGCCCCATAATGCCGACATTGACCTCATCTGAGCAAGTCACGATTTCCTCTTGAGACCATCTTCTTTCCGCCTGCCGTTCTCGATATCGCTCGAAGCTCCTGTGGTGGTTCAAGACGGCCATCAGGACGTATTGTGTCATCCGCAGCGTTTGTAGCGGATGCACAAGTCGTGTTACACGAATCCCTTTAGGCAAGCTGCGGTCCCTGAGAAGATGATCGACTCCTGCACCAAGAGATGCAATGCATCTGAGGTTCGGATATTGAAGCAGTTCACCCGCCGGATGATTCCACGTGATCGCAAATTCAATGTCACGCTTGTCTCCATGGTTAGGCCACACGCGGATGTCAAGATCAGGATCAACAGCTTGCAGCGCAGCGGTCCATGGTGAAGGATCGAGTTCAGGAGCGACAATCACCAATGCCATCATCCATCCTTTTTTCTTTTCGACACGCCACATTCTTCTTCTGCCTCCGCAACGATCGATCGGAGCGTGTCGAGAACGCTGGGAGGCACTGGATCGGGTTTATAAGTTTCAAGAATGTGTCTCGCCTCCTCCTCCGCTCTCTGAGTTATGTCCGTTCCTCCTGATTTTTCCCAATCCTCTCGGATGGAACGGTCGATCAGTCGAGGCTGAGACTGAACAGCTCTCATATGCTTAAGGGTAGTGTCATGGCAAAGGAAATCCTTGAATTGGCCCGTCTCTCGAATCACATCCACTGCCAATGTTTCGTCATTCACAGCAATTCCTCGGACAGCATGCTTGATCATCTTGGCAAACTCGTTATCCATAACAAGCTGGCCGAAGCTAAAGGTCATCCCCATTTCGAGCATCCCCAAACCATATATCAGATTGGCACCTGCCAATGCTGGTAATAGAGCGGTTAGGGTCTTCTCATGGGACGCCTGACCGTCAGACACTTTGCTATCAGCCTACCCACCGGCAACCCAACTCGGTATTTGATAATACTGAGCCATTTGCGCTACGGCGGCACTGATCATTCCACACTCGGGGGATCCCACGGATGCTGTGGCCAGCCTCAGATCCATCGCTGTTGTCGAGCTTCCGTACATCACCGGCGCTCCTTTACGTGTCAGTTGATCGAGTACAATTCCCGAGAGCACCTCGGCATTGTGCGTCACTAGGGTTCCAGCGAGGTGAACCGGCGATGAACCTCCAGCCATGGCCATGGAAAGGAGATCAATCACCATTCCCGATCGTGCACATTCCATAATGACTTCACAGGACTCTCGAACCAATTTGAGAGGACTGACCGGACACGTGTGAAAGGATGCGAGCGGCCGGCTCCGGAGTTTATCCTCACCGCCCGCGATCACCGCAGCCATTTCGATCAGTTTTCTCTGCTGCTTGCCATTTCCCGCACCAATGAAGCAGTGCTTAGTTGTGTTAGGAAATAAGGCTTCCGCATTGTGGAGGGCCAACACCTCCTGGGGTACATCAAGAGCATCCATGGCTTTCTGATTGACGTCCACCTCACTCAGGTAATCTTCCATGATGGCGGCCGCCGCGATGTCTGCCTTGGTTGGCTTTCTGATTTCACCGGTGTACGGATCAAGCAGTTGGACAGCGACCGCAAATCCAGTGAAATGGACTCGATTACTTTCGAGGACGATGTCATTCTTGGGATCCCGACCTGCTAGAAAGAGCTTTGATGGTGCAGAACGGACTGCGTCTTCGACGATATACGGAGGGATCTTGACGATTTTGGCTTTCCGATCAACTTCGGCTCCCCCGCCGTCAAAGATTTCAAGCGCTACCTCATCTTCGACAAAAATCCCTGTTCTCTGGAGTACTTCCAATGTAGCCAGATGAATTTCGTAGAGCTCATCCTCGGTGAAGACGTTGAGGCTAAACCCTCCACTTTGCCTCTTGCCAGCGTGAAGATTTCGTTTCATACACACCCTCCTTCTCTGATCGTTTTGCGAGGGTCACGGCAATTCATGCCCCTCCTTTTACTCAAAGGCCTTATTATGACCAGGCAGTCTTCGCAACATCGGACATATTGGAACGCTATTAGAAGGGAAAGAGCACAAAGGAATGGAAGTCTGAGCAAAAATCCGGGATATGAAACATCACCCAGGGCCAGCTTCCTTCTCATCAAATCAGTTCGAGCTTTCGGACTGATTCCAAGGCCCTGCAATGCGCGGCAATGATTCTCTCGATGTCCTCTTCCGAATGAGCCACAGAAATGAATCCCATATGGATGTTCGGGATAAAGACATCCTCTTTCAAGAGATGCGGATAGAAAGCCGCAGCCGCCTCGAGATTGGTGTCTGCAAGATCTCGAGCACTCTCGATCTTCTTATCGGTGAAGTGGGTGCAAAACATGGAGCCCATGCCTGTCATTTGGACGGGAAACTCCTTTTCCCTACAGAATCTATTTATACCCTCTCGGAGCTTGTTCCCTAAACGATCCATCTCTCCATAGATCTCTGGGTGATCAACCAAATACTGTAGCGTCGCTGCGCCAGCAACCATGGTCAAGAGATTCCCGTTAAAAGTCCCTCCATAAAAGGGCTTGGTCTTGGCATCGGTAGCTGCATCGCCGGTGTAGGCGATGATCTCCATAATCGAATCCTTGCCAACCACGGCACCTGTAGGCAGTCCCCCGCCAATGATCTTGCCATAGGTCGCAATATCCGCCTCGATTCCGTAATATTCCTGGCCTCCCCCGAGTCCGAGACGATAGCCGGTGATGATCTCATCCACGAGCAAGGGGATGTCGAAGCTCTTGGTGATATCGCGAAGCTTTTGAATAAAGTCCCTCTTACCAATTAGATTGCCACCCATTCCNNATTCCCTGAATGACTTCGACGAGGACCACTGCTAGATCTTTTCTATGTCTTTCGATGATGTTGAAGGCGGCTTCATGATTGTAGGGCAGAATTACCGTGTTTGCCTGGGCCTCTGGAGGGATACCCACAGAACCTGGAACCGTGTTCGGGTTCTCAACCGGCCCCCCTTTTTCTTTGTTGAACTTGAAGTTGGCGAGGACTTCATTCGTGCCACCGTGATACCCACCCTCGAATTTGGCAATCTTCTTCTTCCCAGTGACAGCTCTGATAATTCGAATCGCTTGGTAAACCGCTTCGGTCCCTGAGTTACAAAAAGTCACCTTACCAAGTCCAGGCAAGGTTTCCGCCATGAGATGAGCCAGCCGGTACTCATCCTCGTGGGGTATGCCAAATTGGCACCCCCTGCTCGCTGCCTCTCGGATCGCGTCGACGACGACTGGATGGGCGTGGCCGAGTATCAACGGACCATACCCCATGGCACAATCAATGATCTCATTGCCGTCGAGGTCAATGACCTTGGATCCTTTGCCCTCACGAACAAAAAAGGGAAATGGAGGGAAAAGCCGAGCCCTGCTCATCACGCCTGAAGGGATCAGCGCCTTTGCCCGTAGATAAGCCTCATGAGATTTCTCTCGCTTAGACGCCAACGCCTGCTCAATTTCCTCCTTGAATTCCATTCTGTGTCCTCCTAACTGCGGGCTGTAGATTGGCGGGGGAGGGGGAGGTGATCTATTTCCCTATACTTCAGCGGGTGGTGAGTGTCAAGTGAAAAGGACTGTTGTCGCTTGCAATTCTAGGAATAAAGATCAATCGCCGAAAAGGTCGGTGAAAGAAAGGCCAGAACAAAGAGTCGGTTGGCCTCCGACGAGTCGGTTCACGAGTCTTTGCTCTTTGCCTTGGAGACTTTCTGTCGCTTTTTGGAATCTTCTTTCTCCTGGGTAGGTGAGTCCTTAGCTGATTCCGTCTTCTTTTTATAATCATCTACGGAGAAGCCAGGCTCCTTCACCTCTGCGAAGATCATCAGCTCTGGCATCAGATGACTCTTAGTTCTCTGAGTTGCCTAATCTGTGTTTCAGAATATCCCGGATCCTTCGGCCCCTCTTCAGTATTTTTTCCAATGAAAGGAGGGGGCAACGGAAGGTCGGCCGATGTGTGGCCCGACTTGGTTAGGAAGCAGATCATCTTGATCATTCCAATGGTATGTGATCCATCGCCAGAAGCATCTTAAGCATGTGGACTAATCAGTTCTAATCGGACAAAAGCCATATTTTTCGACACTTCGCTCAAAGCAAGAACATTTTCAGGCTTACAATATGGAGTAATTCTGTTTGAACTGTCAAGAATATACCCACCACAGGACGGATTTCCTCTATGCTTTTCCTAACCTCAGATTCGGTTTCTTCCGGGGTTCCGGGGGGTGGTTTATAGCGAGGTCAATGTTCCCCAATTCTTATTGTTCAAAATTTCAGGAAAGCATCTAATCTCTCGGTATATTCTATGCTGACAATAGAGCGTTATAGGTTTCCCTCGTCGGTGAGAGAAGTCAACCATCCAACATAGGCAGGGATCTTCGCCCATGGAGGCAGGCTGGGCGGTGTCAACAAAAGATTTATGAACGGGGCTTTTAATACAAGGTCCTGACCGTCTTGGCCCCAATCCCAATCACGCAATATTTGAAACGCCTATCGTAACCTTTGCGCCAGTTCACTTGACTTCCAATTCAGTTAGAAACAAACGGTTTCTGAAATCGTGGATGTAGAGGATTGGACATTGCTCTAGGATGGACAGAAGTGCCGGCACTTGTGTGAAAAAGCCAGAGGATACCCATGGCCGCACTGCTTGCATCTGATTCGGGCCAATCCGTTATGGAGTTCACCGCAGTCGAGATACCGGTAAATGACATGTTGGACATAAGGACGGAAAAAGCCATACAGTTTTTCAAACCGCTCCTCGTAGACCTGTCCGAATGTCTCGAAATGGTCTTCAGCGCACCGGTAGTAAGCTGAATTCAGAGGATTGCGAGGTCGGGAGACGGGGCTTGCATCTGGCGTCATTGGCTCTGTGGCAGCTTGTCCTATCATGTCGCTTCAGTCTGTGCGGGAAAATGCATCGATTGCCGTTTTGAAATCTTATAGAAGAGTCGTGTATCCACGTGGCTCACATTGAGGGTCACACAGCCGTGGTCGTCGGTGACCCGGCCCCTCAGCACAAAGGGCTCGTCGAGATCGATGAGGTGGACAGAGCGGCGGAAGGCCTGGGGAAAGATGTTGGTCCTGAAAATGGCTGTTGTATCCTCAAAGGAGACAAACTCCATGAGCTCCTCATGGGTGGTGATCACGGTTCGGCTCGTGATGCACCAGCCGACCATGGTGACGTCTTTTCCAAGGTGTTTCTCCATGTCTTTTGCCGGGATATACTGGAGCCCCTTGACCCTTGGTTCGTACAGGGTCAGGGGATGGGTGCTAATGAGAAACCCCGGGGTTTCGGCCTGGTGGGGGAGTTGTGTCTTAAGATCGTAATCCTTCAAGGGGGGTGCGGGATAGTCTGTGCCATGAAAGGCAAAGAGATGGCCCGTGGTGCCCTGCTTTTGGACCACGGTGGAATGGCTCCGCACATGGGCGAAAGGAGTCCACATGATTTGTGAACGATTCAAGCTGGGCTCAAGGCAATCCAAGGCACCTGACTTGATGAGGAGGGTTCCGTCTCCCTCGGGGACGGGAACTCGCTCGAGCAGATCTTGAAGAGACCTGAAGGGGCCACCCTGGTTTCTCTTGTTGAGAATGGCCTGAATGGTCTTCTTGTTAAGCCCCTTGATCTGCATGAATCCCACCCGGATTGCCATCCACGGTCGGATGCGAGGACTTTCAGAAGGGGGCAACTGGATGGATTCCGGCGTTTGATCATCCTCGGCCTGGTAGTGGAACGCGCTCCGATTCACATCAGGCAGGAGAACCCGGATTCCCATCCGCTTTGCCTCTGAAATATAGGCAAAGGTCGTATAGAAGCCCCCTGGTTGCTGATGACGGCTGCCATGAATTTGGCTGGATAGTGAGCCTTGAGATAGGCCGACTTGTAGGAGACCATGGCAAAGGAAGCCGAGTGGGGCTTACACAAAGAGTATCCCCGGAAAGACTCGGTCATCTCCCAGATTTCAATCCAGGAGTTGCGTCGCTTAATTGAGTTGGGAATGGTGAGAGTTCGCATGGATCAGTTCTGGGATACGAAACACTGGGATATGGAGCATGTTGGGGATCTCTACTTCCTCGACGAAAAATCCAATTGGTTCGAGTCGCGAATCTGACGCTCGCTCCGGGTCACATTTCGTTCTTCTCTATCGTCATTTGGCGTAGGCTCTGACACGAAGCCACGGACGTAAGTTCCTATATATCTCTTCAGTATCCTTGACCGGATTGACACGTTGCTTTTTGATGCCACGAAAGCAGCGAGTACACTCCCGTCATTTTTGACGCGATTCTTGCAATCTTCAGTGTGCGTTTTCATCGACAATTCAACTGGAAGCTAAAGCTTAGAGCCGAAAGACGAACGATTCCTTGCCAAAGACGGCGCTGTATGGTGCAGACTCGAGGGCTTTGATGCGCTGTTGCTGCGGTCACCTACATCAGGAATGGTTTAAAGGGCGTTTAGCACTGGATCGCTAGCATTGATAAAATTTGTCGGGCGTGCGATAAAGGGGGCATAGACGCAGCCACGGATTACATGATTTGAGCCAACATCTCCGGAGGAACAAGTGATAGCAGATAAACCTTTGAAGCTGATGATCCCTGGACCTGTTGAGGTGGAAGAGGATGTCCTGGCTGTCATGGCCAACCCCGTGATGCCTCACTACGGGGTGGCGTGGACGAAGCTCTTCAATGAAACCATAGAATTGCTGAAATCGGTCTTCAATACAGAAGGTGATGTTTTCCTCATGGTTGGCTCTGGAACCGCGGGCATCGATGCCTGTATCGGGAGTTCGGTAAGACGAGGCGAGAAAATCCTCGTCGGTGTCAATGGGTATTTTGGTGACCGCCTGGCAATCATCGCGGAGGGTTATGGTCTGCAGGTGGTACGCCTGGAGAGGGAATGGGGAACACCGATTCCTGCTGCGACAGTCAAACAAGCCTTGCACGAACATCCTGATGCCAAAGCGGTTGCCATGGTGCACTTAGAAACATCCACGGCGATCGTAAATCCCATCGAGGTAATTGGTCCTCTTGTCAAGGAAGCCGGCGCTCTATTTATCATCGATTCGGTCTCCTCCTTAGGAGGAATACCGTTGAAGGTAGACGCATGGGGCATCGACCTTTGCGCCTCCGCCACGCAGAAATGCCTTGGCGCACCTCCCGGTCTTACACCGGTTTCCGTCTCCTCTACTGCCTGGGAGGCCATCCTGGCCAACGACACGCCACATGGCTGGTATTTGGATTTGAAGGTATGGCGTCAATACGCCATCGATTGGGCAGACTGGGAACCATACCCGACGACCACCGCGACCAGCAACGTGCTCACGTTGCGTGCTAGCCTTAAACGACTCCTTGAGGAAGGGCTGGAGGTGCGTTTGAATCGTTATCGTGATTTGGCACTTCAACTGCGCCAGGGATTGCGCGAGATCGGCATGCCTCCTTATACGCCCGACGAGGATCTCGTTCCCGTGCTGACGCCCGTTTGTGCGCCGGAGGGCGTCCCGGCCGGCGAGGTCGTGGAATACATGGAGCAGGTTCAGCGGATAAAGATCGCACCCGGATTGGGCGAGGCGTTGCAAGACAAGATTTTTCGCATCGGTCATATGTCTCCTGCTGTTACAAGTGAAGACATTGAAGACGTACTGCGAGCGCTTGCTTCTTTCACCCCCTCCTGGCGCGATTGAGGTATCAATTCAGCACATAATAACTTGAGTGATAAGAACTCGCTTTTTGATGAGGAAAGCATAGGAGAGAGGGTGCTTGTGTGTCAAGGAGAAAAGCGCCACAACATGTTGGGGTCTTGAGTTATTCGGTCATGCGAGAGACTGTGAGGGAGGCCAGGTCCGAGGAGGTGAGGTTCGGCGGCCTCTGAAATGCTCGGGAGTTGTGTTTATTTTGGCTAAATTTGGGTATACCCCTCCAACCGATTCCGATTGACAGTTTGGGAGTCAGGACACATAAGTCTCAATCGGATAATGCGGGTCTTTGTACCGGCAGTCCTCAAAGGGCGGGATTTGAGAATCGGAGTAATCTGAGTGAATATGCACGGGTAGAATTTGGACCTCGGCGGAGACCTTATGCTGATTATCCAAAGTGCCAAATGCCTCGAAATTTTGTTACTGACTCGCCGATTAGTTCAAGATCGTCGGTTTACGCCGATGCCTTGATCTGTTTAGTTCCGATGCAAATCAACAGAGGCAGAGAGTGAAGAAAGGGTTTGCTCACTCAATAATCGGAAAAACACCGATGGCAGACTGCTCTGGGATTCACATTTCTCTCAATTTCCAACATTGAAGTAAATCAGAATTTATTCTCAGATCCTATTTTGTCACGACAACTCTACTTCCCGTTATCCAAAGCACAAGCACGACGATTATTGCTACAATCAGCAGGAATATTACTACTCCCTCACCGTTTCCACCAGCCCTCAATTCATCAAGCTGCAAAGCGAGTTGGTGGATCTGGCTGTCGCTCAGTTGTCCCAGCCGTGTCTGGATTTCCTCCTGGGAAAAACCTAATTGTTCAAGTCTTTCACGTATCATTTTCATTTCCATTATCTTCTGGATCTTTTCGAGGTCGGCAGACCTATCATACTGCGAGAGAACGACCATCTCCGATGGTGAAAAACCTGCGTAGACTCTCGGCACGACGCCCATCACCAATATCGCTAAGACCAGATAACATGCTAGACACCTCCTAAGAGATTCTTTCATTTCACCAAACTCCTTTCTGCCTTTGGGCAAAAACAAGGTTTTGAGAGGTACCAGGGTCTTCCGTGGAAAATACTCAAAAAACAATGCATGGTCAACAAAAACCTGAAACACGGGATGCCAGAAGACTGTATGCATCGATACTTTCCCCCTTCGTGGGTCCTCCACTTATAGGGTTTTCTCTTCGCATCATACAGTAGGTTCCCACGTTCCACACAAGAGCCTGGATCAGGTTCACGCCACTTTTACGCCGGGCGCCGCACAGACAGTAAGCAGGTTTCCTCTGTGCTTATCCTGGCAGACGCAAAGGCCACCAGTTTTGACACCGTCCTATTCATTTCGACGCCTCATCAGTGGTTCGCTTGTACTCGTCTCCCTGATCCTCACCTGCCACAGTCTTAGCCGTGACTTTTCCTTAACGCTCACCACCATGGCTTTTGACCACAGCAGCTTAAGGTGGTTTGAAGCCTGCTCCTGCAAGCCGGCTCGGAGGGGCCCTCCCCCATCTCTTGTGCAGCCTCGTGGCGCAGTTTGCGTTTGAAATGTGGTACGGATCGATAGCCAGCGATTTCGAGGATTTCAGTTGAGACTGTCGAAAAAGTCCAATTTTGGCATTTTCGCAAAATTCGCCTGTAATAATTTCAGGTACTTACAAGTCCAAAATGGTGATTTTCGGGTTTCCGACAGTCTCGTTAGCAAGGGTTGCACACCCAGGTAGGGTGTGCGTTACACGCGGAAGAAACTCCCTCTTGTTTTGCTCAGTGGCTGAGTAGACCGCGACTTCTAGTTTCTTAGAAGGAATATTCCCTTCAGGTTAGAGACGTTAAATCCGCAGCGTGCATTGGTGTGTTGGGTCGATTGTTAGGAAGCCGCTATGAGTGCCCACCATATGGCCCGTAGTTGGAAATGAAATCATATCGTTTATTTCTCTCGCCTGATTAAAGTCCAAAATTTCTCAAGACTTTCCCTTTGATTGCCGATAAGAGATATTGACCGACAAAGCCAAACCCATCGTGAGGTGGGGGCAGAAAGCAACGGGTCTAAGCTGCGACATGTCAAACTTCCGGGGCACGGCATCGTGAGTTCTTCCTGTATGAAAGGAGGGGAACATTGAAATCAAAATCAAAAGTTTTTGGGATTGTTACCTCTATCGCCATCCTTGCACTTCTCGGATTTGGCTGAGGTGGCGGAGGTGGCGGAGGTGGATCTTCCGCAGAAGGGAGCATTTCATACACTGGTCTTACAACCCCTGCTGTTATAGACGAAAGTAACGCTGTAGATCTGATCGCCGGCGCCGTCGGGGGTTACACTGTAGGGAGTAATATTGGGCCACTGGCTGTTCAAAGTGGAAAGAGTGAGCGCACGGAAAAGCCTCCCCTTACCATGCGACTACCCCAAGTGTTAGAGGAAGTCCTTTACCGGGTCGATATCACCTCTGCCTCGGGTGGTTTTGCCATCAGTGCTACCCAGTGTGAAAGTGAAACGATTAATGGTGACTGTGGAGGCAGTGCTTATGTTTATCTCTGTATAGATGATTTTGGTGAATTTTTTGATGGCTATTTCACCTTTTCGGGCTATTGTTCTGAGGGCGTCAGTTACTCCGGAAGGGTGAATTTCTCTGGTCGGTCTGATGTTAATACCGCAGAATTCCTAGAACTGAGCTTCTCTTTCGATAACCTTACCGTTCTCTCGGATGGCTATTCCTCTACACTAGCTGGCACCATTGACTCCGATTTCAGTACCTTGCCGGTCACAATAACGATGGACATGCTGCTATCTGATAACAGCACGGGGAAAGTGTATTGGATCGCGAACTACAATATCAGCGTGACCGAGGGGTTGGATTACACGGACGTTGAGATATCGGGGCGATACTACGATCCTGATTATGGCTACATAAACATCTACACGGAAGAGCCCTTGAGGTTCTATCTTTATGATGCTTGGCCCTCCCAGGGTGCTCTGGTAGCAGAGGGTGAGATAGGCATAGAGGGCAGCCCCACTAAAGCTCGACTGACGGCACTTTCTTCAACCACCTACCAGGTGGAGGTAGATATCAATGGCGATGGCGCATACGACTGGAGTTCCGGGATCTTAACATGGTCTAACCTTTAGGTTGCAAGGGCCAGCAAGAGGAGCATTCATCTTCACCGAACCGCACACCAGGGTTGTTATTGGCTCATGCAGAGAAGGCCAAGCTCAGCTGATATCCATTCATTTGACGTCTGGATAATTCCAATCCTGGCCTCATAGGGTCAGGTTACAGTTCGATATTACAGGCAGGCCCAGAGATGGGCCTGTCTTAGTCGTTTAGTACATCCTTTAAAGGCGGCCTGTCAAGAGAATAGTCTAGAGGAGTTTCCTCAGTTTTGTGGACCCTCATGTCCCTGAGGGACGTTTGCGGAAGCGTTGGGGTACCCATTGAGGATGAGCAGGAGGGGGAAAACCCCGCCTTCAGAGCGGGGAAGGGGCAAGTATTCCCCACNNGGGTCAACGCGAGAGCAAGGGAGCGAAGGGATATGAGGATCCCATCTAAAGATTCAAAATTGTCGTGAAACATCAGAAGGTTAGAAATTCCTTGCTTTGAAAACTCAGGAAACTCCTCAATAGTCTACTCCTGTTCCCTTTGAATAGGGATTTTTTAGCAGAGATCACGATTTAGCCGCCATCATCCTTGCCGATCCGACTCGATCCTTCACGGTAGGGCCGGAAGCCATCCGCACCATACATCCATAGGGGCTCTTCACGGTCAACGATTTTGGTTGGCCGGGTTCTCCGAGAAGACGGAGATGGTAACAGAAAATTATCGGTTTCTGGCCGTTCTCATTCAAATTGGTTATGACGGGCTCCTCGGCCACAGTGGCGAGAATCATCTCTTCAAGATCCTTGATCTGTCGGCTGTAAAGACTGATTCGCTCAAGCTGGAGCTGACCACTCAATCGAAGAACCGGATGCTCAAAGTTCTGGACAATCTCGGCTTTACTGAGCCCTTTGATCTCATCCCGGGAGTAACCCAAAAGACCGTACTGGAGTAAAGTCCGCCTCAAATCGCCATATACAGCCGCCCGCAAGAAAACCAGGCGGTTTCTTCGACGCAAAAGATCCCGAATGGGACGTTGGTCCTTGGGGTAGATATAGGCCTCAGGGATCGCACCCAGCCTCAGTAGCCTCGCCAAGCTAAAGGCATCTCTTCGGTCCGTTTTGACTTTGGCCCCGGTGATCATAAAAAGACCCATCGTGTGGGCTAACTTCACCTCGAATCCAGCCTCCAGGAGACCCTTTACAAGCCAATCCAAGATGCTTGGAAGATGATTGGGTATCTTGGATTTGAGATGGATCTTGTCCTGATCATCGATGATACACACAAAACAATCCCTTGCATGTACATCAATACCACAATAGAATCCCATCTTAGGCCTCCTTTCGTGTTTTGAGGGTGGTGATTGGTGCGATACTAGATCATTCTACCCTGAAGGAGGCCGCCTTTAATAATTATCAAGATGTTATCGAGCGGTTGGCCGTATTACGGATCATGCAATGCTTCAATCGCAACTCGGGAGGCCGAAAACCGGAGCCCAGACCTTCCCATGCCACTCCGCTGTTACAAATCACAAACATGGGGCTATTTGACGAAACCGATTCAGCCAATCACTCGGGCGCCCCGGGACCCTCACGCTCTCTCAACCGGCTGTGAGGAAATCCCTTCCGATTTCTCGTGTCAACGGCTAGCCCACTTTATTCATCACAATTCGAAAAACGAGTTTAAGCATTTGAAATTACATGATAATTCGAAATGGCACAAAAAGCAGCGTGTATTTCATCTACTCCAGAGAATTCTTTGAAACATGAGGCTTTTGGCATACAGAGGAATAATCCGGGCTGGGGGTCTCCCACAGCATTCCTCTAACAAGCCAATCAGCTCTTTCCAATCTTTGTTCTCGAAAGCATTCAAAGGGTATAGATGTTGCCGGTAGTCCTTTCTGCCCCAAACGTGGAGCAGATCCTTCACGTGGCCAATCAAGGTCATGATCCCTGGACATCGCTCCCAAAGCCTCTTTGACCTTGACGTCCATCACACGCCTTTAAAAGAATCGGGTGTTCCCAGGAATAACTAAAGCCGGGATACCGGTCCACTTCGGCAACCCGGCTGTCTGTTTTGATGCCTTGTCCCGGATGCTGCTCTTCCAGACCCGCAACTCTCCGTCATCCGATCACTCGAGTTTTGGCTTTGTCGGCCCTAAAAATGAAAACCCACTCTTTCCCTTTTGGAAAAAAGTAGGCTTCAAGTCAACGTCAGCTTTCGCTCCGCTTTAGCCTTGTCAGCCGCCTGGTAGCATCAGCGGGAACACGTCGATTCTATCAAATTGAAAATCTCTTTCAAGGTTTTTTCGCGGGGTTTCAGATAACTCATCGTTTATCCTGTGGAGGCGGACGGCGGATTGCACCACTTTGAATGTCACTTGACTTGGATTTGTTCTTAAAACCCAACCGCCGCGAGACACTCATCTTACATCGGGGGCATGTAACCTTTAGCTGCAACCGCCGTTTCTGGCTCAGTTCTTCGAGAAACTCCTTCTCAACGAAATCTCGCTCCTCCTTTGTAAGATTTTCCAATAATTCATTTATGAGTAGATAGGTTGACCTTGCCTTGAGTGGGGCATTTCCTCTGTTCTCTAAGTCCTTGAGCTTGTTAAATGTCACTGACATTTGATCTTTACCTCGTGAAGAAATATGAGTCTTGGGCAATCATATCACAGGATCGATCTGAGAAAAACTAGGCGTCCCAAACGAGGGATCAAAAAATCTAAAGCCGAAACAGATTAGCCTTAGACCTGTTCCATTCGTGGATGGCATTCTCCATCGCTTCTTTCAGTCCGGAATACCTATTGGCTAAGAGAAGTTCCACATCTTCCACGCTCATTTCTGTTGCTTCTTTTATCGTCCTCTCCAATTTGCACTGACAGAGAGGTGAGTTCCTTTTTGACCATTTCAAACGCTTGTGGCAAACGCCTTATGACCAATCTTTGTTCCATGGGGTACCTCCTTAGTTGTGGGTTTGCGTGTCGAATAGGTGGTACCCCATTTTCTTGCCCAAGACAAACCCTGACACAAAATATGATACGCTACCGTCAGATTGATCTAATTGACACCCGCATGATTCCTCTATTAGAATGGTTCGTAAGTTGGAGCTTGCTTAGGAGTCTTCGATGGCACAGAATGCCCTTCAGCGTAAGCTAATTGCCATCCTCAGTGCTGATGTCAAAGGCTATAGCCGTCTCATGGGCCAGGACGAGAACGGAGCTGTTCAGACCTTAAGGGCTTACCGTGACGTGATGTTCAATCTCATTACAAGACATCGGGGGCGAGTGGTGGATTCGCCAGGCGATAACGTTTTAGCCGAGTTTGCCAGTGTTGTGGATGCAGTGCGCTGTGCTGTGGAGATTCAGGAGGAGCTTGCTGAGCGGAACGCCAAGATTCCTGACGGTCAAAAGATGGAATACCGTATCGGGGTCAACCTCGGCGATGTGATTCAGGAGGGAGAAAAAATTTACGGTGACGGTGTTAATGTGGCTGCACGTCTTGAGTCTTTGGCTGAGCCGGGCGGGGTTTGTATCTCTGGCATTGCTTATGATCAAATCAAGAAAAAGCTGAACCTGGAATATCAGTTTGTGGGCAAGAAAAGCTCAAAAAACATCGAAGAACCGGTGGATGTTTATCGAGTTCTCTCGGTTCCGGATGCCGAAGCCCACCGGGTGATCAAAGCGAAAGTGGAGAGGATGGCCTTTCCGCTGCCAGAGAAGCCCTCCATTGCTGTTCTGCCATTCACGAACATGAGCGGTGACCCCACACAGGAGTATATCGGTGACGGGATCAGCGAAAACATCATCACCGCATTGTCTGTATGCTCAGAAATGTTCGTCATCGCTCGCAACTCCACATTCACCTACAAGGGAAGGCCCACAAGAGTTCAACAAGTGGCTGAGGAATTGGGAGTTCGGTATGTCCTGGAGGGCAGTGTCCAGAAATCCGGTGACCGGCTAAGGGTCACTGCCCAATTGATTGATGCCCTGACCGGTCATCACCTCTGGTCGGAAAAGTACGACCGGAAAATGGGAGAGCTTTTTGATTTGCAGGATGAGATCACAAAAAAGATCGTGGTCTCGCTCCAGGTGGAGTTAACCCACGGAGAGCAAGCCCGCGCGTATGCGAAATCCACAGATAACCTTGAGGCGTGGAGTTATGGGGTCAAAGGAAACTACCTTCTTGATAGATTCAATAAGGAGGATAACGTCAAGGCTCGAAAGCTCCTAGAGGCTGCGATAAAGCTTGATGCCGGGTATGTGCTTGCTTATGTATGGCTGGGCGCTACCCACACGGCAGATGGAGCTTATGGATGGAGTGAGTCCCCCGTTGATTCTTGGAAACGTGCTCATGAACTTGCGCAGAAGGCCTTGGCCCTCGATGACAAAGGCGCTTCTGTTCATGCATTGTTGACATTGATTTATCTCTTCCAAAGACAGCATGATAAGGCCATCACCGAGGGAAAGCTCGCCATCTCACTCGATCCAAACTTCTCTATTGGGCATGCCCATTTGGCCGGAACAATGTTCTTTTCGGGACGGTTCGAGGAAGCGATTGCGCTGATGAAGAAAGCAATGCGTCTCAGTCCATATTACCCGGCCTTCTATCTGAATTATTTGGGCAGAAGTTATGCATTTATGGGGCGCTATGAAGAGGCGACTGCAACATTCAAACAGCTATTTGATCGTGGCCGAAAAGGTGAGTATCCAGCTGAATGGGCGCTGATCTACTTGGCTAGGGTTTACGTAGAGCTCGGCAGGGAGGATGAAGCCCGGGCTCTTATGGCGGAAGCGCTCAAGATTGATCCCAGCTTATCATCGGAGTCTTTTAAAGAGGGGCAGCCTTTTAAGAACCCAGCCCACAAGCAGCGCGAGCTTGAAACCCTCAGGAAGGCGGGACTTCCAGAGAAGGCATCACAAGCAGTTCCCTAATAAGCGTCCATAGGGTAACCGTCTGGTTGGGTCAGACGGTTTTGGTCTGTTTTCTCAGCCAAAGTGATTAGATGAAAGCCGCAGTTTTGTATTCTCACAAATTCCACATATTTCTCTCGATCCAACATCCACAGTTTATTTTATCTTCAATCGTAGCAACGCTTGGCCCCGGGATGAATGGTAATTTTACACCCCCTGAGGGCATTCTTCAGAGTCACATTGGCGACGGCCTTCTTCTTGATCTTGACCAACTCGCTCAGGTCCTCGAAGATGGCCTTGGTGATCCAATGGACCATTTCGCCGGAGAGATCGGTCGAGCAGATAAAGGCGGTCACTGTGCCAATGGTGGGCATATCCTCCACATCTATTTCTTCTCTATTTCAACATTGACTCGCGTCCCGCTGCTAACAACATCGTACACGGGCGACAATTTAACTAGTTCCTTCAGGGTCTCCACATTTTCAGCATCCGTCTTGACTTTGAAGTTTACCCGGATTTCCTGATACCCTGGCCTAACTTCATCTGAGATCCCAAAAAAACCCCTGAGGTCAAGATCGCCCTCCAACTCCGATTCCACTTCGTCCAACTTTATGCCGCGAACTGCGGCATGGTAGATCATGGTGGTAGTCATTCAAGTTGCAAGAGCATTCAGAAGGTGCTCTACAGGATTCGCCGCTTGATCTTTTCCCGCCAGAATGGGGGGTTCGTCTGCTTCCAAGACGAATCGTCCGGTATGGGAAATCTCTTGACCCGCACTGTAAAAACCGGTGACGGTAGTACGATTGTGTCCCCCGTCGATCCATTCGTTTTTGGCTCGGAATTTGGACCTGGCAAGGTCCGGTTTTTCACTTACGGCGTTAATCACACCTTTGACCACCTCCACATCCACACCGTTTAAGATTCTTCCGTCTGCCATTTCGATTTCCTCCTTGGTCTAATTTCTTAACTGCTTGAACACT
The DNA here is from genome assembly GCA_011773445.1 of Pseudomonadota bacterium. Classification (GTDB taxonomy): domain Bacteria; phylum Desulfobacterota; class BSN033; order WVXP01; family WVXP01; genus WVXP01. The sequence continues at coordinate 7,792 of WVXP01000086.1, read as the reverse complement.
TAATTACTGGTTTAAAATATCTTTTTCTCAGTTGGCCCACAATGGGGTCAACTATGTATTTTATGGTCGGAAATATAGTAGTTTTCCAGAAGGATGAAAGCCAACTGAGAATCTCGCCCTGACAACGGGATTATGATGTTCTTGTGAGTCATCGGTAGGTGAGGCTCAGTGAGGATTTGAGAATAGAAGATGATATCGCCGCTTCTCGCTGACGCTCAAGCCTGTTTAATTTCGGCGGAAATCAACACTTCTGGGGACTGATTCAGACTGTGTATGTCAGGTAGAATCCAACGGCTTGGCACAATTCCTATGAAAGGTGGAAAAAGAAGATCGATTTGATTTTTGGATCTGCCAATATGGATTTTAGGACGCCTGTTGACCTGAAGCGAGAGATTCTCCACAGTGGAAGCTGAGTTGATGCGTTCTTTAGGAAGAAAGGGAGAACCGGTAAGCTTGATGCAGCACTGAGTTTTGGGAGGTGACTAAACTTCAGAAGGAGGTGAAAGAGCAAACAGTGCTTGACCATGCACAATAGCTTCGCTCTGTGCGTGTCCAATAGCGGCGGCGTCGCATTTCATCGAACAGATTGCTGGAGATATGGGCCTCCCTTGCCAGGTATGATACGGAAAATATTTGATATTGCAAACAGGTAAGTTTTACCTGTTTGTTGCCATAGTATCAGGATATCAGGCAGATTAGCCTGATAATCAATGGTTATGTTCAAATTGAGGGGAGATAAGCTTGACCGAAAATCCCGTCATTCTCGTGAAAACTGTCGCATACACGTTATTTGTACTTGTTGCATTTGCAGCGAACTCAGTGTTGTGCCGAATGGCCTTGGGTGGCAGCACTATCGACGCTTCCAGCTTCACTGTGATGCGTCTGTTATCTGGTATTGTTCTGCTCACGATAATACTGAAATTTACTGCAGAAAAGGATAACAGATCGACCAAGGGAAGCTGGGTATCTGCATTAATGTTATTTCTATACGCAATTGCATTTTCGTTCGCCTATATATCATTGGATACGGGAACTGGTGCCCTTGTGTTGTTTGTCGCTGTTCAGATCACCATGATTCTCATCAGTGTAATTTCTGGTAACAGGTTGCATTTCTCGGAATGGTTAGGGGTATTATTAGCATTAACCGGGTTTGTTTATTTAGTGCTACCTAGTGTTACAACTCCTTCGTTTCTCGGTTTTGTACTTATGTCTGTGGCTGGCATAGCGTGGGGTATTTATACACTCAAAGGGAGAAAATCGACGTCTCCTCTCCGCGAGACAGCATCTAATTTTGCACGCGCAACTCCGCTCGTAATTGTCTTAGCTTTGATTGCTATACCAACAATACAACTATCGTATGAAGGAATTGTTTTAGCAGTAATGTCAGGCGCTGTAGCGTCAGGGATCGGATACATGGTCTAATATATTGCGCTGGGCGGCCTTTCTACCACTGAGGCTGCGGTAGTTCAACTCTCGGTTCCGGTCATTGCCGCCATTGGTGGAGTCTTATTTGTATCTGAAGCCATTACAGTGCAGTTGGTATATTCTGCTGTAACGATGCTAGGTGGAATATTGACTGTAGTTTTAGGGCGCCATTACTTCGTTCAACTTAGAGCGGAGTAAGAGCATAACAGTGGCACCGAGCAGACCTTAGTGACGCCGCCGCGCCCCGCCGCCGCTCACGCAAGCCGTTACCAATTTTCTTTAGAACATAACCCTGCCCTGTTGTATATTTGAAGATGGATCCGCTAATCTGGCCCCAACTCTAATCATGCAATGGTTCTGACGGAAATCAATAACGCTAGAGGGCAAAACGCCAAATCGCTATAGACTCAACTCCCGAACCATTTGCTCAGCCCGTCCTCACCATACCTAACCAACCCTTGTGAAATCTGCAACTCCAGATGGAATCCCTAGTATTCTCAAACGGCTAAAGATGTTCTACGACCATGCCGATGAAATACTTCGAAGGTCTGTTAGGGATCGAACCGGTCCAGAGATTTGAGCCGAAAACGTCAATAGCTCAAAACGATCTAAGGAGGACAGAAATGAAGGTTCGCCGCATTCCAATGTCTCTTGTTTTTCTGATTATTGTTTTTTGTTTCGCTTCCTTCAAGGGGCTCACGAGCTCAGATGGGGATGTTCGAATCACCTGTTGCTCTCAAGCGTTTGGAAAGAACAAGAACAACGGTCCGCCAGACCACGCCAAAGCCCACGGGTATAGGGCAAAACACACCTATCGGTATTACCCGGCTGCGCAAGCATATTACGACGTTGATAGGGGTACATATTTCTATCTTGAAGGGGAGAGCTGGCGCGTCTCTGTGTCCTTGCCGCTTAGCCTCAAACTCAAGCTTGGAGACCATGTGACGATTGAAATGGATTCAGACAAACCATACACCGGATTTGAAATGCACAAGCGGAAATACCCTCCCGGTCAGGCTAAGAAAAAGCGATGAGGTATCCTCTCAGTTTGGAAAACCTTTAAGGGTATGACCTGAGGAATGGGTTGTGGGAAGGGAATGTCTCGATTGTTTCCGAGAATAGTTGACTGAAAGGCTAAATGTGCTAACACGGAAGGCAGAAACGACCATCAACGGAATCGGCGGTGGAAAGGAGAATTCCGGTGATCCGGCGGATCAGGCAAGTGCGTATGGCGACCAAAACCTCCTCCTTCGCATGGGGGAGCGGAGCGAAAACTGATTGAAAATATCCATGAAGCTTTGGAGCAGATCGGGAAGGGAGCGTACGGTTTCTGTGAAGAGTGCGGTGAGGAAATCTCAGAAAAAAGACTGATCACCCGCCCCTTTACCACTTTATGCATCGATTGTAAGACCTCGCAAGTTGATTTCAATCGGAAATCGACAGGTCTGGAGACGGGTAGAAAGCCACTCCGGTTGGCAACATAAGCTCGGATTACCCACTCCAGTCTCTCCGGAACCTCCTGTCGATGCATATATCATTAAGTGTTTGGCAGGAGGAAGCGGGTATAGATAGGTGATAATAGAAAACAGCATGAAATATAATGTATGACAAATCCGTGACTCGAGTTTCAAGATAGAAAGAAAACCCACGAGAACTCTCTCCCAAATCTGCCTACCCGATATCCTGATCTGCTGATATCAAAAAGTATTTTTCTAGTTGAAAAAATTGGTGCATCGATTGCTCTCTTGCTCATTGGGCGAGGAAAAGGGAGGGTGACTCTCAAGGGCGATGATGCCCACAAGCAACTTTGACAATAAGGAGGTAGAAGGATGAAAAAGGTCCCGGTGTTAGCTATAAGCTCTGCCTTGGTTTTGGCTATTGTGGGTCTTGGCCAGGTTTGCGCCCAAATGCCGTCCGCCAAGGTGTCCGCTGGTGTGCGTGACATTGCCGTTGTTCAGGCATTTAGTGCCACTGGCATCGACTGGACACCCGATTTCGCCCGATGCATTAAGACGCCTGCGCAAAAGGACCTTTTTATCGACGTCTCACTTGAAGTCGGGCTGACGACCGACACAAAAGTCATGAGCAAGAACTTGCAGAGAGCTGAGGCAGAGGCTGAGGCCATGGTGAAAGTAAAGGTATTGGTTGACGGTGTGGAAGCGTTGCCCGGTGTCGTGACCTACGCTCGGAGAAAACAGACTATGATCGCTCAGTTTGCAGGTGATTTGTCCAATTGCCTGACTATTGACCCAACGAGCAGTGCCTTGGTCCTCGATGAAGAATGCATCGAACCCGAATCGCTTCAGTTAATCCTTGAGACCATGCGTGCCCACTCTTTCAACTTCATCGCTCCTGACGTCACTTCCGGTGAGCATAAGATAGAAATCCTGGCGCTGATTGGCTCCAGCTCCACGGTGGATGGTGAATCCGGGTCACAAGCGTCTGCTAACGCTTACCTCGGCAAGGGAACAGTGATCGTGGATTCCGTCAGGATGCTCAAAGGCGAGTTGCCTGAACTCTAAATCATCTCTATGCGGCGTCGTCGCCCAACCAGCGGCGACAGGAGAAACTGAATGCATGGAAGCACCGATCTCCTGGACCTCCCGCGTAACAAGAACTAAACCGACACCAATTAGGCCCTTAAAATGCCCGAGAGATAGGGTTGCCAATCGCTCTGCCTTTTTGTTTTATTCAAGATAACATCGCTGGTTTTCGCAGATGCCCAGATGTGATTAATTCCGCTGCAAATAAACACGTCTGAGGATTGGCCCACACCGCTAATCTGAGTTAGGAATCGAAACGTCAACAATGGTTTCTTGAACGTCGATCTGACCTGGCAGGTCAGATCATCGTGGTGATGGTTGTTTTGTCCTCATTCATTTCGATGTGCACGGGATCCGAGGCAGGTCTCATCACATTTCTTGCGGTTTTGATGCTTTTGTCTTATCCAACCATTTCTGGGAGCTATCGGGTTTCGCGTATCCGCAAAGTGCATAAATGTACAAGTTAATGGGCAATACGAAATCAGGAGATAGCGAACAGATCAACTGCACTGGCCGACCTTATTGAAAACTACCCGGAATAAGCCCAGGCCGCACAGCAGAGTTAGTGGATTTTCTGAGTTTTCTAGGCAAGAGGTTTGTAACCTTCTGATGTTTCATGATAGTTTTGAATCCTTTGATTGGACCCTCATATCCCTTTGCTCCCTTGCTCTCGCGTTGACCCTCTCTCCCGCCGTTGGCGAACAGGTGGGGACGGGCTTTTGCCCAAATCCCTGTAGACCACTTCTGTCGAAGTCATTTCCAGAGTATTTCACCAGAAAGTTGGAAAGGAAGCGCTGAACCAAAAGTCGGCGCTCGTGGTCCGTCGTCAGTGGTTCGTTGTATAAAGACCAAAATTTTCGCATCCACGACTATTCAAGTGACGGGCTCAGGGACATGAGCGTCCACAAAACTGAGGAAACTCCAACCAGATTTACTGGAGTTTCCTCAAAAACCAGCTATGTAGCTATGCAAGTAGTCGGAACTTAATTCTGTTTTCGAATTACGCAAGTGCCCGACTCCCTTTTCGCTTTTCCCAAAGGTTTTTTGANNCGCTCCAGGCGCCTTCAAAACTCGCCCTTCGGGCTCAGGACTGGGGTTACCCTGGTTTAGTGGACAGGTTAGGGTGGGGTTACCCTGGTTTAGTGGACAGGTTAGGGCTTTCGGTCCCAAGTGAGTT
>WVXP01000086.1:0-2600 GCA_011773445.1 Pseudomonadota bacterium | reverse complement strand
ACGCTCAAAGGGGTCTGGACCACTTGCCTCTCGAATAGATCAGAAAAGTCAGGAAACTCCAGCCAGATTTACTGTTGACTTTCCTATCTCGATGTATTTACATCATTGTAGCTAATTTATTAGATTGGATAGGATCACATAGGAAACCGTGGAACAGGCTGGCAACGTGCCAACCTAAACCGTGTAAAGTTTAGTCTGAGGAAATTGGAACGGAACAACCCACCAGAAGGTGGTTTTTTTTGTTTGTGACCATGATGGAACATCCAAGAACCGCTGATGCAAAAGTGGTCTTTTCTCTGGCCCTCGTTCATTTTATTGGGGATTTTTATGTCTCTTTTGTCAATCCTCTCCTTCCTGTGTTCGTCGAAAAGTTTTTCCTCACCCTGGCCCAAGTGGGTCTGCTCGCTGGGATAAGCCGCCTTCTGGCCTTTGTTGTCCAGCCTTCGGTGGGATACCTTGCCGATCACTACCGAACACGGCTCTTTGTTCTTGGCGGTCCACTGCTGGCCATTTTTTTTATTCCTCTTGTCGGAGTAGCCCCCGGTTTCATCGTGCTGATTCTTTTTGTCTCCTTAGGGTCTATCGGCTCATCCATGTTTCATCCGACATGTGCCGGCATGGTTTCGACATACGCCGGGCGGAATTCCGGCTTTTCTATGTCGATTTTCAATGTGGGAGGGACGATCGCTTTTGCGGTAGGACCGCTCTTCATTACGTACTATGTAACTTCCTATGGCTTGGGGAAATCGCCATTCACGATGATCTTTGGTTTAGCGGTGATGGCCCTTCTCTTTAGGGTCATACCTGTTCCGCAAGTGGAGGGACTAGAAAATCTTGGCTTTATCGGTTCCCTTAGGGAGGTGCTGGGAAAAGTCTGGAAATGGATCGTGCTCATTTGGATCGTGATGGTTTTACGAACTTTTGTTGCTCAATCTTTTATGACCTTTATACCCGTGCTGTTTGCAAGGGAAGGTTATTCTCTCGTCTCCATTGGGACTATGGTATCTTTGTTCACCTTGGCGGGTGCGATGAGCGGACTCCTCGCGGGTCACTTGTCGGATAGAATTGGATACAAACCAATTTTTTATGCTGCCTTTGGTCTGACAACACCTAGCCTTTATCTTGTGCTCGTTCTTGCGGGCAACTGGGTCTACTTTAGCGTCTTTTTGGCGGGATTCTTTGCCATGGCCACTCTGCCTCTAGGAGTGATCATGGCCCAGGAATTAGCTCCTCGGGGGAAATCGATGGTCTCGAGCCTCATGATGGGTCTGGCTTTTGGAACGGGAGGAATGATGATTCCCGTAACGGGAAAGCTGGCAGATATTTTTTCGATCCGACCCGTTCTTTTCTTCCTGGCGATAATACCTTTTCTGACAATTGGTCTCATCTTCCTGCTCCCCGAGAAAAAACTGAAACACCGTCAATCTGTTATCTGACCAATCAGCTCTTTCCAATCTTTGTTCTCGAAAGCATTCAAACGGTGTAGATCTTGCCGGAAGTCCTTTCTGCCCTAAACATCGAGTAAGTCCTTCACCCGGCCAATCAAGGCCATGATCTCTGCGACATCGCTCTCAAAGCCTTCTTTAACATTGATGTCCATCACACGCCTCTACGAGAATTCGGAAAAAAGTAGGCTTCAAATCAACTCTCGCTGTTGTTTTAGCCCACTGCAACTTCAATTGGTATGGAACGTGAACACCTTTATCTCGGCAGAGTCGAAAACCCTGTCAAGCTTTTTCTGGCTGAGCAGAGTCCCCAACAAAATCGTTCAAAAGTGACCGGAAAGCTCTGGAGCTTAACAATTTCCTTGCCTTACTCCAAGAAGTTTTGCTTAAATAAACACGAAGCGCCGCTCTCGGGCTTTTCTCGTTCACCCGAGAACGAGAAAAGCCCGATGAGAGCTTCCTCAAGTTGGGACAAAACTCCGATGGGCACAGGAGAACGAGAAGATGAAAAAGAGAGATTTTGAAACAAGTTTTGGAAAGAGGATCGACGAGATTTTAGGAGAATACGGCTGCGACCGATATCTGATCTTTGTGGGTGTGGGAGGGAAAACCGGTCTCTTTTACAAAGCCAATAGCGAAAACGATCTCGTCCAACTGATCCTCCTCGCGATCTTAGGAAATTTGAAGGACAAACCACAGAGTCAGGAATTTCTGAGGACGGCCCTTCTCTCTGCGATTACAGGAGACGCCTACGGCACTGGCTGGTGGAATCGGCTGAAAAAGGTCGTCGAGGAGATTGACCAAAAAGGACCAAAGTGGTTTGGACGTGCCTGAGGCGGGGTGAATGACGTGAAAGGAGGATTCAAGCCCATGATCAAAAGGATTCTCGCTTCAGCACATGGGGCGAACTGGTTTTTCCTTCGATCACTCTGCTCATTCCGGCTCTTTCAAACTCATGCGGCAATGTAACCACACTCAAGGCTGTCGCCGACCTTTAAGCCTGCATCTTATCATACTGGAGTTTCCTGAGTTTTCAGAACAAGAAATTTATAACGTTCTGATGTTTAACGACAATTTTGAATGTTTTGATTGCACCCTCATATCCCTTCGCTCCCTTGCTCTCGCGTTGACCCCCTCGGGGCGCACAGGTGGGGA
>WVXP01000017.1:6362-6683 GCA_011773445.1 Pseudomonadota bacterium | reverse complement strand
CACTCGGCATCCTCCAAATGGGGAAAGGTCTTTGACAACTGCAAAAGGCGGCCTCCCAGCGAGGGAAGACGGTCCAGCAAAATGACCTCATAGCCTCCGTCGGCAAGGTCAAGGGCGGCCGTAATGCCGCTGATCCCACCGCCTGCGACAAGAACCTTCCGATGGATCGAGACCCCAATCGCTTCGAGATCCCGGTTTTCTCTGACCTTTTGCAGAACCGATTCGATGATCTCCTTTGCCTTTTCCGTGGCTTTTTCTTTCTCTTTCCGGTGAACCCAACTGCACTGTTCGCGGATATTGGCAATTTCACACTGATAGGGA
>WVXP01000017.1:444-6276 GCA_011773445.1 Pseudomonadota bacterium | reverse complement strand
ACATCCTTCTCGGCTCCGACATCCTGAGCGACTTTCTTGACGTCGACTGTTCCGGCAATGTTGACACCACAGTGGCAAACAAAGACCCCGATTTTCTTCATCCTCTGCCTTGGCCCCTACGTTCCTATCCTCGTCCCTCTCACCTTTGCCCCTGCGCCTCTGGACTCGTCTCGTTCCGGTACTGGGCAAAAAGAGCCTGAACTTTGCTGGCAGCGGCGCTTCCCTGGGCCACCGTGTCAGCGATGTCCTTGGCGCCTTGGTCACAGCCCGCGAAGTAGATACCATCGGTCCCGGTATCCACGGGATAGAGTTTCCAGTGGGCTTCTGTAAAGAAACCATGAACGTCCGTTTCGACACCTGGGAGCTTTTGAGCCAATATTCCCGCGCCTTCGCTAGGTATAATGGCGGTCGCCAGGACGACCATGTCGGCAGCGATCTCAACTCTCTTTGCCGTCAACGTGTCTACTCCCCAGACCATAATTTGCTCCCCATCTTGAAAGAGCCGGGACACACGCCCCCTCAGATAGCAAGTCCCCTCTTCCTCCATTCCTTGTTGAATGAATTCCTCATACCCTTTGCCCGTCGACCGGATGTCCATATAGAATACGTAGGCCCGTCCATCTGGAACCTTGTGTTTGTAAAGTTTTGCGTGCTTCGCTGTGTACATGCAACAGACCCGAGAACAGTAAGGCATATAGCGGTCTGGATCTCGGGAAGCGGTACACTGGATGAACACCACCTCTTTTGGAACTCTCCCATCCGAAGGACGCCGGATCTCACCAGTCGTCGGACCCGACGCCGAAAGCAGTCTTTCAAAGGCTAACCCATCGACCACATCAGGAATGCTTCCTGATCCATACTCACCGATCTGACTCAAGGGATAGAGGTCAAATCCAGTAGCCACGACGATAGCCCCCACCTCTTCCCGGATAAAAGTCTCTTTCTGCTCGTAGTCGATGGCGTCTACGGGGCAGACTTTCTCACACACCCGGCACTTGCCCTCTTGGAGGTATCGACACGTCTCGGGATTAATCACGGGCTTGTTGGGAACCGCCTGTGGGGACAAGGTATAGATCGCCTTCCCCAAACCCACTCCCCGATCAAAGACGGACGGGGTTTTCTGGGGACATTTTTCCTGACAAAGTCCGCAGCCCGTGCATTTTTCCCAATCGACATAAGCTGCTTTTCGTCTCAGGGTCACCGTGAAGTGACCGGCTTTGCCTTCAACTTTTTCTACCTCGCAGTAGGTTCTGAGCTGGATTTTAGGGTGCTGACCCGTTTCAACCGTCTTCGGCGTCAGCGTGCACTGGGCACAATCGAGGGTAGGAAAAGTCTCAGAGAGCTGGAGCATTCGTCCCCCAATGGATGGGAGTCGGTCGACGAGGATGGTCTCATACCCCCCATTTCCCAGATCGATGGCCGCTGTCATCCCCGCGATACCTCCCCCGACGACCATGGCTCGCTCGATGGACGGCCCCGCCCGTTGAGGGCTTTTCTCATTTCTCAATTCGTCCAATGAACGCTTGAGGGTTTCGACAGTCTCGCTTTGAGTGGAGGGCTCAGGGTTCCCCACTGGCAGACCGATACATCTCGTGAGCACGGTGCCATTCGTCTCTCTGACGATCGCTTTTTTGAGGGTCGGTCCTACCGACTTCGGAGCGACACAAGCAATGACCACCCCTTCCAGTTTCTGTTCCCGGACGGCCTTTATCAGAAAGTCGATCCCCCATTTCGTACAGACACCTGGGTGGGTGGCCAACCAGTTGAAATCCACCTCTTTTTCGATTGTCTCCTGTATCCCTTCGGCCTTTTTGTCCACCGAATCTCCAAGCCTTTCACAAAGGCAAAAGACGACTCCCACGCGACCCATCGATCTATCCAACCTTAAAGCAACCCTTTCCTCTCCAGAAAAGGCAGAGGGTCCACATCGTTCCTTTGAAAATCAAGAATCTCCATCGGGAGATCAAAGGAGAGCCCCATGAGTTGAGAAAAGTAAAGGACGGGAATACCCTGAAATTCAGGATATTCCTCTCTTATCTCCCTCTGTTTGGTGTCCAAGTTAAATTGGCACAGGGGGCAGGTCGAGACCATGACCTCTGCGCCGTTTTTGAGCGCCGATTTGAGAATGGCATAGCCGCATTCTATCGCCACCTCAGGCGCACTTACCGACTGAAAGGACCCACAGCACTCGATCTTGTATGGAAAATCAACGGGCTCGCACCCGATGCTCTCGACAAAACGCTCCAGGATTGTGGGGTTTTCCTTGTCATCGAATCTCATCTCGTCAAAGGGTCGAAGAAGTAAACAGCCATAATACGGGGCTACCCTGAGTCCCTTTAGATCTCGCTTGACCTTAGCTTTCACCGTTTCAAAGCCGACCTCGTCCCTCAGTATTTCCAGATAATGGGGAACACGCAGGCCATCGCGGTATTCCATTTCAATGAAATCGAATATCTTCTCCCGCTTCTCTAGGTCTGATTCAAGGAGATAGGAGGTTCTTCTCAGGACATTGAAACAAACGGAGCATAGAGTGGTCAGGTTTCCACCCGCTTCCATGGCTGTCGCCAGTATGCGCGAGGGAGGAAGAAGGGCCATGAGGTTATCGATAGCCAGGGGAAAAGTCGCTCCACAACAGGTCCAATTGGGGAGTTCGCGAAGTTCGAAACCCACGATCTTGGCACACTCGCGCGCAGCAACATCCAGGTTCTTCGCTTTCGTGTAGAGAGTACAACCCGGAAAGTAGAGATAATCCATAACGATACGGTTGTCAGTTGTCAGGAGTCGGTTGCCCGGACGAAACACGTTCAACGGACTACAGACGAGACCTGCTCACAGCTTCCTTTCTGAGTTTTTCAGACATCTCTTCTCACAAAGTTGACAAATGAAATCCCATCTAGGACAGAAACTTGCGAAAACCACTGATAAAGGCGATTTGAGGAGTGCGATCGATGAGGTCGTCTGTCAGATCGACAATGGAGATGTGGTCCAGACGCTCCTTCTTTCGCAAAACAACGGTTCTGAGTGCCTCCATGATCCTGGCAATATCCAATCCCTTGGGACATCTTGAAGTACATTGAAGACAGGAAGCACAAATCCAGGGGGTGTTCGAGGCGAGAACCTCTGAAACCAGACCTAAAAGGGTATATCGGATGACCTGGTGCGGGCCCAAGTCCATCGCAAAAGAGACCGGACACCCGGCTGTGCAGTTCCCACACTGGTAACAGGCGAAGAGATTCTGTCCGCTAACCCATTCCACGGTCCGGGCAATCTCATTGCGAACGCTTTTTTCGGAAATCTCGATCTTCATGATCAGCCTCTGACAGTTTAAGGGGGCATCAAAGTATTGCTAAACTATATCATCCCCGATGGAGCAAACTCAATTACAAAAGCAAAAAGAAGTTACGGCATGGCTGATAAATATTTGATATTTGATGTAAAAAAAATGTGCAAACGTGTTCGCAAATCCGGCCAAAATCATTTCTTCCTCCCCGACTCATCACCCAAAGGAGACGCTGAACGCCAATCAAGAACTCCCACAGTGGCCGGAGGTTAAAGGATAAAGGTCTCTTTTGAATCTGTAATCCTGTCACTTTTTGCCTCTCATCCCTAGCCTTTTACTTTTGTCCCACGCAAATAAGCCCCCAAACTCTGGAAGTACGATTCAGTCGCGGTAACTACCTCCGGTACTTCTTTGCTCCTTCCTCATACAGATCATTCCCCCGGATATCATTGACGAGAATTACGGGAAAACTCTCCACCTCGAGTCTTCGAATCGCTTCAGGTCCCAGATCCTCATAGGCAATAACGTCTGCTTTTTTGATGGACTTTGACAGCAACGCCCCTGCCCCTCCCACTGCCGCCATGTACACACAGCGGTATCTTTTCATGGCCTCAATCACTTCTTCCGAGCGCATCCCCTTGCCGATCATACCCTTCAGTCCCAGCTCCATGAGACGGGGGCTGTAGGCATCCATTCGATAACTCGTTGTCGGACCGGCTGAACCAATGGGATACCCCGGTCTCGGGGGGGTCGGTCCCACATAATAGATCACCTGCCCCCGAACATCGAAAGGGAGCTCCCCTCCCTGGTCCAGAAGATCGACCATTCTCTTGTGAGCCGCATCTCTCCCCGTGTAGAGCGTGCCAGTGATGAGAATCCGATCCCCAATTTCCAGCCTCTCCAAGGCCTCGTCATTCAAGGGCGTTGCCAGTCGAAAAGGTTCAGACATGAAGCTATCCTCTCTCGCAACCTTTTCGTCAGCGAAGACCGTTGTTCCTCGCTCTGAGGTTTCCTACTGAGATTTCCTAGGTGGTTCTTTCAGTGTCCGAATGGTGATAAAAGGATAAAGGACGAAACACCAGAATGCGCAAATCCTTTATCCTTTGACCTTCTGCCTTCAACCTTGTTCTTTTATCTTTGGTGAACCCAACGAACCTCAAACACTTACAGGATTGTCCCCTTATGTCTATGAGCATGACACTGGATGTTCACGGCCAGTGGTAGACTCGCAATGTGACAAGGTATCAGGTTAATATGGACTGCCAGGGCCGTTGTTCTCCCACCAAGCCCCTGAGGGCCAATCCCCAGGCAATTGATGCGTGCCAGAAGATCATTCTCCAATTCAGCCAGTTCCGAATCCTCATTCCGGCTCCCTACGGGTCTGAGAAGGGCCTTCTTTGCAATCAGCGCTGCTTGTTCAAAGGTTCCTCCGATTCCGACACCGATGATTGTCGGAGGACAGGGATTCGATCCCGCTTCTCTAACCCGGTTCACCACGTAAGATTTGATCCCCTCGACACCCACCGCCGGCGTGAGCATATGGACCCGACTCATGTTTTCACTTCCGCCTCCCTTTGGAGCAACGAAAATCCGCATTGCTTCGCCGGGGACCATCTCCAGATGGATGATGGCTGGGGTATTATCTCCCGTGTTTACCCGGGTAAAGGGATGGCAAACCGACTTCCTGAGATATCCTTCCCCGTAACCCTGGCGAACTCCTTTCTGAATGGCCCCATTGAGATCGCCGCCGACGACACGGACATCCTGGCCAAGCTCGACGAATACAACGGTATATCCGGTATCCTGACAGATAGGAATCCGCTCTTCTCGGGCAATCCGGGCATTTTCCTTAAGTTGTTCAAGAACGTCGATCGCCACGGGGGACTCCTCCTGGGCGATAGCGCGGTCAAAGGCCTCCAAGACGTCCTCTTCCAAATCATAGTTGGCCTCCATACAGAGACGCTTCACGCACTCCGTCACTCCGCTCACATCGATCTCCCTCATCGACGCCTCCCCTTCGGTAACCCATAGAAATCTCTGAAAAGGGTCGCCCCTCGCTGCTCAAGAGCTTTTTCTACTGCTGTCAGTTGTTGCAACGAACGACGGTCAACGGACCACGGGCATGATCGGCCCAGAGATTCCTTTTGCACTTTTCCCCGGATTGCTCACAATCGCAGCTCCATAATACTCTTTCTGACACTGTCTGCCGATTTCATCACGAGTCCCTTTTCGGACTCACTCAGATCGACCTCAATGATCGATTCTATTCCATTTGCCCCGAGTTTCACAGGAACGCCAAAACAGATGTCTTTGAGTCCATACTCTCCCTCCAAGTAAGCGCAGCAGGGGAGAATTCTCTTCTTGTCCTTGAGAATCGCCTCGACCATCTGAACGNNGAATTGGCTCAAGGGAATCCCTCCGACACTCGTGTATCTTGGGAGAGGAACCATTTCGTCCCCGTGACCTCCCAGGAGAACAGCCTGAATATCTTCGACCGATATATCCAATTCCATAGCGATAAAGGCCTTGAATCGTGAGGTGTCGAGAATGCC
>WVXP01000017.1:0-308 GCA_011773445.1 Pseudomonadota bacterium | reverse complement strand
ACTTGGTCCACCACCGACTCAACAATTCGCTTGTTTGTCTCGAGGAGATCCTCTCTACTCATGCCGGGCTTGCGCGGCACCCCGGAAGTGATCACGACCACATCCGATTCGGCGGTCTCCCCATAGCCATTCGTTCCCACGAGCTTGCAATCAAAACCTTCCACGGGTCCGGATTCCTGAAGGTCGAGCGCCTTTCCTTGGGGAAGACCTTCAATAATATCCACAAGAACCACGTCTCCCAGTTCCTGGCCCACCAGGTTTTGGGCTGTTGTTGATCCGACGTTTCCGGCGCCAACAACCGTGATTTT
>WVXP01000221.1 GCA_011773445.1 Pseudomonadota bacterium | reverse complement strand
GCGGCATTCACGTCATCCCTGGCCTTCATACTTGTCACAGAGACTCCGACCAATGTGATTCCCTATGCGGCAGGGTACTTTTCGATAAGGGATATGGCCAAGGCGGGTGTCTGGATGACTCTCATCGCTGCATTATGTGTTTCAGCGTCGATTCTGGTGATAGGCCCTCTGACGGGGGTCTACGATTGACCGGATGGCCTTCGTCGCAAAATCCGTGAAAGCGCACTCATAGTGCAGTTTCCTGAGTTTTCAAAGCATGAAGTTTGTACCCTTCTGATGTTTCACGACAATTTTGAATCTTCAGGTGGGACCCTCATATCCCTTCGCTCCCTTGCTCTCGCGTTGACCCTCTCGGGGCTCACAGGTGGGGAATTCTTGCCCCTTCCCCGCTCTGAAGGCGGGGGTTTCCCCTTCCTGCTCGCCCTCGATGGGTCCCCCAACGCTTCCGCAAACGTCCCTCAGGGACATGAGCGTCCACCAAACTGAGGAAACTCCAGCACTCATATTCGTTGACATCCAAGCCCGATTCTTCTATACTCGGACACGCGATCCGACGTTATCAGGACCCGGGTGAGTGAAATTTGCGTGCCTTGGGGGGGAGTTGTCAAGGGAGAGGCGAGACCCGAGAAAGGAGGTGAAAGTCGAAGGAATAGTGAACTTACCAAACAGAGATATGAGTGCAGCTGCCTCATTTAATCCAGCCCATCGCCTCATAAAGCAGTACGCAGAAGCACCGATCCAGCACGGCCTGATGAGTTTTTCCAAAGCGGAAGAAAAGGCCGTAGACATTTACAGGCGTCTTCTGCTGCCGGATCCTGAAGGGATAGGTTATCGCTATCCCCATCAGGTGTCAGGAGGACAGCTGCAGCGCGCTATGGTGGCCATGGCTATGGCCTGCACACCGGATATTATTATCTTTGATGAGCCCACTACGGCACTGGACGTTACTACGCAGATAGAGGTTCTGGCAGCCATCAAGAAAATAACCAGGGAATTTAACACGGCAGCCATCTATATTACCCACGATCTGGCCGTGGTAGCTCAGTTAGCCGACCGTATCATGGTTCTCAGATACGGTGATCTGGTCGAAGAAAATAATGCCAGGGAATTGATGGCCCATCCTAAAGAGGAATATACCAGAGCATTGCTTTCGGTCCGCACACTCAGGGAGGAAAGGGATCTGTCCGCCACGGAAAAGGATGTGGTTCTGGAAGTGGAAAACGTGTCGGCCAGTTACTCTGGTAAACCAGATGAAAAGGTGCTTGAAGACATTAATCTCAAGATCAGACGCGCCAGAACTGTTGCGCTCGTCGGCGAATCCGGCAGTGGAAAAAGCACGCTGGCAAGGGTGATAACCGGTCTGCTACCGCCGCTTGAAGGTAAGGTCATTTACGACGGGAAGGAACTGCCGCCGGATTTGAAATCACGCAACCGTACAACTCTCAGAATAATGCAAATGATTTATCAAATGCCGGATACGGCCCTGAATCCCAGACAGAAGGTAAGTGATATCCTGGGACGTCCTCTCACTTTCTATTTTCGTATGCATGGGAAAGAAAGAGATCAGCGGGTTAGAGAACTTCTGGAAATGATCGAATTAGCACCAAAGAAATATAAAGATCGTCTCCCAGGGGAACTGTCAGGGGGCGAGAAGCAGAGGGTCTGCATTGCCCGCGCCCTGGCGGCTAAGCCCGACCTGATTATCTGTGATGAACCGACATCGGCGCTGGATGCGCTGGTTGCCGAAGGAATATTGAAACTGATGCAGGATCTGCAAAACGAACTACACGTATCTTACCTTTTTATTACCCATGACCTTGCTACGGTTAAAGCAATTGCGGATGAGATTGTCGTCATGCTGCAAGGCAGGATTGTGGAACAGGGTGTGAAGAAGGACGTCCTTACGCCTCCCCACCATGAATACACGGAATTACTGCTCTCCTCCGTACCGGAGATGGATCCGGATTGGCTTGATAATGTTTTGGCAATGCGAAAAGAAAAGGGGATCGGACTCAAAGAGATACAAGAAGTTAAAGAGATGTGAGATACGAAGAATTACGGGGAGAATTAGTCGTGTCGGAACCCAAAGAGCTTGAGAGTTTACTGAATACGCCGAGGATTCAACCTGGAACGACACGTTCTGGAAACACGAGCGGTTCAATAAGCTCCTCAAAGAGGCCCGGGCAGAACTTGACGAGGCGAAACGACGTGAGTTGTATGTCGAATGCCAGAGAATTGTGCGCGACGAGGGCGGTGTCGTTATTCCCATGTTTGCAAACTGGATCGAGGCTGCGAGCGAGAAGCTGAGATTCGAGAATCCAGCGGGGAATTTGGGGATGGACGGTAGCAGGGCCGCGGAACGCTGGTGGTTCGAGTCGTAATACCTAAGGGCAGGGCGATTTGAGATAAGCAAATAGGCCAGACGCGGTGCGTTTGGCCTATTGTTCTTAATGCATAAAGCCCAAAAGAAGCGCTTGCTCTGGTTAGCCCCCTCTCTTTCTCTTTGGGTCCTTTTCTACGCAGCTTCCCTAGAGGATGGGAAGAAACTTTGTACGTGGTGGCCTCCTCTTTTGCACTAACGGCGTTTATTGGCTATAATGGGCGGGGCAGATCGGTGGGAGGATATGAGGGTTTAACAACAGGTTTTCTCGGATCCTGCAGGGATCACCTGAAGATATTGATTTGAAAGGAGATACTTTTGTGGGAAAAATTCAGACGAGGATGGGCGACGGCTACGGGATTGAAATGGCCGAAGGTGAAGTAAGAGAGGATTTAGAGGAGGGCACCAAAGAGGCCGCAGAACGAGCAGAGGTCCCGACGCTTACTGACGATGAATTACGGCACCTATTCGAGATCTTTAAAAGTCCGGACAGGACCGTGGGGGTCGAAAGAGGCAAGGAGGTTATCCTCAGCTACGACAGTGGCTCGACCAAGATTAAGCGGGCCCACATATCGGTCAGCAAGATCCAATCATTGCAGATTTTTGAAAGGGCCTTCGGCGCGGACACTTTGGAACTTGCCCATATCGACTACAGTTTCAAGCCGGTGAAGCCCATTGTGGTTTTCGAAAAACCGATCATGGAACAGGCCCTTTTGATCACCATATCCCCACTATTCTACGGTGCCATGCCGAATTTGGGGTTGTACAGCCAGCCGGACGGTCCTTGCCCAAACCCCGGGGATCTCCTTCCCCAGGGGAAACTTTCCGAAGCCAGGGCTTCTTATGAGGAAGCGGTGGAGCATGCGGTAAAGGACATGGTCTACGTGGGAAGCGAGATGTATGAAGCCGGTGCAGACGGAATCAATTTCGACACGACTGCCGCAGCGGGTGATGCGGAGTTTTTGGCGGCTTTACGGGCCGTCGAGACCCTCAAAAAGAAGCACCCCGAGATGTGTATTGAAATGGGAATGGCCTCGGAGTTTGTCTTGGGAATGCATGGAGAGGTCACATACGATGGCGTTCGTCTGGCAGGGCTATACCCACATGATCAGTTGAAGCTGGCAGAGAGGGCAGGTGTGACGATCTTCGGTCCCGCGATAAATATCGTCACCAACAAGTCATTGCCCTGGAATTTGGCACGAGCGATTACATTTACGAAGGCCTGTTCTGAGAAATCACACATACCTGTCCATGCCGATTTGGGTATGGGGGTGGGGGGTGTTCCCTTAGCCATCACCCCGCCGGTGGATGCGGTATCGAGAGCTTCGAAAGCCACGGTGGAGATAGCCCGGTTGGATGGCTTGTAGGTAGGCGTCGGCGACCCGTGCGGCATGCACGTTACCCATGCAATCGCCTCGGGCATGGGCGGAATGCGCACTGCTGGAGATCTGGTGGCGCGCATGCAGATGTCTCGAGGGATGAGGATCGACGAAGCTAAGAGATACGTGGCCGACAAATTGGGGATTTCAGTGGCTGATATCTCAGATCCCGTGATCATGAGTGAAGTCAGAGAAGATCTGGACCTGGGTCGGGTAANNGCGAAATTTCGTATCTCGGAAGTGCTCGGAATCGAGATCAACTGTGTGAACCTGTTCAAAAAGAGAGTAGGCATTTGACCTCAATGGGCGGGCAAGGTGTTAAGCAAAGAGGGTTCCCGAGTGTCTATCCCATTTTCTGTTGTTCAGAAACAGCGGCTGCGAGAAATAGGTCTTTCTGGGGAGATCCTGGATCAGGAGTTCAAGGACAGTCGCGAAAGGGATAGCGCTTTTCGTAGAATAGAAAAGATGGCGACCCGGAAGGGCCGGATGCGGATTGCAGAGCTCCAGGAGACTCGCCTTCGGCCTGTCCTGTGTGAGCTCGAGAGTTGCCTGGTTGAAACCTTGACGAATGCGGGATTCGTCCAGGTGGTGACACCACTGATCATCGCCCGGGATATGCTTACGAAAATGTCAATCACGCCAGATCATCCCTTGAACAAGCAGGTCTTTTGGATTGAAAAGAATCGATGCCTCAGGCCGATGCTAGCCCCGAGCCTTTACGCCCTCTTGAGGCGATTGGTTCGATTGTGGAAGAAGCCGATTCAGATCTTTGAGGTCGGTCCCTGCTTTCGTAAGGAATCCCGGGGCGCCCAGCACGCTAATGAGTTCACAATGCTGAATCTTGTGGAGTTGGGTCTATCAGAAAAAGAGAGAGAGGCTCGGCTGGAGACTCTGGTCGGTTTGGTCATGGAGGCGTCAGGAATCAAAAACTATCATCTAAAGACCAAACCGTCAGAGGTGTACGGGGATACCATTGACGTCGTTTCAGATGTCGAGGTGGGATCGGCAGCAATGGGGCCCCACAGGCTAGACGCCCCTTGGGGGATATTCGATCCGTGGGTGGGAGTTGGTTTTGGTTTGGAGCGGCTCGCCATGGTGAGCGAGGGATTTCAAAATATTCAGCGTGTAGGTCGAAGTCTTGAGTATTTGGATGGAGTCCGGTTGAACATATGATGAGGAAGTGATCCCTAAGAAGGCGGTGTCATGAAAGGAGGATGGTGACAATGACGAAGGAAGAAATCTTCGAAGGGGCGCGTAAGGCCATCGTGGAAAGAGATGTTGAAAGGGCGGAAGAATTGGCCCGCCGTGGACTGGCTGAAGGTGTAGATCCCATGGAATTAATGAACTCAGGTTTTATCCCGGGGATCAGCGAGGTGGGGGATCTCTTTGGGGTTGGGAAACTCTTCTTACCCGAGCTGATCCAATCGGCTCAGGCGATGCAAAAAGTGACCGAAATCATCAATGCGGCACTCCCGAACGATGTCGAGAAGGGGAAGGGTACGATCATTGTTGGAACCGTTGAGGGGGATATTCACGACATTGGAAAGACAATCGTCGTTTCTCTTTTTAAGGCGAATGGCTTTGATGTTTATGATCTGGGGCGGGATGTTCCTATTGATCGATTCATTGAAGAAGCCGAGAAAGTGAAAGCCGACATCATTGGATCGAGCGCGTTGCTAACAACAACCATGGATGTACAGAGGCGGTTAGAACTCAAGCTGAAAGACCTGGGCCTGAAAGGCAAGTACAAAACGATTGTTGGGGGAGCTCCCGTGACGCAGCGCTGGGCCAACCGGATCGGTGCGGATGCCTTTGCCATAGACGCGGCAGACGGCGTCAAAAAGGCCAAGGAATTGCTGGGAAAAGATTGACGGCTGCAAGGAAGAATCTTCTGGCGATAAGCGGCAATCGAGGGAAATGTGATGAGAATAGCCGTCGTCGGTGGGAAGCTCCAGGGAATTGAGACATGCTATTTGGCCCGCCGCGCCGGATGGGAAGTGGTACTTATCGACAGGGATCCACGTGCGCCTGCGAGCGGTCTATGCAGTGCTTTTTTTTGCCGTGATATTGTGAAGGAGCCAGAAGAGCTCACCCAGATCATTTCCGATGTGGATCTTATCGTTCCAGCCGTGGAGGACTTCGAAACGCTTCAATGCCTGGCCGGAGTCGCAAAAAAAGACAGTATTCCTCTTGCTCTAGATCTTGATGCTTACGCCATAACATCCTCAAAGAAAGCGAGCGATCATCTCTTCCATCGTCTCGCTCTTTCTGTTCCTCAGCCCTGGCCGGATTGCGGTTTTCCGGTCATTGTGAAACCCGACGAATCGAGTGGAAGTAAGGGGGTCAGGAAGATAGCGGACCAGGCGACTCTCGACCTGTTTCTTGAGAAGAACAGGCCAAACCTGCCCCAATGGGTCATTCAGGAATATCTGGAAGGACCCTCTTACTCCCTTGAGGTGGTTGGCCTGGATGGGCGATGTGTAGCGCTTCAGCCCACAGTCCTGGAAATGGATGTCGCCTTCGATTGCAAACGGGTGATCGCTCCAGCTGGCCTTTCGAAGGATTTGGATGCGGAGTTCAGAGCCGTTGCGGGGGCCCTCGCGCAGACGCTCAGCCTGACCGGGGTCATGGATTTGGAAGTGGTTTACCACGGGGGCAGTCTGAAAATCCTGGAAATCGATGCACGACTTCCAAGTCAGACACCATCGGCAGTGGAGCGTTCAACCGGAATCAACATACTCGAATGCTTGCGGCAAGTCTTCGTCGAATCCCGGCTATCAGAAAACCCGCAGATACAGACAGAGCGAGGCGTTGTCTATGAACACATTCGGGTGTGGGCGGATCGTCTGGAGGTTTCAGGTGAACACATCATGACCCAGGGGGGACCACTCCATATGGAGAATGGTTTTTTTGGGGCGGATACGGCTCTGACCAATTTCTCCGGCCCAGATAAGCCATGGGTCGCCACATTGATCATCAGTGACACGGATCTGGAAAAGGCCTGGAAAAAGCGCTGCCAGGTCATCCGCACGACCATGGAGGCATGCCGGCTTTCACGCTACAGGGACCCAGTTCCGGATGGAAGTAGAGTTCGAACGGAGCGTTCAGGGTGACCCGTCTCAAAAGAAGCGATCTTGAGGGTTTGGCTCAAAATCTGGAGCGTTATGAAAAAGAGCTCAAGGCGAAGGCAGGCCGAACGCTCAAAGAAATCGCCTGCCGGGCGGCAGGTGTAAGCGGAAAAGAGATCCTGAAATCGATTGAGAAAACCAAGGTCGGTGTGGTTTCTCTGACCGTCGGGGAGGGGATCATTCCCGGGTTTGCCGAAGCAGTTCGCAGTATCATCAGGCATCTGGGCTATGATGTTTTTGTGTCGGACTCGGTCGATGTGACGGGCTTTGCCGCCGCTGTCGAAATGGGGGCGGATGTGGTTTTCATGGCGGACGATGCGCGATTTGTTGCCGTGAACCTATCAGCCCGTCTTATCGTGGACAATGCCGAGGCCACAGGAAGAGGCTACGGGGCAGCTCTGGAGGGATTGGCAAATGGACTGCGTGGCCGTCGCGTCCTGTTGATTGGTGCAGGTCAGGTCGGAGCAGGTGCTGCCAGGATTCTGAGAGAGATGGAAGCAAGGATTGGCGTATTCGATCGAGAGACGTCGCGAGCTCGACGGCTGGCAAGAGAGGTCGAGGGTGTTGCCGAGGGAGATCTCGAGCAGGCCCTTCAGAGATATACAATTATCATCGATGCTTCCCCAGCTCATGAAATCCTTGAAGCCAAACACATCAAACCAGAGACTCTTGTTGCGGCCCCTGGAATTCCCGTTGGACTGACTCCCGAGGCCCAATCCCTTATCGGGGACCGACTGATTCATGACCCCCTTCAAATCGGTGTTGCCACGATGATGATTGCTGCA
>WVXP01000011.1:14631-21440 GCA_011773445.1 Pseudomonadota bacterium | reverse complement strand
ATCGGTCTTTTTGTCCCTGCCGATGACCTCTGCGTTGTACTCCTTTTTGTCCGAGAGGGCGACAATGATTTCCTTGGCATTTTCAACCACATGGTTGTTGGTCACAATGTAGCCCTCTTCGTTGATGATAAAACCAGAACCGAGTGATCTCGTCTCGAATTCCCGGGGCATCTCCCCACCGAAGAACCGCTCAAAGAATTCTCGAAAGGGGTCTTGCTCTCCGAAGGGAGACGGGCGACCTTTGAAAAATGGGTGCTGCTTCACAACCTGGGTGGTGCTGATGTTGACAACCGCAGGCTTTAGCTTTTCGGCTAGTTTTGAAAAGGTCTCACTGGTGATTTTGATTTGCTTCCTGCGTTCGCTCCCCTCGAGGGTTTTCCAAAGAGGCTCGCCCCATCCCGTTGTGATGAGAGAGAGCAAGGCCACTGTCGTGATGATGAGCATAAGTCCTCTGATTCTCGTGGATCTCGAGCTTACTGTTTTCACGGTCCTTTCTCCTTTCGTCTCTCTTGTTCAAAATCTGTACCGGATCCCCACCGCGGTGCCTTGCACCCTCGGAGGAGCTTTCGGCGGCCAATGGAATTCAGAAAAGATCAAATGTCTCAATTCCTATGATTCGTCTTTTTCCTCAGTCTCTCCAAACTTCTCCAGATTTTCGGCCAGTTCCCTCAGTTTTTGGTCCACAAGATGGTTGAGGGTACCGTCTTCGTAACTGCCGTCCTTTCTCCTCTCCCCTGCCTTCATGCAGGTGAGGATTTCGATTCCCTGATTGATGGTCTGGATCGGGTAGATGTGGAACTTCTTTTTTTTGACAGCCTCAATGACTTCCTTCCGTAGCATCAGGTCTTCGAGATTCTGATGGGGGATGATGACGCCCTGAGTCCCTGTTAGGCGTCTGGCTCTGCAGACATCAAAAAAACCCTCAATCTTATGGTTGACCCCACCGATGGGTTGGACCTCTCCCTTCTGGTTGACCGAGCCTGTCACGGCGATATCCTGTCGAATAGGAACCTCTGAGAGGCTTGAAAGGAGCGCATAGACCTCGGTAGAGGACGCGCTGTCACCCTCCACACCGCTATAGGACTGTTCAAAACAGAGACTCGCAGACATATTAAGGGGTTTGTCCTGAGCATACATTCCCCGGAGATATCCGCTCAATATATAGACCCCCTTCGTATGGATGGGACCGCTCATCTCCACTTCGCGCTCAATGTCGATGACACCAGCCTTGCCCATCGAGGTCTTAGCCGTGATTCGTGATGGCCTTCCAAAGGCATAGTCTCCCATGTCGAATACAGACAAGCCATTAACCTGGCCCACCACTCGACCTTCGGTGTCGATCATGATCTGGCCATCTTGAATCATTTCTTGGATTTTACTCTCAACAAGGTTCAGGCGTTCAATACGATTTTCAATGGCCATGTCCACGTGTTTTTCTTTCACATGGGCGCTTCCCTCCTCCTCCGCCCAATAACTCGATTCTCTCACGAGATCAGCAATCTGATGGAATTGGGTGGAGAGCTTCTTTTGCTTCCCTGCCAAACGAGCACCGTATTCTAGGACACCGGCTGCACCCGTTTGATCGAAGGGTTTCAGATTTTCCTCCTGACAGATTTTCGTGATGAAACTCGTGTATTCTTTGATCGAAGCGTCATTTCGGTCCATTACGATGTCGAAGTCCGCTTTGGCCTTGAAGATTTTCTTGAAGTCTTCATCGTAACGGTACAGGATATGATAGGAGAGATGGTCCCCGATCATGATGACCTTCAAATCAACCTCAATGGGTTCCGGCTTGATTGAAGAGGTTGTGAATAGAAAGAAAGGATCGTAGGCCTGGATTTCCACACGTTTGGTTTTAAGCGTTCTCTTGAGGGCCAGCCAGACACCGGGTTCCAAGAAGGCGTCCTTGGCATTAATGATGAGATAGCCTCCGTTGGCTCTCAAAAGAGACCCTCCTTTGATTTTTGTGAAATCCGTCCGCCACAGGCCGGATCGATCCATCATGCGCTCGACACTTCCAAAGAGATTGCGATAGGACGGGTAGGTTTCTTCAACAATGGGCGCGCCCTCGGTTCCAGAATTATCGACCAACACATTGACCTCATACTCGGAGAATGATGCCTCATGCTGGCCAGGAATGGGGAGAGTCTGGCCTTCGGGTTTTTCCTGAAAGTCCGAGAGATTGGCGAGAATATTTTCTCCAACCTCGTCGAGGTATTCCCGGACCTTTTGTCCTTGGAATTTGTCCCGAATTTCCCCGATACCCTCGACAACAAGTGGCTCCACAACATCTCTCTCGAGATTCTTCAGCTTCTCGATGAGTTCCTTTTCCTCCTTTCGCGTCCCTTTGATGATCTGTTGCAGCTCCACCATGAGTTCAAGCAGTCTTTTCTGGATCGCTTCAAATTGCTCTCTGGGAAACTGGTTCTTTTCCACCAGGGACTCGAGTTGATCGAGATTTAAGGGATTGCCGGCAATCACGGGAAGGATGTCAGGTCTCGTGTAGGGTCCCATTTGAATCTGAACCAGTGTGAAGCCGTCGATGGTGATCTTCTTTTCAAATCCCTTGAATTTTTTCTTCTGAATTTCACCAAACTGTTCTGTTAGGACTTTTCTCCGAGTTTGGTATTCGTCGCTCTCGAAAATTTGAGGGATATTCCGTTTCAGGGCACTGATAAAATCCGCCATCTCCTTCTTGAAGGCTTTGCCCTGACCCGGTTCAAATTCGAGGACCCGTGGCATGTCAGGATTTTTGAAGTTGTTGGTATAACAGATATCCGGTGGAATCTTCTTATCCTTCGCGGCTTCTAGGAGACAACAATCGAGCGCAGATCTTCTACCTGTTCCGCCCGTTCCGGTAATAAAAACATTGTAACCAAATCCGGGAATTCTCAGGCCGAAGTTCAGGGCCTTGACTCCCCTTTCCTGTCCGATGACCACCTCACAGGCAGAAACCTCCTGGGTTGTTTTGAAGGGTAGGCTTTTCAGATCGCATTGCCACCGGAGTTTTCCCGGGGGGACCTCCTCGAATGTTTTCACCTCAGGCATCAGTGCCTCCTACCAGGCATTTAGATTTCCGTCAGGGATAGACTCACAAAGAATATATAATAGCATACGAGGACTTTTCGTCTATACTGAATCCTGGAAAAACATCTACACCCCAGATGGAGAGAGATACCCGGCCGTTCCTAACCTCACCCGCTCAGTAATCTTCTGATCTTCGTCGTCCAGCAATCTCAGATCGAAACCGTGGATCATTTCCCATTTGACGGCTGATCGTTGGAAGCTAACAGTTGGGACTCCCTTAGGCGATTGAAGATAAGAATGCGATCTCAGCTCAGAGATCCTTTAACTCTCTCTCATAGTCGTCGAGCAGGAGCCGTGCCTCCTTCTCCAGGGCTAGGGCGTCCTGGTACTGGGTAAGTCGATCGGTCGGTCTTTTTCTAAACCATCGCCACGGAAGTTTCTGCTGGATTTTGAGCTTCTCTATCCTACCCTCAATGTAGCCAATTCTTTTGCCATGCCTTTCCCTCAAAACCCGGCATCGAAAGAGGATCAGCTGGCGAACCAGTTTCCATCGTGATCGGTCGAGTAGCGCTCCCTTAGAAATTTTCAAAAATTTAATAGCCTCACCAATATTGTCTTGATCGAGCGATCGAAGGGCTTCTTGCAAGTAATAGCGTGTAGGGAAGAGACCTGTATTCTCGAGCGGCTTTCCCACAAAGGCCTTTACGATTCTGATAAGGATTCCGAGGCCGATCATGATCAATTAGGCCGTCTTGGCCCGAAGTCCTGCTTCCATCAATTTGAGGAAGCTCTGTCTGAGTTCAGGCAGATCTACGGTGAGGTCATCGATTCTACGGAGGATCCGCTGATAGTCATCGTCGGGCTCCACATCCATTCCGTTCAGAAGTCGGACGGTGGATTCATAGATCCTTCTGTCGATCCGGATCAGGCCGAACCCTGCTCCGACGATCTCCAAGATCCCCTTGACAACATCGAATCCGGTGAGTTCTCGAATGGCAATCTCCACTCCGAGTCCGACTAAGGCTCCAACAAGCGCGCCAGGCACGCTTAGTTTCTTTTCCTCCATCTCTCGCTCCTTTTCACTGAGTTTTTTATGGTCAGATTCGAGGGATTCGCGGTCTGAAACAAGATGAGTTGCCGTGAGCCATCGATAAACGTCCCTCAGGGGCATGTGCCCCCGCAAAACTGAGGAACCTCCCGTGAGCTACCTATTGACTCTCATTCTTGTCAGGTTTTCCCTTTCCCAAGTTATGGGCGAGCCTTTCGGCATGGTTCATCATTTCATCAATATATCTATTCTTTTCCATAAGACGTTTTTCAAGACCTTTTTTCTCATGGCGAAGCTTTTTAACTTCACCAGAGACAAACAAGGATTTGATCTTAACCAGGATCAAAGTCAAGATAACTCCTCCAATGAATCCGAGTGTAATGCCGATGTAGAACAGGGTCTTTGGCTCCATACAAACCCCCTTATGGAACTGTCACGATTTTAATCATATTTGTGTTTCCGGGATGACCAATGGGTAGCCCGGCCGTGAGTACGATGCTGTACCGGATTTTACGAGCTTAGTGCTTACAGCGGTCCGTGCAGCCTTTGAGAGCATGTCGTCCGTGTTACGGAATTTCGAGACCGGAAAAGGAATGACTCCCCAGGAAAGAGCAAGGCTATTGACCGTTGCCTGGTTTGCGCTCAGGGCGATGATCGGTTGGAGTGGTTTATGCCTTGAGACAAGTCGGGCAGTCAGTCCAGACTCTGTAGGGGTGATGATTCCCTTG
This sequence comes from Pseudomonadota bacterium, assembly GCA_011773445.1. Taxonomy (GTDB): domain Bacteria; phylum Desulfobacterota; class BSN033; order WVXP01; family WVXP01; genus WVXP01. Next base: position 16,637 of record WVXP01000011.1, on the reverse strand, counting down.
GCGCCAACTCCCCTGGCGAGAAAGCAAGCCCCGAGGCTAACGGCGTCTGGGGCGTATTCGTGTGAGGATGCTTCCATCGATTGGAAGGAATCATAGGGAAACTCCCTTTCGGTAGCCTCAGCGATTCTGGCCATCATTTTCACAGACCCGACAGGGTAACTCCCTGACGCGGTTTCTTCAGAGAGCATGAGTGCATCGGTTCCGTCGAATATGGCGTTGGCAATGTCTGTGGCCTCGGCCCTCGTTGGCCTGGGGCTGTCGACCATGGATCGAAGCATCTGAGTTGCAGTAATTACCGGCTTTCCCAAATGGATGGCCTTGCGAATCAACATCTTCTGGACCATTGGAACTTTTTCCAGTTGCGTCTCAATGCCGGGATCCAAACAGGCCACCATAACCCCTCTACCAAATTCAGGATCTCATCGATGTGATCCAAAGCTTCGTGCTTTTCAATTTTGGCAATAATGGGAATGGAGACATTTCTTTGCCGCATGATCTCCTTCACGGGCAGGACATCTGAGGCTTTCCTTACGAAGGAAATAGCCGCCAAGTCGACGCCTTGATCAATGCCAAAGGCGAGATCTTCTCGATCCTTTTTCGTGAGCGCCTGAAATTCAAGGGTTCTCGTTGGGAGATTGACACCTTTGTGAGAAGTGAGCGTTCCTCCGGTAATCACCCTGCACTCGATATCAGGCGGGTTGGTTCTGACGATAGACAGCTCGAGGGACCCATCGGCCAGGAGAAGCGTGTCGCGCGATCTTACCTGTCGAGGCAGATCAGAGTAATTGATCGAAACTCTCTTCTCATCACCTAAAACCTTTTGGGTTGTGAGTGTGAAACTATCCCCAGGTCCAAGCATAATGGTGTCACTCTGGAATTTTCCAATCCGGATTTTGCGACCGGCCAAATCCTGTAAGACGGCCACATTCTTTCCTTGTTCTCGTGCGAGTTTCCTCACATACTGGATGACCCGACCGTGTTCCTGCTGCGTGCCGTGGGAAAAGTTGAGACGCGCGACCTCCATTCCCGCTTGGATGAGGCGGGATAAGATCTCAGTCCGGTTGCTGGCAGGTCCAATCGTGCAGACGATTTTTGTTTTTCTCATCAGTCCCCTGGCGTTTCCATACGTGGGTTCACGACTCAATGCTATTAGGCGGGAATCTCCAAGTCAAGACGAAAGGGTCCGAGAGTGGAAACTCCTCCGTTCTGAACGGAGTTTGTTGGTCTTTTGATCTATTTTGGGGACAAGTAGCCTCGACCCCTTTGAGCGTTCTTTCAATTGTTTTTGCCTATAAATCCTAGGTTCCGCCTGTGGCGGGAGAAGACAAGCGGTCTCAACTGCCTGAGCCGCCTGAGGCGGGGAGTTCTGAGAGCGCCTGAAGCGAGCCTGAGATTTATTAAAAAACATTTGGGAAAAGCGAAAAGGGAATCGGGTACTTGTGTGATTTGGGAGTAAATTCTGATAGCCTGCCCGAAAACACGCGTTCAACGAGCGGTCCGTAGAGAAATCGGCTGTCTGATCGACGGGCATCAAATCCTATTTTTTAGAATTGAAAGGGTCAACCGATCTATCTTTCAAATAGCTACGGATCTCAAAATGGCAAGATTGCCCTCATGCTAGGGGGTAGGGCAAATCCCCCAGACATAACCGATTTTATGGCGTCTTCAGTCTTCAGCGTTGATGGGACAGCTCTCTCTTTGGGGACGAGGAGCATATAACCCGATGTAGGGTTTGGCGTGGTCGGGACAAAAACAGACACGTAGATTTTCCCCTCACCATCTTTCAATTCGTTCGTTGCAAATCCGACGGTGTAGGAACCGGCCTTGGGAAATTCCACAAAAACCGTCTGGCGAAAGGTTTCCCTTCTTTCAGGAGCGAAAGCGATGGTGAGCTGTTTGGCCGCCGAATAGATACTCTTGGCAAGTGGAATGATGGTAAAGAACCGCTCCGTTAAATAGGCAAATCCCCTCCCCACCACATTGGTGGCAATAATCCCCGCCAGGTA
>WVXP01000011.1:6684-14614 GCA_011773445.1 Pseudomonadota bacterium | reverse complement strand
GCAAAGATGCCCTCGACAACCCTGAAAAAGAACTGGAGCGCGAAGAGGGTGATCCCGACGGGCAGGATCAGTAGAATCCCAGCCACGGCTTTGGACCTCATATGCTTGAACACGCTTTTCATGCTATCCCTCCTTAAGAACTCATATCGGAGTTCTCATTCCTCTCACCGTTCAACTGCCCCTCACAAAGCGATGTTCTCGTCCATGGAAGATGTTCGTAAAGGAACGCCCCAATTGAGGGCCCGGCTACCCCGGATCTTTCGTGACCTCTCTTCCAATCCACCGAAGGTCAATCGTTCTCTTTTGCATGCGGTCTGCGTGGGATTTTCGATGTATTATAAACGAGAGTGCTCAAAAAGAAAACAGAACAGGCAATCCTTGGCTAGAGGTTTTTTGGAGATCGACATCAAATTGAAGAATTCTATCGGATGTGATAACAAATGGGGACATTTTCTCGGATATCAGTGAACCGCTCGGCAGAAAGCCCCCTCAAAATATCTGGAGAAGAATATGAGAGGCGTTCAGATTGGTTTGATCGGGTTTGGAACGGTGGGGTCTGGCGTCGTTAAGGTATTGGAAGAGAACGGATCCCTCATCGAAAAGCGGTTGGGACAGCCGCTGATCCTCAAGCGGATCGCCGATCTTGATCTTGATACAGACAGGGGAGTTTCTGTCGACCACGTTCAGCTGACAAGAAATGCACTGGAGGTGATTGAGGACCCGGAAATATCCATCGTCATTGAACTGATTGGTGGATATGAGCCGGCGAGATCTTTTATCCTCAATTGCTTTAGGCAGAAAAAGCACGTCGTCACAGCCAATAAGGCCCTCTTAGCGATTCATGGCGATGAGATATTCAGGGAGGCTCGTCGCCATGGGGTTGATATCAATTTCGAGGCTTCAGTAGGGGGCGGCATCCCTATTGTTCGATCTCTTCGGGAGGGCTTGGTCGCCAATCGAATCACCTCTCTCTTTGGAATTCTTAACGGGACTTCGAATTACATTCTGACCAAGATGACTGATGGAGGGGGCGAATTCGGGCAGGTTCTTCAGGAGGCACAGGAAAAGGGATTCGCTGAAGCGGACCCCTCGATGGATATCGATGGGATCGACCCCGCCCATAAGCTGGCAATTCTGCTTTCCCTAGCCTGCGGCGGCCGGGTGCGCTTCGATCGTATATACACGGAGGGCCTATCAAAGATTTCTCCGCTAGATATTCAATACAGCCTTGAATTTGGTTATAAGGTAAAACTTCTCGCCATTGCCAAGATCGAAGCCAGTCAGGTTGAGGCTCGGGTCCACCCCACTTTGGTTCCTATCGAGCATCCACTTTCTGCGGTAAACGGCGTTGACAATGCGATATTTGTCACTGGCGATGTTGTGGGTCCAACGATGTTCTACGGGCAGGGAGCTGGACAAATGCCTACGGCAAGTGCCGTTGTGAGCGATGTCGTCGAACTTGCTCGGAACGTACTTTTCCATTCGGCAGGTCGGGTATCGACCTTGTCTCATCAGGACCGATACATCAAGGCGATAGGGATCAAGGACATAGAGCGTGTCGTGACTCGCTGGTACATGCGGTTTTCCGTCGTAGACAAGCCTGGCGTCCTTTCCCGGATTTCAGGGATTCTGGGGAAGAACAGAATCAGTATCGCTGCGGTGATCCAGAAGGGTAGACAGGCTCGGGAGGCCGTCCCAGTCGTGATGATGACGCATGAAGCCAGGGGGAGAGATGTTATTCGAGCTCTCAAGGCGATCGATCAGCTACCTGTCGTCCTAGATGAGACTGTGCGGATCCGGGTTGAAGACAAACTCTCATAAGGGGACGCCATGGTTTGGCAGGGAGTAATCAAGCAGTATTGGGATTTTTTGCCCGTTCAAAGTGAAGGCTGTATCGTTTCGCTCCACGAGGGGAACACCCCGTTGATCCTGGCTCAAAAGCTGGCGGAGTCCATTCATCTCGACGGCATCATATTTCTGAAGTGCGAGGGCTTCAACCCAACAGGTTCGTTCAAAGACCGAGGGATGACGGTGGCCGTTTCAAAGGCCCTTGAAAACGGCGCTCATTCCGTTATTTGCGCATCTACCGGCAACACTTCGGCTTCAGCGGCTGCTTATGCAGCCAGGGCAGGATTGAAAGCTGTGGTCCTGATTCCAGAGGGTAAGATCGCACTCGGAAAACTCTCTCAGGCCATGATGCACGGAGCCAAAGTGATACAGATCAGGGGAAATTTTGATGAAGCCCTCGAGATCGTTTTGAGAATCTCAGAAAAACATCCGATGACGCTCGTCAATTCTCTTAACCCCCATCGAATTGAGGGCCAGAAGACGGCAGCGTTTGAGATCTGTGACGTTTTGGGAGATGTGCCGGTCTATCATTCGCTTCCTGTGGGAAATGCCGGGAATATCACAGCCTACTGGAAGGGCTACACGGAATACTATCAGGGGGGACTCGCTCACAACCGACCGACGATGCTTGGTTTCCAGGCTGAAGGGGCGGCCCCCATTGTCCTGGGGAAAGCCGTGGAAAGACCGGAGACAATTGCTACGGCAATTCGAATCGGAAATCCAGCGAGTTGGAGAAGCGCTGAAGCTGCCAGGGATGAATCGGGAGGGCTCATCGATACGGTTAGCGATCGTGAGATCATCGAGGCATATCGTTTGGTCGCATGTACCGAGGGAGTTTTTTGTGAGCCTGCATCAGCTGCATCGGTCGCTGGTGTTATCAAACTCAGCCGAAGGGGCTTTTTCAAAGGCGGGGAGACTGTGGTGTGCACGCTGACGGGACACGGGCTCAAGGACCCTGATTCGGCGATTGAAGTCGCTGAAAAGCCTATCTCTCTCCCATCTAAGATGGAAGCGGTTTTGCAGGCTCTGGGGCTTTGATCTCAATGGTCATCAGATCCTTGATCATGAGCCTCATCTGGCAGAAGAGACAATCCTCTCCACGTTGACGCTCACCCCTTCTTCAGACCTACCACCCCTTGCCTCGTTGTGACCCAGCGGCCCCTGATACACCTGCAACAGAAATAGCGGTCTTGAACTGAGTGAACGGAGAGATTCTCTGTGCGATGTTTTGTCACCAGGACTTTGAGGCTTATTGGAATTTAAAGGCAGATTGGTATTCTTGCCAGACAATAGTCACCAAACCTCTTGATTTCAAATAGAAGTTGATTATTTGCGGTGTTATGATATATGTTATCGTTCTAAATACTTAGATATCTGCTCGAGGGACGGCTGAATCAATCATGAGAGCACTTATCGATGAGTACCTCTCCTATCTCTCTGTGGAGAGGAATCTTTCGGATCAAACCTGCAGAAGTTATTTCAACGATCTCTGCCAGTTTGAGAGATTTCTAAGAGAGAAGGGTCTCGCCGTCGCATCAGACGAAACAGTTGATGTGGGAAAGATCGACCATGTGATGGTCCGGACGTATCTAGCCTCTCTTTACAAGAAGAACAGGAAGAGCTCCATAGCACGAAAGGTGGCATCGATAAGGTCCCTTTTCAAATTTCTTGTGAGAGAACAAGTGATTCCAGCTAACCCGGCTGAGCGAATCAACACACCAAAGCAGGAGAAGCACATCCCTACCGCCCTCTCCGTGGATGATGCTTTCAGACTTATGGAGTCCCCGAAGAGTTTCTCTCCAACTGATGCGAGGGACAGAGCGATTTTGGAAACCCTCTATTCCAGTGGTCTTCGTGTTGGGGAACTGGTTGGCCTCAATTTGGATAGCATCGACCTGGATCTAGCCGTCGTCCGCATCATGGGTAAGGGGAGGAAAGAAAGAATCGTTCCCCTTGGATCGAAAGCATTGGAGGCCTTGAAATCCTATTTGGATCAGAGAGGGACGTTCGAGAAGGACAATGGAGGAGAAAAAGCGCTATTCTTGAACCCCAAGGGAAGGAGACTCACGGCTCGAGGTGTGGCCAGAATTGTGGAAAAATACGCCAGAAGGTGCGGTCTTTCCAAGCGGGTTTCGCCCCATAGCCTGAGGCATACTTTCGCGACTCACCTCCTGGATGGAGGAGCGGATCTCCGAGGAATTCAAGAGCTTTTGGGACATGTAAGTCTCTCATCGACTCAGAAGTATACCCACATAGGTATCGACAGGCTGATCGATGTGTATGATAGGGCACACCCGAGAAGCTGGCGGAACAAAGGGAGACGAGTTACCGATGAGACGAAGAGTTGACATGCCGAAGCATCTCCTTAGGGGAACAACGATTCTCAGTGTACGCCACAAGGGGCGGGTTGTCATGGCTGGAGACGGACAGGTCACTCTTGAGAAGACCGTCATGAAGCAATCAGCGAGAAAAATCCGAAAGATGTTTCACGACAGAGTTCTTGCGGGATTTGCTGGCGCTACGGCTGATGCATTTACGTTGTTTGCGAAATTCGAGCAGAAACTCGAACAGTATAATGGAAATCTGATGCGTGCGGCCGTTGAATTGGCGAAGGACTGGCGGACTGACAAGATTTTGAGGCGACTGGAAGCTCTGCTAATCATAGCGGACAAGGAAAACTGCCTGATTGTCTCTGGAACCGGCGATGTCATCGAACCGGATGAGGGGGTCGCCTCGATTGGGAGTGGAGGCCCCTATGCTCTGGCAGCCGCTAGAGCTCTCGTACGCCATTCGGATTTGGATGCGAGGACGTTGGCAGAAGAGGCCATGAGGATTGCCGCTGGCATTTGTATCTATACCAATGATCAGATCGTTATCGAGGAGCTCTCATAGATGACTGTCTTTACCCCGAGGGAAATCGTTTCCGAGCTCGACAAATACATTGTGGGGCAAAAGGATGCGAAGCGCGCAGTTGCCATTGCACTGAGAAACCGATGGCGGCGTCAGCAAGTACCCGAGGAGCTTCGAGACGAGATCTATCCCAAGAACATTGTCATGATCGGTCCCACGGGGGTGGGAAAGACGGAGATTGCGAGACGGCTGGCAAGACTGGCTCAGGCTCCTTTCCTAAAGATTGAGGCATCAAAATTTACGGAAGTCGGCTACGTTGGTAGGGACGTGGAATCGATGATTCGGGATTTGACAGATCAGGCCGTCAACATGATCAAAACCGAGGAAACCGAGAAAGTCCAACGGAAGGCTCGTGAAGTTGCCGAGGAGAGGCTTCTCGACATCTTGCTGCCCCCGGTCAGGAGACCGAAGAGGGAAGGAGTTGAAAAGCTGGATGACTCAGAGGGGGGAGAAACCAGTCAGGTCGATGTTGAATTCTCGAAGGTTGAAAACGAGAACTCGACACGCGAAAAGCTTCGGAGGCTTTTGATAAGTGGCAAACTCGATGATCGTTATGTCGATGTCGAGACGACAGACAGAAGCCAACCCATGATTGAGATTTTCTCAGCCGCAGGCCTCGAGGGGATGGACATCAATATCCGAGACATGTTGGGAAACATGCTTCCCCAGAAAAAGAAACATCAAAAAGTAAAAGTTCCAGAGGCCCTTGAAATATTGACTCAAGAGGAGGCCCAGCGGCTCGTCGATATGGACAAGGTTACGAAGCTGGCGATTGAGCGGGTCGAGCAGTCTGGGATTATTTTTCTCGACGAGATCGATAAGATTGCGGGGAGGGAAGGGACGCATGGCCCGGACGTCTCTCGGGAGGGTGTTCAAAGGGATATCCTGCCTATCGTGGAAGGAACAACGGTAACGACCAAATACGGTCCGGTTACCACCGATCATATCCTGTTCATTGCTGCTGGGGCATTTCATGTCTCTAAGCCTTCGGATCTCATTCCAGAATTGCAAGGCCGGTTTCCGATCCGGGTCGAATTGGGTTCTCTCGGCAAGGAAGAATTCATCCGGATCCTTACGGAGCCCCAAAATGCCCTCGTAAAACAGTATGAGGCGTTGCTCCAAACCGAAGGGATTGCATTGGTTTTCGCGAAAGACGCCATCGCAGAGATCGCCGAAATTGCAACGGTCATTAATCAGAGAATGGAGAACATTGGAGCCCGCCGTTTGTACACCATATTGGAAAAGCTCCTCGAGGAAATCTCATTTGGAGCGCCTGAGATCCGGGAGAAAAGAATAGACGTCGATGCCCAATATGTTCGGGATCGACTCAGGGATTTCGTTGAAGACGAGGATCTGAGCCGGTATATCTTATGAGATATTCGAAATCCGAATATCGAAATCGAAACGGACATGGAAGATCTAATCGATAAAGCAAAGGTTCTGATAGAGGCGCTTCCCTACATCAGGCGTTTCTATGATAAGACCATAGTGGTGAAATATGGTGGAGCTGCGATGGTGAGTGAACAGTTGAAAAGCAGTTTCGCATTGGACATGGTTCTCTTGAAGTATATCGGAATCAATCCTGTCGTGGTTCACGGGGGTGGACCGCAGATCGGAAAGGTTCTCGCTCAGATGGGTATCCAGTCGAGGTTCGTCGGGGGTATGCGGGTTACCGATAATGAAACCATGGACGTTGTTGAAATGGTACTCGTGGGAAAGGTCAACAAAGAGATCGTCGCCCTCATCAACAAACATGGGGGGAAAGCCGTGGGTCTGAGCGGGAAAGATGGGCAGCTGATCACGGCCCGAAAACTCCACCTCTCCACCTCCCACCGAGAGAGTCCTCCTGAGATTATCGATCTCGGTATGGTTGGTGAGGTGGAGTCGATCAATCCGGGTGTCATTCGAACATTGGAAAGCCAGAACTTCATTCCGATTATCGCTCCCGTGGGAGTGGGGGATAGGGGCGAGACGTACAACATCAATGCCGATACTGTGGCAGGAGAGGTTGCTTCCGCTCTCAAAGCAGAGAAACTGATTCTCTTGACGGATGTCGAGGGTGTGATGAACGAAAGAAAGGAGCTGATCCGATCGATCGATGCTGGGGCTGCCCGTGAGATAGCCGAGGAGGGTGTCATTTCTGGTGGGATGATTCCAAAGGTTCACTGTTGCATCGATGCGCTGAGACAGGGAGTACAGAAGACCCATATCATCGATGGTCGCGTTGAGCATGCGATTCTCCTGGAAATCTTTACTGATGGGGGAATTGGAACACAGATAGTGGGAAACGAGGCATCGTGAGCTTGGCATGGATCGGGGTGAAAGCCATGAAAAAGGATTTTCTCTCCCTCTTTGACTGGACAAAAGAAGAAATCGATGAATTCCTGGCCCATGCCGCGGAATTGAAGAAGGAGCAGAAGAGGGGGAAAGTCAGTTCTTCGCTTTCTGGTAAAACGATCGGTTTGATTTTCGATAAACCTTCGACAAGAACCCGTGTATCCTTCGAAGCAGGGATGGCCCAGCTGGGCGGTCAATCGATCTTCCTTCCGGGGGGAGAACTCCAACTCTCGCGTGGCGAGACGATTGGCGATACGGCGAGGGTGATGTCCCGTTATGTCGATGGGGTTGTGATTCGCACTTTTTCCCACAAAATGGTGGAGGATTTTGCGGCCCAAGCAGAAGTCGCGGTCATTAATGGACTCACCGATCTCCTTCATCCTTGCCAGATACTGTCCGATGTCTTTACGCTTAAAGAGAAGAGGGGCCGCTACGATAATCTCTCCATTGTGTACGTAGGGGACGGGAACAATGTCGCCAATTCTTGGATCAATGCAGCCGCACGCCTGGGATTCAACCTTACCCTTGCGTGTCCCGAGGGTTACCAGCCAAGTAAGGGAATTCTCGCCAGAGCCCTACAGAAGGAAGAATCGAAGATTCGGGTAAACGAAGATCCCCGTGAGGCAGTTAAGGGGGCTGATGTCATCTACACGGATGTGTGGGCCAGCATGGGACAGGAAAACGAAGCTGGCAAGAGAGCCGAGGTTTTTGTGCCTTTTCAAGTGAACGAGCAGTTGGTGAAGCAAGGGGACAAGGATGTCCTGGTAATGCACTGTCTCCCGGCTCATCGAGGGGAGGAGATTACCGATGAGGTGATCGATGGTCCCCACTCGAT
>WVXP01000011.1:0-6645 GCA_011773445.1 Pseudomonadota bacterium | reverse complement strand
ATTGTTGCATGGTGGGGTTATTTTGTCAGAGCCCTCATGGCTGCGGTTCCCGCGCTCCTGATTGTGGTCGGCGTCGTGTTGGTTGTTTTCTTTGTCTCGGAGATCCGCGCGTCCATGCAAGAAAAAGCTGAGATGGAAGCTACGGTCGAGCCGGAATTGAAGGAGGAGAAAGAACCGAAGAAGGAAGAGACCTCAGCGGGAAAAAAATCGGAGGAAAAGAAATGAGCCAGAATGTACAGAAGGTCGTTCTGGCTTATTCCGGAGGACTCGATACGTCTGTTATCTTGAAGTGGCTCCTCAACGAATACGACTGTGAGGTAGTTGCTTTTACCGCCGACATAGGCCAGGGTGAGGAAGTTGAGGGGTTATACGAGAAGGCCCTGGCCACAGGGGCCAGCAAGGCATACATTGAAGATCTGAGAGAAGAATTTGTTCGTGATTACGTTTTTTTCGCCATCAAGGCTAACGCCATCTATGAAGGGGCCTATCTGCTTGGGACATCCATTGCCCGACCCCTCATTGCCAAGAGGCAGATAGAGATTGCGCGACACGAGGGGGCTGATGCCGTGTCACATGGTGCTACGGGCAAGGGGAACGATCAGGTGAGGTTCGAGATTACCTATCTCTCTCTTGAGCCGAGCATCAAAATCATCGCTCCATGGAGGGAATGGGACCTGCGCTCCAGAGAGGCATTGATCGACTATGCCAAGGAGAACGGTATTCCGGTCGCTGCGACGAAAGAGAAACCCTACAGCATCGACCGCAACCTCTTCCACATTAGTTTTGAGGGAGGTATTCTCGAGGACCCCTGGTTCGAACCCCAGGAAGACATGTTCGTCTTGTCCGTCTCGCCAGAAAGGGCTCCTGAGCGGCCAACCTACCTGGAAATCGATTTTGAACACGGTGTTCCAGTGAGACTCGATGGGAAAGCCTTTAGCTCAGCTCAGCTGTTGGACCGTCTCAACCAGGTCGGAGGTGGGAACGCTATTGGCCGGGTCGATATGGTTGAAAACCGGTATGTGGGGATGAAGTCCAGAGGTGTTTACGAGACTCCTGGTGGAACGATTCTTCACATAGCCCACCGGGCTCTAGAATCGATAACCTTGGACCGAGAAGTCATGCATCTGAAGGACAGCCTGGTGACCAAAATATCGGAACTGGTCTACTACGGTTATTGGTTTTCACCCGAAATGGAGGTGCTGAGAAAGACGATTGAAGAGACACAGGTCGGCGTGACAGGGACTGTCCGGTTGAAACTCTACAAGGGCAACTGCACCGTCGTAGGGAGGAAGTCGGAAAAATCCTTGTACAGTGGTGATTTTGCTACCTTTGGAGAAGAAGCCGTTTACAATCAGAGAGACGCCGAGGGTTTCATACGCCTCAACGCTTTAAGGTTAAGGATTCGGAGACTTCTCGGTCGCTGATCCTGTTTGGAGGTCGGATTTAGAAGATCTGTCCCAATTGAAATGCTAGCGTCCAGCAATCATGGATTAGCTTGGGACATTATCCGAACCGAGGTTCGAGGGACTCACGTCTTTGGCAGGCTCGAGGCGAAACGTCAGAGGAATCGTGCCTCGGCTTCACCCAAGTGACTCTTCAGTTTGCCCCGTGGAGTCGGTCGATCTCCAGTCCACGGGGCAAGTACATCTTAAGGACGTGAAACGGTTTTTCCGTCTATGTCTTCGATATTCAATGATTCCACCGTTGGTTCCCTGTGGGTGGCGCGAACTGATCAGAACTGAAACGCTGCTGACGAGGACATGTCGCCATTTATTCGACGATTGGCAAAAAATCGGAGTAAAAGAGGATGAAGGAACGTTACAATCCGAAACCGATTGAAGAGAGGTGGCAAAAATACTGGAGTGATCAGAGACTCTTCCGTGTCACCGAGGATCCGAAAAGGGAAAAATTCTATCTCCTAGAGATGTACCCCTATCCCTCAGGGAAGATGCACATGGGTCACGTCCGCAACTACTCCATTGGTGACGTCGTAGCGCGCTACAAGAGGATGAGAGGTTACAACGTGCTCCATCCTATGGGATGGGATGCCTTTGGAATGCCGGCTGAAAATGCGGCGATTGAGCATGGAGTTCACCCGGCGAAATGGACCTATCAAAACATCGACGCGATGCGGGCCCAGCTAAAAAGCATGGGATTCAGTTACGACTGGGACCGCGAGTTGGCCACATGTGATGTGACATACTACCATTGGGAGCAGTGGCTTTTTCTGAAAATGTATGAAAAAGGTCTAGCATACCGCAAACGTTCCTATGTGAACTGGTGTGAGCCGTGTCAGACTGTTTTGGCCAATGAACAGGTGGAAGCGGGGCTTTGTTGGCGGTGCCACTCAGAAGTGACCCAGAAGGAACTGGACCAGTGGTTTTTTAAGATCACTGAATACGCAGAGGAATTACTCGACTATCTCAAGAAATTGCGCGGGTGGCCGGAGCGCGTGCTGACCATGCAGGAAAACTGGATTGGGAAGAGTGTGGGAGCTGAGATTCACTTTCCTCTGGAGGATTCTACGGAGGCCATCACGGTCTTTACAACGCGACAGGATACGGTTTTCGGGGCGACTTTCATGAGCCTTGCTCCTGAGCATCCCCTTGCCCTTGCCCTTTCAAGAAACACTCCCCAGGCCGAGGCGGTTAGCAATTTTGTGGAACATGTCAAAAGGCAAGACAGGATAATCAGGTCCTCTGAAGACATCGAAAAGGAAGGTGTATTTACGGGAGCTTTTTGTTTGAATCCCATGACCAAAGCCAAAATTCCCATTTATGTTGCGAATTTTGTCCTCATGGAGTATGGGACAGGCGCGGTCATGGCGGTTCCCACTCATGACCAGAGGGATTTTGAATTCGCGAAAAAGTACAACCTGCCGCTGATCGTGGTGATCCAACCCCCGGAAGAGGAGATCCGAGAGGAAACGATGACCGAAGCCTATGAGGGGGAAGGAATCGTCGTGAATTCTGATCCTTTCAATGGCATGAAAAGTCAAGAGGCAAGAGAAGCGATTAACGAATACCTAGAGAAAAACAGTCTGGGCAAGCGTAGTCTGAATTATCGACTGAAGGATTGGGGAATCTCCCGCCAGAGATATTGGGGCGCACCGATTCCCATGATCTACTGTGCTCAGTGTGGAATCCAGCCCGTCAAGGAGGACGACCTCCCTGTCATCCTGCCATACGATGTGAAGGTAACCGGTACCGGAGAATCCCCGCTTGCATCCTTGGCCTCTTTTGTGGAAACCACATGTCCTAAGTGCGATGGACCTGCCAAGCGGGAGACCGATACGATGGATACCTTTGTTGAGTCCTCATGGTATTTTGAGCGGTTTGCTTGCCCAGACTACGATAAGGGGATACTCGACAGAAAGCGGGTCGACTATTGGATGCCTGTGGATCAGTACATTGGAGGAATCGAACACGCCATTCTCCATCTCCTCTATTCGAGATTCTTCACCAAAGTTCTCAGAGATGAAGACATCGTTAGCGTTGACGAGCCATTTACGCGTTTGCTGACGCAGGGCATGGTTTGCAAGGAAGTGTTACGGTGTCCTACCCACGGTCTCCTCTATCCTCACGAGGTCAAAGATGGCCGGTGCATTCGGTGCGATCGGCCTGTGGAGGTCGGGGGAAAGGAGAAGATGTCCAAGTCAAAAAAGAATGTTGTCGATCCTGAGGAAATGATCGACCATTATGGCGCCGATACGACTCGACTGTTCTGCCTATTTGCCTCTCCGCCTGCAAAGGATCTCGACTGGAGTGACCAGGGGGTAGAGGGATGTTCGCGATTCCTAAATCGCGTATGGCGAATCGTCTCTAACCATTTAGACACCATCCAAAGGGTCCCCCTTCCTAAGGTGGGCGATGCTTTTGAGGGGGTCGATCAGGAGTTACATCGGAAGACCCATCGGACCATCCAGAAGGTTACAGAGGACATCGAACGGTTCCATTTCAACACCGCTATCAGTGCGATTATGGAACTGGTGAATACGATTTACCAGTTTGAACCGAGAACCGAAGCCGCCCCATCTGTCCTCCGGGAAGCCATCGAAGCAACAATCCTCGCCCTTTCGCCTTTTGTCCCCCATATCGCCGAGGAACTCTGGCGCGCTATCGGGAAAAAAGAGAGCATCAGTAAGACTACTTGGCCTGAATATGATCCGGTTGCGACAGCTGATGCGGAGATGCTTGTGGTGATTCAGGTGAATGGAAAGCTTCGGGACCGAATGAGCGTCCCTTTCTCTTATGAAGAAGACGAGCTGAAACAAGCCGCTCTTGAACGAGAAAGGGTTCGAACCTTTACAGCGGGGAAAAAGATCAAGAGAGTCGTTGTGGTCCCAAGGAAACTGGTCAACATCGTTTGCGGGTGATCCTGGGTCAAGTTTTCTGTGGGGTTCTCTGTCGAGTGGAGGTTAGATGACTCGAGGGACGGAGACGGTTCTGGCGAGTTTTCTGGTGCTTTCAGGCCTTTGGGGATGTGGCTACGGTCTCGAAGGGAATGGGACCCCGCTTCCTCAGGGCATCCGTACGATTGCAATTCCTACGATGGCGAATGATACCCTAGAGGCGGGGATTGAGAACGTCTTCACCCGGGCATTGATCCGGGAGTTCAATCTCGACGGGCGCCTGAAGGTCATTCGGAGAAAACAGGCTGACAGTGTCTTGACAGGGACTATTCAGGAATTCTCTGTTTTATCTATCTCCTATGACACAGCGGGACTGGCATCGGAGTATCGAGCTCAGGTGACGGTGGGATTAACACTTCGACGTGTCGATACGGGTGAGATTCTCTGGGAGAATCCTTACCTGAGGGAAATTGAGACTTATCCAGTGACTTCCGACGTTCTCACCAACGAAGCGCGAAAGCGTGAGGCCACCGAGGAGATTGCAAGGCTACTGGCTGAGACCATCAAAGACCTCATCTTGGAGAGATTCTGAGTATTGTGACCTGTTGAATTCGGTTCACCGGCTAACAGTTTTTAGGATTTTCCATGAATGCCTTTGAGTTGGAAAAGGAACTGGACAGAGAAGAGATCTTTCCCCTCTATTTTTTACACGGGGAAGAGACTTATCTGATCGATGAGGCTCGGAAGCGAATCCAGGCAATCTGCCAGGTGGCGAAGACCAAAGATTTTGATCACGATCTCTTTCTTGGAGGCGAGACCCCGCCGGAGCGCATCATCGATGCCGCAAAGACACTCCCAATGATGGCTCCATGGAGAGTTGTGGTGGTGAAGGATGCCCATTTGATAGGCGCTCAACAGGTCAAGGCCTTCCTTCCCTACTGGGAAAACCCCTCACCAAAGACGTGCCTCATTTTCCTGGGAGAAAAATTAGGCCCATGGAAAGGATCTCTCAAGTTCCTCGAGAAACATGGAAGGGTCGTGCATTTCGTTCATCCCGGCAGCAATCTCTTAACCCAGTATATCATTAGAGGGGCAAAACAACTAGGAAAGGATCTATCGCCGGGAGCGGTAGAGGTGATGAGGGAAATGGTGGGGAACCACTTGAGCGAACTCCATCAGGAGCTCGACAAGGTCGCCTCTTATGTGGGTGACCGAAAGCAGATTGAAGTCGATGACGTCGAAACAGTCGTTTCCCGAGTCAAGGTCCACACGATTTTCGATCTCACCAAGGCAGTGGGAATGAAAGATAGCACAGAAGCGCTCAGGATTCTGAATCAGATGCTCGAAAGCGGAGAGCCCCCCCTGAGAATCCTGACGATGATCGTTAGACAATTTCGCCTCATTTGGATGGCCAAAGATATGCGATCCCATGGAATACCTGATGGAAAGATCGGGAGGACACTCGGCATACCAGGTTTTTTTCTCAAGGGTTTTCTTGCCCAATTGAAGAATTTCACCCCTGAGGAGTTGGCTAGAGGTTACAGCCGCCTCTTTGAAGCCGATTTAACGCTCAAGAGTCGGAGCACATCCAAAAGGACTTTGCTCGAAGATCTGATCATTTCCCTCTGTCACTGAGGGCGACGGGTCGGTGGGGCCTCGAACCCTCAGTGATCAACGGCTGACTATCATACGCATTCTCGATGTGAGGTCAAATATAAGGCTCTTAGCAAAGTGTTTCTCAAAGATTGCCCGTGATGGAAAGCCTTCTTGTTCACGGACGGAACCGAAACGGCTTGTTGAATGATCGGTTGTGAGCTGGGAATGTTAGGATAACGACTCGGACTAAAGCAGGAAAAGAGACTCCTCACGTGAGGTCAACCGAATTGTCTGAAAAACTCAGGAGGCTGCGAGGACGTTGAATTCCCTGGTGAGCCTAGAGATCTTCCTGGATGCAGTGTTTTTGTGAATCGCACCCTTTGATCGTGCCCGATTGATTTCGCGGACCACGGCGGTGAGAGCTTCTTTTGCCTTTTCCACATCCTTGGCCTCAATAGACTCCCTGAGTTTCTTTACACGAGATTTGACCAAGGACCTCACATCGACGCTCCTCTGCCGGTTCCTTTCATTCTGTCTGATTCGTTTCAGAGCTGACTTGTGGGTTGCCAATGATAAACCTCCAGATCGATTTCCAAGTTCGATTCTTTTATCATCTTTGGTTAACCGATGTCAAGGGAGTCAGAAGTGTGGAGTTTCCGGACTTATTCGATACGCTCTGGAGGCCAGTGGCCCAGACC
>WVXP01000228.1:14872-15260 GCA_011773445.1 Pseudomonadota bacterium | reverse complement strand
TTCAGCTTGATACCCGTGGCAAAGGCAATCGGCCGACCATGGGTGGTGTGTAGGACATCTGCGTTGAAATAGGGACTGATAATCCATGCTGCACACCCGATTCCAGACACAAAAACAAAGTCATCCATGTCCATCTGCAGGTCGTCGATGGCCCTGAGAACGCACTGCGAAATGGTCCCATCTCCACACCCCGGACAGAATCCTGTCGGCCCAGTGAGAGGGCGAACGTACCTCTTTAGCGGGTGTTCTACGGAACCCATTCGAGCATCTCCTCTATCTTTGCAAGCACATCGTCGAGCCCGTGAACCTGTCCCAAAATCTCGGGCGCCAGAAATTCGACATCAGCGTGCTCCACCGCTTCAGCTCTCACATAAGGGTAGTACTGACC
>WVXP01000228.1:9246-14814 GCA_011773445.1 Pseudomonadota bacterium | reverse complement strand
CCCACCAATGCCAGATCACACCCATCATAGTCGGCCTCTACCTGAACGATCTCATCTCGGTGTTTTAGGATCTTGTTTCTCAATCGCCGGATAAACTTGTCTAGCGCTGTGGGGTCTATCAAATTCCTGTTTCCATGCTCGTCATGACAGGAGCTGGTGACATGACTCTTGAACCCTCTGCCAAATATGGGCATGGGAGCGACATTCTCATCGAGAAAAACATCGATTTGGCTCAGATCCGCTCCTTGCTTCGGGATTTTCCGATCAAAGAGTTCGATCTTATCAGGCTCAGGGATGACAACCTCTTCCCTCATGTGACCAACGAATGCATCAGACATCACAAATACAGGGACCCGATACCGTTCTGCGAGGTTGAAGGCCTGAACCGTCAAGTCGAACATCTCCTGAGGACTTGAAGGACAGAGCGCGATGATCTCATAATCGCCATGGGAACCTCGACGGGGCTGGACCATGTCTCCCTGGAGCCCCATGGTCGGTGCTCCTGTGGTCGGTCCTCCGCGCTGAACATTAATCAGGACACAGGGGGTCTCGATTCCCACAGCAAATCCGATATTCTCGAGCATGAGACTGATCCCTGGACCCGATGTCGGAACAAGGACCTTTTTTCCTGTCCACGAGGCTCCAATGGCTGCGCAGATCGCACTGATCTCGTCCTCGGTCTGCAAAAAATATCCCCCCACCTCAAGTAAGCGTTTCGCCAGGGTATGAGCGATTTCAGAAGCCGGAGTAATGGGATATCCCGCGGCAAATTCACAACCCGCCGCTATGGCCCCTTCTGCACAGGCCACGTTCCCCATCATGAAAAACTTCCCTGGTCGCATCCCTTTGGATTGCATATTATTTTCGACCCTTTTCACCGAGAAGCCTTCTTCTTTTTGCCCTCTTTAACAACAATAGCCATATCAGGACAGAAGATCATGCAGCTTTCGCATCCAGTGCAGGCATCCTCATCCCCGACCACCGGTGGGAAAAAACCCTTTTGGTTTAAAGAATCCGATACTCCGAAGACATTTTGGGGACACACAAATCTGCAGATTCCACAATCGTTCATGCCTTTGCACGCATCCCGCAGCACATAGACTTTCGTCAATTCGCGTCCTCCGGACCAGTGATATATCTTATATATATTAAAACTCGAACTCTTTTACAAGATTTTCTTCGCACGAAGCGAATCGATCAGCTTAGACAATGTGCGCTAAAGATTCTAACCAAGGAGACCAAAATCCCCGACAAGGATGGTTTCCGTGGAAGTCCGAGATGTCCTCTGCCTTGCTTGACATGCCTGCGGAGCCAGGATATGTGAGGCCCAAATTTCCATACCCGAATCTAATCCACAAAAGGTAATAGCTTTCCTTCATGATTAAATTGAAACCGGAAGGGTTTTTCAGAAAGAACAATATGATCTCTTTTCCTCAGTTCCGGTATCAGAACCTCTGAAGCGCAAAAGGTCTCCAGGCGAAGGGTGTTGATGATCCGCACCATTCGAACGCGTTTGGGATCCGGAAATTGATTCAGAGCAGCCTCCAGGACAGTCCTATCGTTCTCCAGGGCAATGGGTAACCGGGCACTCCGGAGGATACCCGCTGTTAGAGCATTGGTGTAAGTAGCCTCCAGATCGATCTTATCCATCACTCGACGGGTCGTCAGATCCGCCATGCCGATGCCCATCGCGTTGCCGTGCGACCGGGCTGTTATATCCAAAACGATGACGGTGCGATAATCTGGCGCCCTGGGACCACCTTCTCGACGCCAGAATCCGATCACATTGGGATCCATACCCGCGCCACTAATGTCCTTACCCATTTCATCCACAATGAGTACGTCAAGATCTTCCAGGGGGATCTTTGCCAATAGCCTCCAAGCCTCTTTTAGAAGTTCTCTATCCACACCGACAAATTCGTCAGGCTGTGCCAATCGGATGATATGCGTGCCCCCTGTAGCATTCTCCACAACGGCCAAACCACAAAGGACCGGGGTTTTTTGGATGATCACTCGGGCTGCGGGAACGATAGACTCTGTCAAACCAAACCTGTGCATAGTCTCAGCCCCCTTGTGCTTGCCGCAGCCGATGACTAACATTTTACATAGGCCGGATTCCACTTCCCCTCGAAAGGCTGTATGGGGTTTCACCCGATTGATGACAATTAAGTGGTCGGCTTCAATGGCATCCTTGGATATCAATACCTCCGCTCCTGAATCCAAGTAGCCGACTGAGACCACATCCATATTGGAGACAACGGGAACTCCAACCGTATCCTCAGAAATGCCTAAGGCCTTGAGGACCTCCTCTTGTCCCTCAGCGGTCGCTCCGCCATGGGAACCCATGGCCGGCAAGATGAATGGCCTAAGTCCCATGCTTTGCAAGCAGGATATTAATGTCGTCACGATAGTTCGTAAACCGTGGATGCCCCTTGACCCAACGGCCAACGCAACAGTTTGGCCAGGTCTGGCTTTCTCTTCAACTGTCTTTAGTCGCGAAAATTCTTTGCGAACGGCCCCAGTGACATCGCCAATAGAAATCGCATTGAACCGCTGATGGATGCGATACATCAGGGGAAAATCCATGAGGGTTTCTCCGATGCGGGGCATTACCCGTACTTACTGAGTGACGTCTCTCCCCTACAGGCCTCGAGCTCTCAGACCTTCAAATTGGGAAGGTTTCCCGGGCAAATATCTCCAACAGATCACCGCATTCAGACAAGCTTCACCATGCACACTACACTAGATCATGCAACTACTCGGGCACTGGAAATTCAGGATCTCGGCCTTCCAAAACGGCTACAACATCGCGAGCCACCATACTCATTCTGATCATTCCTTCCTCTGTATGTGCAGACATGTGTGGTGTACCAACAAAATTTTCCATCATGAACAAGGGATTTTCTGATGAAGCCGGCTCCACTTCATATACGTCAGAGCCAACGCCAGCAATCCAGTTCTCCGTTAATGCCTTCACCACATCCGCTTCGTTCCAGATAGGGCCTCTCGCCATATTGACCAAAAAGGCTGTTGGCCTCATCAGCCCCAACAAATCGGCATTAATCAGATGTCTTGTGCTGGGTAGTAGAGGGAGGTTGATAGAGATGAAGTCTGATTCAGCGAAGAGTCCCTTAAGATCCACACGCTTGGCATTTAGCTCCTTTTCTGTCTCGGGGTAATCCGTCACGTCATAATAAAGCACAGACATTCCAAAACCGTGATAACAAATCTGAGCTGTGTTTTGTCCTATCCTCCCAAATCCCAAAACGCCTAGTGTCTTACCGTAGAGCTCTGTTCCGATTAGGTCATAACGCGCTTTCCAATTACCCTTCCGGAGTGCTATATCGGCAAGTCGGATCTTTTTCGCAAGTGCGAGAGCTAGAGCTACAAAATGCTCGGAGACGCTCTCAACGTTTGCCACGGGGGTGTAGACAACTTTAATCCCCCTTTCTTTGGCGGCCTTTAGGTCGATGCAATCCAATCCAGCCCCATGCCTCCCAATAACCCTAAGAGGCGCGGCCGCCTCGATAATGCTTTTAGTAATTGAACCATTGGCGCGGATGATGATGCCATCCACACCACGGACTTGTTTGATTAAGTCTTCCTGTTTCAAGGAGTTGGCATAAACCAAATCGCATTTTTCTTCAAGAATAGAAGTACCCTCGGGATGCATTGCCTCGTAGAGAAGCACTTTATACCTGTGTTTCATTTATCCAAATTCCCCTCTAAATCCGGGCAGCTTTTCTCCTCCATGAAACAGTATACGTGGGTCAGCAAAGTCAAGGTCCCCCAGGACTCAACCCGCCTTTCACTTCGATTATTATCACACATTGTTAACAATTTACACAAGCAGATATAAGCGAGGAGTGCTCTCAATTTTTGACGAAATCCTCTGGGACCCCGAGCGACATGATTGTTTTAGACATCAAAAACGGTTATGATTAATCACTTCCCATGATTGAGTGATTCACTTTCCCTCGCGTCGGGACGTTGTTAGACAAACAGCGAGTGTCCTCCGTTCCTGAAGTTTTGTTATTCCGAGGAACTGAAAGAGGAGAGGATAATGGGTCAACAGAATCGAGGTCCGAAAAGAAACTATAAGCAAGACTTTCAGCGAGTTGTTGCGGAATTGGAGAACATGATTTTAATTGGCGCTTTCCAACCTCGCAAAAGACTCGTTGAAAAAAATCTGTCACAGATATTTAATGTCAGTCGTTTCTGGATAAGAGACGCGCTGAAAGTTCTTGAAACCAAAGGGCTTGTCAAATTGATTCCTTACAAAGGAGCAGTTGTAAGCAACGTTAGTCTACAAGAACTCGAGGAGATTTTTGTGATACGAGTTGCCTTGGAGAAACTCGCTACACGCTTGGCTTTAAAGAATATTAGTTCCTCGGACATAAAAATACTCAAAAGAATATCTAAGCAGGTTGAACAGAGCTTTATGAAGAAAGATTTCCAGAATATGTTAATTGCGAACACTAACTTCCACGACTATATTTTCAAACGTTCTCAAAATCAGACACTGCAGCAGATGATAAACGGATTAAGAAGTCGTTGTCACATCATACGACATTCTGCCTGGTCGTCACCGGGATTCTTGGAACGCAGTCTTGAGGAACATCAACTCTATATAAATGCACTAAAGGGAAGGGATCTGGAAACACTTGAACAGTTAGCAGAGGATCATATTACACATGCGAAAACACACTACCTCAAAAAATTAGCGAACGAAAACAATTCCGTACCACTGGTTAGCTCCGAAGTTTGATATTCATTTTTGTCGACTTAGCCATGCAACAGGGAACAGGGAACAGTTAAATAATGCTATTCCATTTCACCTGACCTTCCAACTTTGGAAAGCTCAGTCTCAAGGTTATGTCTATAGGTCCGTTACATGCCTGACACACAGCCAGGTTTCCAGCGGCGCCGATCAACCAAAAAGCCTCGATAGGGTCCACCCCAAGCCCTGCCTGCAGGAGTCGAATCATTTCCTGAGTTGCGATCCGGCTGGCTTCATTGAAACTCCGCGCATTGCTCGTGACAATGTATGCGTTTTCAGTTTCTATGATTGGTCTTTCGATGTGCTTTCCCTTCCAAACATCAAACGCGATTGTTACGTCAGCACGAATGTCGATACCCGCCCCCGGCAGCTCTCCATCTCCCATGTTAGCGTGAACATCCCCCAAGGAGAATAAGGCACCATCAACAAATACAGGAAAGTAGATTTTTACTCCGGTTCTGATCTCGTTATTATCCATATTCCCACCATGAGGACCAGGATGAACCGCCCAAACCTCTCCTTCGGCCGGTGCAACGCCTATAGTACCCACCATGGGCCTTATTGGAAGCTTGATATGACTGTCGAAAATACTCAGTTCTTCCTTGATTTCTATCGTCCTTGTGCGATTTTGATCCACAAAGCCTGGAATGGGACCGATGTTTCGAAATGCCTGAATCGAACCATAGCTGGCAAGCTTAATGTCCTCTATTTCTATCACTAAAGTATCACCCTTTTCCGCGCTTTCTATTTCGACTGGTCCTGTCACTGGATTAACTCGGGAAAGATCT
>WVXP01000228.1:8800-9229 GCA_011773445.1 Pseudomonadota bacterium | reverse complement strand
CACGCGTACGACCGGCTGAAAGCTCTTAGAAAAGGAAAAATGTATTTGTTCCCTCGCCACTTTTTTCACCATGATAGAACTCCTTCCAGTTAAGCAAGATTTTTGGGCCTCCATTGGTCAAAGATCGGCTGATCGGTATCATGAATCGTAGAGGTGACAGGCAACGACGTGGTCAGGTCTGACCTCAGTTAGCCGAGGCGGGATCTCCGCCTTGCAGGTCAGTCCCCTTTCGTGACACCTGCCATGGAAGCTACAACCAACCGGTGGATCAATGGGACTCGGCACGTCACCGTCCAGGAGAATCCTCTTAGGCGATAAATTGGGATCTGGAATGGGGATGGCTGACAGAAGTGCACGCGTATAAGGGTGTAAAGGTTCGTCATAAAGAACTCGGGACGGAGCGATTTCGACGATTCTTCCGAGATACAT
>WVXP01000228.1:7576-8795 GCA_011773445.1 Pseudomonadota bacterium | reverse complement strand
TCGTTGAGCAGGTTGAGAAGCTGTGCCTGCACCGAAACATCCAAGGCCGAGACCGGCTCATCGGCAATAATCATATCGGGGTTCAGGACGAGAGCCCTGGCGATGCCGATTCTCTGCCTCTGGCCCCCACTAAACTGGTGTGGGTACCGACTCATGTGCTCCGGTTTCATCCCGACTTTTCTGAGCATATCAGCAACACGATCCTCTAATTCGTACCTACCGCATAGATGGTGGACTTTAAGACCCCGCCCGATGATATGACGAACAGACATCCGAGGGTTTAATGATGCATAAGGATCCTGAAACACCACCTGGATCCTCCGCCTGAGAGAACGAAGCGCTCCTTTCGGCATTTTGAGGATGTCTAAACCCTCATAGGTAATAGTGCCTCCTGTTGGCTCGATAAGCCTAAGAATGCACAGGCCTGTGGTTGTCTTGCCGCATCCACTCTCCCCGACCAGGCCGAGAGTTTCTCCTCGTTGCAGCGTAAAGCTGACACCGTTAACGGCGTGCACATAACCCCGAACCCCGAATAGTCCCTTCCTTATTGGAAAGTATTTTTTCAGATTCTGGACGACGAGCTTCGGAGGATTTTGATCACGCATCCCGTGGGTGCTCCTTCTCGCTTTCCCCCAGCCAGCAACTGACATAGTGGTCTTCCTCCACTAACATCATAGGAGGCCGTTTCTTGACACAGATGGCCATTCTTTTCGGACATCTGGGGAAAAAAGCACATCCAGGTGGAAGCCTTAGGAGACTCGGAACNNTCCTTGTCCACTCGAGGGATCGATTGTAGAAGCCCCTGGGTGTATGGGTGTAAGGGGTTATTAAAGATCTGTTTGACGATGCCCTCCTCTACGATCCTCCCTGAATACATCACTACCACCCTTTGAGCGATTCCCGCTATGATGCCTAGGTTATGTGTGATGAGGATGGTGGACATACCGAGCCTTTCCTTGAGATCCGTCATGATGTCCAAAATCTGAGCCTGAATGGTTACATCGAGGGCCGTCGTGGGCTCGTCAGCAATCAACAGTTTTGGTCGGCAAGACAAAGCCATTGCGATCATCACACGCTGCCGCATCCCTCCACTCATCTGGTGAGGATAATCATGAACACGCCGGTCAGGAGAGGGAATTCCCACCATTTTCAAGAGATCGATGGACTTCTCCCACCGTTCTTTTTTTGTCGTTTTCTGATGAAGCGCGATGGCTTCGAC
>WVXP01000228.1:5239-7571 GCA_011773445.1 Pseudomonadota bacterium | reverse complement strand
AAAATCATGGAGATATCATTCCCACGAATCCGGCGCATTTCAGCTTCTGATGATTTTATGAGATCCCTGCCTTCGAAAACCACCTGACCACCCGCGATTTGGCCCATCGGCATAGGGACAAGACGCAAAATAGAGAGAGCAGTCACGCTTTTTCCGCAGCCGCTCTCTCCTACAACTCCAAGAGTTTCGCCCTGAAGGACATGAAAGCTTACTCCGTCAACAGCCTTAGCCACCCCCCTTCGGCCATAGAAATATGTCTTCAGGTCCGTTATTCTTAGAATCTCAGACCCACTGTGTTTCGTATTCATGCTGGATTGTGCGCCTTCAAGTGACAATCGGACTGGTCGGCACGAGCAGTTTACAGATGTTGGTCTGGATGCTCATTCGGTAGCTTTGAAGCAACCTCGTTTGCTATATGCAGGGGCTTTTGCATTCAATGCGTCCCCTCGCGAGACATTACCTCTTATCATAACATCGATCCAATGTAACTCCCTTCGGCCACCGCATCCAAAATCTTACGGGGCTCCTTGCAATCACCGACCGCATAAACTTCGGGAGCAATTCCTTGCACCATACGCACGCTCTTTGCATCTGGAATGTAGCCACCCGCAAAAACAACACTATCGACCTCGATAAGATGTTCCTTCGACGTCTTATCCTCAAGCAGGAGGCCTTGTGGCGTAAATTTCGAAACCTTGAACCCGGTCCAAACCCTGACGCCCAACTCCTCAAATCGTTGAATGATCCGCTCCCTTCCGAGTATGTGCAAATCCGGTGCTACCTCACCTAGCATTTCGGCAATTGTAACCTTCTTGCCCTGTTCAGCCAAAAACTCAGCCACCTCGCATCCCACCCGGCCTGCACCAATCACAGCAACCCGCTCACCCATTGCCAGTTGATCCATCAGCACCTCTTCCGGTGAAAAGAGTTCCCTCCCCGAATTGTTCACGAATTTTGGCGAAGCAGCAAGGGCACCGGTGGCCACGATGATTGCATCAAAACGGCGACCCTTGAGCCATTCATCCGTGACACAAGTCTTGGCCTCAACAGTTACGCCGGTCTTAACTGTGAGCCGAACCAAATAATTGATAAAAGGCTTGATGTCTGTTTTGAAGGCTGGCTGGCTGGCTGGGTGAAGCCTTCCGCCGAGGTCTGGATTCTTTTCACACAACACCACCTCGTGTCCACGCGAAGCTGCTACGTTGGCCGCCATCAAGCCGGCAGGTCCACCCCCGATAATAAGAACCCGCTTCTTCTTTTCCGGAGGTGGGGCCTTCGGCTTTCCTTCCTCGCTCACATATGGATTTACCGAACACCTTACCCGCCAGTTTTCGTACAGTCGGCCAATGCATTCGTTACAGAATATGCAGGGCCGGATTTCATCCATGCGCCCCTCTTTGGCTTTATTTGGCAATTCTGGATCAGCAATGAGAGCACGACCCATGGCAACCATGTCGGCCTGACCTTGCTGCAAAATCTCTTCTGCCATAAGAGGGTCGTTAATCTTACCCACCGCGATTACAGGAACCGAGACAGCCTCTTTTATCCCCCCCGCAAGAGAAACGTTACAGCCGTGCTCCATGCCCACGCCTGGAAACATCCACCTTCGGCTTTCGTAAATACCGGACGTGACATGAAAAGCGTCGACACCTGCTTCCTCAAGACGAGAGGCGAACCATTGGCTCTCATTCAATTCAAGCCCGCCCTCAATCCGCTCATCGGCGCTCATTCGATAAATAATAGGATACCCCGAACCGACCGCAGCCCGAACAGCCATGACCAATTCGACGCCAAACCTCGCCCTCGCCTCTCTGCTCCCTCCATAGGCATCCGTTCGCTTGTTGGTGAATGGGGAAAGAAACTGCCCAATCAGGTATCCATGGGCTCCGTGGAGTTCCACAGCGTCGATTCCGGCGTGTTTAGCGAGAAGAGCGGCCTTGGCAAACTTTCTGATAATTTCGTGGATCTCCTCAGGAGAGAGAGTGTGGGGCCTTTCTCCACCGGGGGACGGGGGCGTCTCGGAGGGAGCCACGGGATGCAACCCCTCCGTCGCTGAAAGGCTTGTCAAGCGACCCGAAAACTGAAGCTGTACGGCAATAGTGGCACCATGGAATTTCACGCTTTCTGCCAGCTCGTTAAACCCTGAAATGAACTTCTCCTCATCGAGCCGGAAGGGGTTTCCCCCCACCTTACCCCGAGGCCAGTCCACGCAACAATTGCCGGTTATGATCAGTCCAACACCGCCTCTGGCTCGTTCGACCAAGAAATCAATATATCGCTGGGTGATTCCACCATACTCGGTTCCGAACATGGTTCCAAGAGCTGGCATCAC
>WVXP01000228.1:0-5212 GCA_011773445.1 Pseudomonadota bacterium | reverse complement strand
TCACTCACACCATCCTCCCTTTTCCCCCAGAATATGAGGTCTCGAACACCCCCGTTGCCTGCCTCGTCCATGTCCTAATATCAAAGAAAGAAATTCACGGTGAAATAACACGGACCTGCATCAGATGACACCATCGGGCAAGGGGAGTTACCAGGTCCCCATATCCCACCACAATATGATGCTCAACGCCATCTTCAAGCATCCTTGAAACAAATCGATCCACTCCAGCCTCCGGTTGGACGTATATAACGCTTCCCCGGTGTTCGGGACCCTCAACGCTTTCCCCTCGTGAAATGAACATCGAGAAGGTTCCGCCTCGAGGTCGCATGAGCTTTGCGAGAGTTACCGGGCCCCGCTTAAGCGGGAATTCTATGCATATACCGCCTTCAGGATGTAGGACATACCTTCGGATGTGCACCGCACGCCCGTCCTCGGCGAGGCTGGAGGATGCAACACCACAATGGCAGAGGCTAAGCGTCCCCTCGGCCAAATCTACTCGTCCAATGTCTCCCAGAAACACCGCCTTCCCGGAAAGGCAAAGAAGAAGCCACATGGTCACACCCGCCGTAGGATCGTTCTCGCATATTCCGATGATTCCCTCATCCATCAAGGTGGAAAAAGCGAGACAGGGCATAACCCTCAACTGAGACCGGAGTTCTGGCCAGCATCTGACCCCCACAAGGTCCAGGCGCTCCTTTTCGACCTTCTCTCTCAGAGCCAGATCCATTCGCCCCGACCGAAGCAGTTCCTCCGGCTCAGGCTCGATGCCACCCCCGGCAGCTTTGACCAGCACATCGACCGAACTCCTCGCCCTGTCCTCGGAAATCCGATCATAGGTTTCCATGAGATCAGATAACTCGTACCGAATGACCTCCAGGCCCAAGGCTGCCAGGGTCATATCGTCGCCCCCGACATCAATCATGCCGGGGCAGTTTTGGCCGAAGAGACCTATCCGGAGTTTTCGAACCTTCCGTTTCAGATATGCGGCCATGGCACAGGCCTTTATCTCATTGAAAACTTCATCTGATTCCACCGGTCCGACAGCATGGAAATAGGCTTTGCCCATCTGTCGAAGATTACTGGCTGTGGCTGTAAGCCCCGAGAGGAGGGAGTGCGCCGTACCGTTTGGAATGGACCAGAGGAATATGGGAATGCTTAAAGGATTCAGGACTCGGATTGGAAGATACTCCTCTACCCAGCTTGTCAAAGAGCATAGTACCAAATCAGGATCAGCTTTCTGGAAATGCAAGACAACCTCATCTGTGTCGGTGTGAGAGCTGACCCAATGGACCCCCCGGATCTCTAACCCCATCGCCTCCAACCTTTTCAAGGTCCTCGATCGATGCTGCTCAAGCGTTTTGGACGCCACATGAGAAGGGTTCTCGAAAAAAAGAACGCCCAGTCCCGGTCTTTCCATATACCGATACAAATCACCAGATTTTTCTTCTGAATGGGCCATATCTACAGCACCTCACGCAGTTGTGGGTCCAGGGCGTCTCTGAGACCGTCCCCTAGGAGGTTTAGCCCCAAACATGCCAGGACGATGGCAATGCCTGGAAAGAGCGATATCCAGGGAGCGTCCCTCATGAACAGCTGCCCGGAGCTTACTATGTTGCCCCAACTCGGGATATGGGGAGGAACACCTGCTCCAAGAAAGCTGAGGGCGGCCTCTGTCAAAATCGAATAGGCAAAGATAAACGTCCCCTGCACAATCGTTGGTGGTAAACATCCCGGCAGGACGTCTCTGAACATAATCCCCATGTCCGGCGCACCCAAGGCCCGTGCCGCTTGAACAAAAGTCATCTCTCGGACGACGAGAACCACACTGCGAACGATTCTTGCAGTACGAGGCATATAAATGACAGAAAGGGTAATGATGACATTAGAAACCTGTGGCCCCAATACAGCCATGAGGGCTATGGCCATAAGCATTCCAGGTAAAGCCATNNGGTAAAGCCATGAATCCATCCATAACGCGCATAATGACGTTATCGAGGAATCGGTAATAGGCAGCGACAACGCCGAAAAAGATCCCGACGAGACTCGTTAATAGCATGACAATGAAGCCCACAAGTAAGGAGATCCTTGCTCCATGAATTACCCGGCTAAAGACATCCCTGCCAAACTCATCGGTGCCAAACAGGTGATCGTGACTAGGGGGCTGTAGCCGGTTCATGACATCCAGGTACAATGGATCATGAGAGCTAAGCCACGGCGAGAACACTGCAACAAAGACCATAAAGGATACCAGACATGCACCGATCATTGCTCCTTTTCTACGGAGAAGAATTTCGTACCATCGAACTTCTGATACTTGAACTTCTTCTTCCCAATAGGTGTCTGCCAGGTCTTTCACCTTACTCATAGGTCACCCGTGGATCGATGATGCCATATATGGTGTCAACGACCAGGTTTATGAAAACATATGCCATGGAGATAATGAGCACACTTCCCTGGATCACGGCGTAGTCTCTCCGAAGAATTGATGAGATTATGAGACGTTCTGCCCCGGGGATATTGAATACGTATTCAACGACTGCCGTGCCACCAATCAGGGTCGCAAAGGCCGTCCCAACGGCTGTGACAGTGGGCAGGAGAGCATTCCGAAGGGCATGTTTGAGGATGACCCACTTCTCCAAAACACCCTTGGCGCGAGCGGTGCGAATGTAATCTTGCTGCATGACTTCCAGCATGGAAGAACGACAAATGCGTGCGAAAAGCGCTGCTTGATTAAAAGCGAGAGAAAGAGCCGGCAGCGCGAGAGACTGCAGAGTCTTAAGAAAACCCTCGGAAAGTGGCACGTATCCAGAGGCTGGGAACCAGTCAAGGTGTATGGAAAATGCCTGGATCATATTCAATCCCAGCCAGAAAGTCGGGATGGAAACTCCCAAGAGGGCAAACAGCATAGCTGATTTATCTAGAATTGAATCGGGATGGACAGCGGAAAGGATACCAGCCGGTATGCCGATGAGAACGGCCAAGACAAGTCCGAGGACGATGAGGAGAATCGTCGGCTCCACCCGCTCCATGAAGGCTTGCACCACCGGGCGTTTGAGGAAAATGGAATCGCCGAGGTCCCCATGGATGGCCCTAATGAGGTACTTGACATACTGGACGTATATAGGCTTGTCGAGACCCAGGTGGGTCCGAAGTTCGACGATCTGTTCGGCCGAGGCACCAGCCCCCAGCATGGAAGAGGCAGGGTCGCCCGGAATAAGATGGAGGAGTAAAAAGACGACCGTGAAAACGATGAACATTGTGGGTATCACCGAGAGAATCCGTCGCAGCAAGAAACCAATCATGGCACATCATTCTCCGGAGTCGACCCTGCCCCAGGCTTTACCGACACATTCAGGAATGCTACGAGGCTAGCCAGACGTTCCACTCAAAGGGCTGAACCAGATTCCTAAACCCTCGGACCCTTTTCCCCATGATTCTCATGCTGAAGAAGTCACCCATCTTGATGACTCCCACATCCTCGTAGTGCCATCGTTGCAAGTCCTTCCAGATGGCGAACCGTTTTTCGAAATCCGCCTCCAAGGAGAGCTTTTCCAGGAGTTCGTTCTTCTTAGGATCGCACCACTTGCCTTCAGCATAGCAACTCACCACTTCTAGCTGGGTAGGATCCGGATTAAACCCTTCACCAGTCATGAAAACATCCCAGAGCTTAGGGTCCGTGGTATAGCGCTGAACTACGGTGGCCCAATCATAGACCTGGAGGTCAATATTGAAACCGATCTTCTCAAGCTGTTGCTTACTTACCAGGGCACTGTTGTACATCCACATGAACGACTGGGAGCACATCCATCGGATTGGTTCTCCGTTGTAACCAGATTCCTTGAGAAGGCGGCGAGCCTTCTCAGGGTTGTTCTGGTTGTAATTTTCACCTCCTACATCGGTCCACCACACCTGTTCCTCAAACATCAAGCCCGGATCGAGACGATAGAAGTTTTTGTTGCCAAAGGCAGCCAGCATCACCGGTTCGCAGTTGATGGCTGCCTGCATTGCTTGGCGCACCTTCCTGTTGGTGCTCACGGGCCCATCTCCTGCATGATTCAGAACCGCCTTGAGGTATTCTTTGGGTTTGACAATCAGCGGTTCGATGCGCCCCTCCCTCTTCAAACGGTCATATGCATCTGGTGGAATCCAGTCGCCCAGATCAAGATCTCCACTTTCAACGGAGGCAATTCGGGTCGCAACATCAGGAACTGGGATAAACCGAATTTCGTCGACGTATGGGACCTTCTTCCCACCATATCCTCTTGCTGGATCGGAACACGCACTGTATTTGTCGAATCGGACCATTTTGATATGCTGGTCAGGCTTCCACTCCACGAACCGGAAAGGACCCGTGCCGATATACTCTTTGATTTCCCCCTTGCCGGCCGCATCGACCACCTCCTTGGGATAGATGCCTGCCATCTGTCTTGGAAGAGCCAGAAACGAGAGAAAGGCTCCAGACGGGCTCTTCAGACGGGCTTCCACGGTATATTTGTCCTTGGCCTCGAACGATTCAATGAGTTTGAATATCTGTTTTCCAGTCTGTGCATGGTTTCCCCACCGAACAATGGAGGCCACAACATCCTCAGACGTCATCTCTTTTCCGTTGTGGAAAAGCACACCGCGTCTCAGCGGAATGGTATAGACCTTGCCATCTGGGCTCACCTGATGGCCATCGGCGAGCATCGGAATAACCTCAAATTTCTCGCCCAAGGTAAACAAGGGTTCAACATAATGCCATGCTGCGTCGATGACAAGGTAGGTTGTGACCCAATGGGTATCTAGGGTCGGCGGGTTGTCTGGAAGGGCGACCCGCAAGGTCCCACCAAACTTCGGGGTCTCCGCCCGAAGAGCAGTAGGAAACCCAGAAAAGGCCGCACAAGTTCCGGCAATTGCCGAATACTTAATAAATTCCCTACGGTTGACTTTCCTCATGATTGCCCTCCTTTCTTGCATATCTTCATGAGTCTTCAGTCTTCAGAAGATACTACTACTCCACACACAAAATAGTGCAACTCACCTCCTTTCCTCTTGTTCAAAAACTTCTATTTGGGGAAGTTACAAGACTTCAGCACCTGATCAATTTCGCCGTCGCTCAGACGGACATACTCCTCCTTCATGACTTCGGCCAACATATCTGAAGTCCATACATCATAGCCAGGAGTTTCTTCAAAAATCCATCGCTCCCAGGCGGGCTCAATCACCACCTCGG
>WVXP01000059.1:1505-4307 GCA_011773445.1 Pseudomonadota bacterium | reverse complement strand
TGACGCGCGCCCGGCAGATCCGCCCCCATCATCCATCGGAAGGCTCTTTTGGTCAGGGAAGGCTTGTCCGTTCCGGCCATGGTATCAGGTCTCTCACGAGCTCCATTATTTCATGCGGAAGGCGGGCGGGATCACCCAGCCCGCCTTCCGCTCACAAAACTCCCCTTATTTAGAGTATTCAGGAGGGATGAGGGCTTGGGGAATCTTCACCCCCTTCTCCTTCCAATACTTGACGTTTCCGGCGTGAAGAGGCACACCGGCGGTGCTGAGATTTTCGAGGTCGGGGGCGAAATCAAGAGCGGCGTAACCCTTCGTTGGCAGGCTCAAAAGGAAGGTTCGCCACTTGGGGTCAAGCAGGTGCTTGACGATGTCGTACATCACCCACTCGGGCACCAAACTCGGATTGGCGATAAGGTAGAAGTTATAGCCCAGGCACAGGACATCCTTCTTCTGTCCCCCGTATGTGCCCGCCTTGAGGGTGAAGGGGGAGTATCCAGGATACTGCTTTTTGAGAGAATCGATTTTGTCCTTGTCAATGGGGATGAGATACAGCTTGCCCTGGGCTGCGGTCTCAACAACCGATGGCGTGGGCAGAGTGGATGTTATCCCATAGGCGTCGAGCTTGCCGTCCTGAAGGGCGCGTGGCGCCTCAGCGAATCCGAGCCGGCTGGTCTTGACCTGATCAAAGACGCCATATGCCCTCAGTATCCGCTCCGACTGAACGGCGGTCGAACTGCCCCTGGGCCCGATGCTCACCCGCTTTCCGGCGAGGTCCTTGATGGTTTTGATGCCCGACTTCTCGAAGGTCGCCCACTGGTGAGCAGAGGTGCCTACGGGGATGCCCACGCGGATGTTGGTGGCCTTCTGTTTGAAAGGCTTTATTCCCCGATGGTGAGCCCAAAGCAGAGGCGTGGAGTTCATGCCCATGTCCATCTGGCCGCTATCCACAAGCCGGGAGTTTGCGACAAAACCCCGGGTGGTCTGCGCGGTTATGCGCAGCTTGGGGTGCTTGATCTTGGTGTTGATGAGCTCGGCAAGACCCCCGGCCAGGATGTAGGCAGTGGCGCCGGGGCCGCTCCCGCCCACGGTGATACGGGTCATCTCGGCTTGAGCGCTTGGAAGGGCACCAAACCCGAGAAGCGACGCGGCGAAGAATGCAGCAGCAATCACGGTAATTATCCGCTTATTCATAACGTTCCTCCTTTTTTCGAGTAATTTCATTCTGATTCGGAACCTGAGCCCACCTCAGGCCGAACCCTTTCTGCTCACTCCTCCATAAATCCCCCCTTTCTCATTGAAAAATTATCCCCTTTCTTGGGGTCCCTCAGGCACATGCCGGAGGGATGACCTCGTTCCTCTTCTCGATGACACGGTGACAGGCCTCGATAAAGGGACAATGAATGATTTTAGGGGCATCAAACCCCTTCTGAGCCTCGGCCAGGCTTATTCATGGGTTCTCGAAAGGCATGAGCCTCTAGCCAAGGCCATGCTCCCGAGCCTTGCGTTCATAGCCTGATAAGAGCTTGCTTTGCTGAAACCTGTGGGATTATACGAGAAACGGAATTGAATGTCAAAGAAAAAAACCAAAATTCATGTAAAAATTGAAACTGAAAATTGTTAGATAGGTTAAAAGCTTAAGAATGGAGACCTGATTTTTGGATTTTTCGACTTATCCATGCCGAATCAGACACGATTGGAAACGAATTCTTCTATGCGGAGGTCACCACCCTGGGCTAGAACTATTGATTTACGATTGAAATATTGAGGATAACCAAGATGGAGGAAGGTCCATCTAATCCACCCTAAATGAAAAGGCGGGATATTGACTTTTCCCTATTTCTCTCCTTTAATAACGATGTACGGAATTGAGAGGTCTTTCCACATGTCCTGGTAATTCATCTCTTGATGAGTTTCTCTTCTGTAAGCTCGTGATACGCTCGCAGTGGACCAAAACTTCTCTCTGTCCCTTGGGTTGTGCGAAAATCTTCCTCCCCAATCTGCAACCAGCGGTTCGTGAAAATGCTCAAGACAAAGCCTCCTTATGAAACGAAAGCTGTTTTGTTCGATTTGGATGACACTCTCTTCGATCACCGCCATAGCTGCCGATGCGGTCTGGCAGCCATACAGCAGAAATTTCAAAATCTTCAGGAAATACCATTGGACGAACTTGAGGAAGACTATATGGGATTGCTCAACGAACTGCATCCCATGGTGCTGCGGGGTGTTCTTTCGCTCGAAAAAGCACGGGTGGAGCGTTTTTACCGGCTCTTCTCCCAGATCAGTGAAGACGTCTCGCCGACTACGGTTCAGGTTTCAGCGGAATGCTACCAGCAAGCCTATCGAGCTGCACGTCGACCCGTTCCGGGTGCTATACCTTTGTTGAGAAGACTGAGGCCCATTGCTAAGGTAGCTATTATTTCCAATAATCTGGTAGAGGAGCAAAGGGAAAAATTGAAATGCTGTGGCCTTGTGTCATTTATTGACCGTCTCGTTGTTTCTGAGGAGGTTGGGGCAATAAAACCTGAGCCGGCAATCTTTGAGGAGGCCCTAAACCGCCTGCAGTGTGGTGCGGAGGAGGCGGTTATGGTTGGCGACTCCTGGAAGGAGGACATTTTGGGCGCCCATGGGGTCGGTATTAGAGCTGTCTGGCTGAACCGTTACGACAGGCCATGTCCCGACCAAACTATAGCCCCAGAAATCAATTCGTTTGAACCAGTTGGTGGGGTCTTGGATTTAATACTGACGGCTTCGTAAAAAGTCCATCTGCCGTTCGACAGGCCGTTCGACAAGCCGTTCGACAAG
>WVXP01000059.1:0-1477 GCA_011773445.1 Pseudomonadota bacterium | reverse complement strand
CTCACGGTCCTGAGCAAGGTCGAAGGACTCACGGCCCTGAGCAGAGCCGAAGGGCTGCGTTGCGCTTCATCCTTCATCATTGCAGCGTACTTCTCTGTACGCCTCATTCCTCAGCATTTGCGTGGATCTTTTTTCTTTGCCGTCTTGTTTGTGACTTTTTACGAGCCCATCAATACTCATAGGAGTCCGAATGGGGAACAGGGGGGCATAATATTGGCGTTAGGGATAAGTCGTACAGGTAGATGTCTGCATTTCCGTTGCGGTAATCTTCCCAGACGATCCGATCCCCTGAGATCGCCGGATAACGTTGGCTGTTGAGCCCGCTCGTTATCTGGGTTTTTTTACCGGTTGATAACTCATAGGTGTACACGTCCCAGGTCCCGCTGCTATCATCTGCCCATACGATCCGATCACCTGATATCCCTGGATACCTTTGGGAGTAAGGGTCTGTATATAGAGCTGTTTCAATACCAGTGGCAAGGTCGTACATGTAGATGTCCCAGTTTCCATTTCGGAAATCCATCCAGATGATTCGATCACCGGATATTGCAGGATCCTCTTGGTAGTTGGGATCTGTACATATTGGTATTTCCTTGTGGGTGGAAAGGTCATACAGGTAGATGTCAGGGTTACCGTTGCGGTAATCTTCCCAGACGATCCGGTCCCCTGAGATGGCTGGATTCCTCTGAAAGCTGGGGTTAGTGCAAATGGGTGTTTCTGCACCAGTGGCCAGGTCATACAGGTAGATGTCCCAGTTCCCGTTGCGGACATCCGCCCAAACGATCCGGTCTCCCCATATCGCTGGGTACCGTTGATTGTTAATGCCCAAAGTTACCCGGTTTTTTTTACCGGTTTTTTTTGCCGGTTCTCAGGTCATACATGTAGGTTTCCCAGTTTCCATTGCGAACATCTGCCCAAACGATTCGGTCCCCCGATATCGCTGGATAACGTTGGTCGGTGAGGTCGGTACATATGGGCTTTTCGTTCGCACTACTTGTGACCAGCTTAGCCACAAGGATCAAAAAGAGCATAGTTGCTGAAATCGAGCGGAACTTTTTCATTGTGTGACTCTTTTCTCGATTACTTCAGTACTTCCCATCCTCACGGAAGGTTAGGCTTTATCTGTATTGGACTATCGTAACAGACTGGAACAAGATTCACAAGGAATTGAGACGGCAATTGGCGATGGTGGGATTATAAGAATCTTGACAAAATGGATCAAATTAGGGCATTTTCGTAATAGGAAGGTTTGTACAGTGAATGACAGGTATACATTCGATTACAAGAACGTATCTGATGTGGGCTGGCCAGGAAATTGGGATTTGCCGCGGTTTTCATGATGAGGCAACACGAGGAAGAGCTCAGGAAAGGAGGGGAGGGGATTCATGGTGAAGAAAATCCTTGTTCCAACAGACGGTTCAGAACATGCGAGAAGGGCCATTGATCTTGCAAGTGACCTTGCCTTCCGGTATGACGC
>WVXP01000096.1:4436-11264 GCA_011773445.1 Pseudomonadota bacterium | reverse complement strand
CTTAACGTGTTGAAGAAAAGTGAAAAAGGACTGCTGACTGGGTATCAGCGGTCCTTTTCTTTTTGGAAGAAATCTTTTGCAACGGGCAGATGGTTTACTGACTGAAAAATTCTGAGCAGTTTTGCTGCTGATAATAGACAATGTCCTCGACCGTTATCTTGCCCTTTGCCAGCCCCAGCCGCATAGCTGGGGTTTGCTTGTTCTTTCCCACTTCCACAAAATTATAGAAGACACGAAAGATGTCCAGTAGTTTGCCGACCATAACCGGTTTGTAGGGGCCGTAGCCAAACCAGCGGCGGCCCAAGCTCGCCGAACTGCTGACCGGTCTCTCTAGCAGCGATAATCTCCTTCGGACCTGCATGAAGAAGCGGTCAATGGCATGGAGGCTTGCCTTGTTGTAAAGCCAGGGAGAAAAACGTTAAGAAATTTTCAACACGTTAAGCGATCGGCTCGTCGTAATGGCCCTGCCATCTTTTTTGTTTTGATATGAACGTGTGTTTTGGACGAGAAATACGAAGGATGTATGCGTTTCGCTAGATTGTCAAATCGGAGTTTGTCAAGAATGAAGGCCTGCCCTCAGCCCTTGTGTTGAAGGGGTGTTTAGCGATTATGAGACAAGCTATCTACTGATGGGCGGGTCAGCTTGAACGACGGATTGAATGAAGCCAGGTTGGCGTCGGAATTATTTGCGTTGAGAGCATTCTCTAGAAATCTACGTGGTGTTAAACACGGGTTTTCGCTTCTCTACAAAAGCACGCAAGCCCTCCTCCCCATCTGGATGAGATGCACAACTGCAAAGACCTGCTCGCTCCCGCTCAATTTGCGCCTCGAAGACCGTACTGGATGAGTCTGTGAGAAGCTGCTTTGCCCATCCAAAGGAGTTAAGCGAGCCTCTTGCCAATTCACGAGCAATATTTATCGATTCTTCCAGAGCGCGCCCATTTTCCACGACCTTCGTCGCCAATCCCCAAGCCAAGGCTTGCTCTGAAGAAATTGGTTTGTCAAAGGCAGCGATTTCCAGGGCACGAGCCAGACCAATAAGCCTGGGGAGCATGAATGTACCACCACCATTGATACACAGTCCATTTGAAGTATACGCTTGTCGCAGAATAGCAGACTTGGCCATAACCCGGAAATCACAGGCTAGTGCCAATGAAAACCCACCCCCAGCTGCTATCCCGTTGACCGCAGCTATGACCGGTTTACTCATCCTGCGAATCTCCAGGATTGCTTGATGAAAACGTCCAGCTAATTCGTGGAAAGCTGCTGCAGGGCCCTTTGGAAAGGCAATGGCCCACTTCAAATCACCACCAGCACAGAAGGCCTTACCCTTCCCGGAAATCACTATCCCCCGAACAGTGTTATCAACTGCGAGGGTAATAAGGTGGCCTGCCAAGCGTTCAATCATATCGAGGTCGAAGGCGTTGAACATCTCTGGTCGGCGCAACAACACCTTGGCTATTTGCCCATCTAATTTGACTTCTATCGTTTCTGCCATGTCTTTTGCCTCCGGATGTTAGACTGGATCTCATATAGTTACTGTTTACACAAGAGAATCCCTGCATACCTTATTAAACAGGGGCATTATGGTTCATTGCGAGAGGATAATTGGCTTAAGGAAGACCCACGTATCATGAGATGGATTGCCAGTGTGTATGGAAGCCGCGCTCAATTTCCTCCCTTGGTATTAGAAGGGAGAAGTTAGGAAAAGTCAACAAAAATCCCTCGATCCAGTTTTTCCCTTGACATA
The DNA here is from genome assembly GCA_011773445.1 of Pseudomonadota bacterium. Taxonomy (GTDB): domain Bacteria; phylum Desulfobacterota; class BSN033; order WVXP01; family WVXP01; genus WVXP01. The sequence continues at coordinate 9,514 of WVXP01000096.1, read as the reverse complement.
CCTTCCTGTCCTGCTAGAATCGGACACATCGATAAAGCCAAACCATCCGTGAGGGTGGGGCGGAAAGCCACGGGTCTAACGGGAGGAGACTCCTGAGCTTCCGAGATTTGGCGTGATGGTCCTTAGATGGCCGGGTTGCCGAAGTGAATGGTGCGTCGGCTTTGTCACTTTTGGGAACAAGGGCCCACGCCATAATAAAAAAAATAAAGTTAGGATCAGATATGAGCAATTTCCCTAATCTGGTACTCATCGGAAAAGTTGGTGGTACCTTAATTGTATTTCCTCCAAGATGGAAAACCTAAGAATTCCAAGCGCCTTCTTGGGGCAACAAGATGGTGTGCCCGAATGAAAAGCGGTTGGGCAAAGGAGCGTCCCCATGAAATATATGGAATCGTCATGGAGGGATTACTACCACTCTGATATCATTAAACGCAAACTCTCTGCCGAGGAATCCACCGGAGCGATTCCGCTCAAAATGGTAAGCTTCTGATAAACATAACGTTACGAAAGGGTGGGATAGATAATCTTCCTTAAATTCTTGCAAGCCGGGAGTGTCCGTTGTATAGCCGGGGTAGATCAAAAATGAGCACGGCAAAAAACAGCCGTCACGAAGTCGAAGTCACCTTTTCGCGTGAGCTCGGCCTTTTCGACGCAAGCATGATTGGGATTGGGGCAATGATCGGCGCGGGAATTTTCGTTCTCACAGGCATCGCGGCGGGGGAAGCGGGGCCCGCATCGGTTCTTGCATTCGGCCTCAATGGTCTTGTTACGCTTCTGACAGCATTGACGTATGCGGAGTTGGCCTCTGCCTATCCTGAGGCCGGCGGAGGATACTCATTTATAAAAAAGGCATTCCCCGGACCCGTGGGATTTGTCTCAGGGTGGATGTTGTGGTTCTCCTACACCGTTGCGTGTAGTTTGTACGCGATGGGATTTGCAAGCTATTTTTGGGAATTCATTATGAGCTACCTGCCCTTCATTTCAAATGCCGCTTTCGGGTTGATGGGAGAGAACCTACCCCTCACGCTCATCACCGTTATTATTTGCGTCGGGTTCATCTCCATCAACATGCGGGGAGTAGCCCTGACGGGAAACGTTGAGAATATCATAACGATCGGGAAAATTGCGATCCTTCTCGTCTTTATTCTTTACGGATTAAAGGTATTCTTCGATGTGCCTACCGAATCGTTACGAGGTTTCACTCCGTTTCTTCCAAAGGGATTCACGGGCGTGGTGATCGCAATGGGGCTGACGTTCATCGCCTTTGAAGGCTATGACCTCATTGCGACCGTTGCTGAAGAGATTAAAGAGCCAGAAAAAAACATCCCACGGGCAACCTTTATGTGCTTGGCGGTTGTTGTCTCGATTTACTTATTAATCGTGGTTGTTTGTATTGGGGCGATAAGACCTGAAGATGGAAGCACCTCATGGGAATTCCTGGGCAAATACCAGGAAATAGCGATTGTCAAGGCCGCCGAACACTTCATGCCGTTTTTTGGCATCGCGCTCATTATATTTGGTGGACTTCTGTCCACGACGTCTGCACTCAATGCGACGATACTCGCTTCCTCGCGGGTAGCCTTTTCGATGGGCCGGGCCAAAATGCTTCCCCGATCGATTTCACGAATCCATCCAACCAGCCGGACACCGCACATCGCGATCTTTGTTACGGGAGTCTTAGTAGTATCGATGGCCGTTACATTCCCAATTCACGTCGTTGGGTCCGCAGCAAGTTTGACCTTTCTCCTTACGTTTGCGCTCGTGAACTTCGCGCTCATCGCACTCAGAAGGAAGTATCCTGAGATCAAAGGGGCGTTCCGCGTACCACTATATCCTTTTTTACCGATCGTAGCACTCGGACTCAATTTATTCCTCGCGTTTTATCAATTCAAATTCGACCCGAGATCTTGGTACATCACTCTTGCCTGGATCGTCGTGGGCCTGTTTGTCTACTACGTATTTTTCAAGAAATTAGCCGAAGGGGAGATGCCCCAGGTGCTCGACGTGGCCCAGCCAGAGGTAATCTCTCAGTACGGTTATCGAATCCTCGTCCCCATCCACAATCCGGATCATGTTGAACCATTGATGGACCTGGCCGCTCCCATAGCCAAAGCCCATAACGGGGAAATCATAGTGCTCGCCGTGATCAATGTGCCTCAAAACCTTCCTATCCATGAAGGGATGCGTTTTATACCTCACAAGGCACCGCTTATGAAAAAGGCGGTGCAGTATGGTCAGAAAATCGGTGTGCCGACGAGAACTGCGATGAGGATTGCTCACCGCACCTTCGACGGTATCGTTACATCGGCCGAAAAACAGAAGGCATCTTTGATCCTCATGGGCTGGAAAGGATACACGAGCACCCGAGATCGAATCTTTGGTGACGTCACGGATCGTGTCATGAGACACGCCCCCTGCAACCTGATTACGGTGAAACTCGTTGGGACCCGGCCAATAAACAAGGTTCTATTACCAACGGCTGGAGGCCCCCACGCCATCCTTGCCTCCGAATATGTTGCGATACTAAAGAAGGCATATAACGCGGATGTCACTTTTTGCAACGTAGCCGGCAGCAATCCCACGGAGCGACAAAAGGATTTGGCGATACGGTGGATTGATGAAACGATCGCGAAAAACGCACTGCAAGGATCCGCGCGGAAATTAGTAATCGAATCCGATCATATCGCGAAGAGTCTCATCAAGGCTGGTGCCGACTACGACCTCCTTGTCCTCGGCGCTTCGAGAGAGGGTCTCTTTTCCAGCGTGCTCTTAGGTGAGATTACCGAAGAGGTTGCCCGTAATTCCGAGAAGCCGGTGATGGTCGTCAAGCGCTACGAAGGGGTTGCCAAGTCCATCGTCAAGAAAGTATTGGGTTAAGGAACTTCACCTTCAATCGATTGGCTGTAATGCACCCTCGAGGCCACGGGGTATTACAGCCGGCTCTTGGTCCGATTTTGCGGCGGTGTGGAAGATTTCAAGGTGTTATCGATCATGGGCAGGAAAGCGAAAACTATTGATTTGCGATTGAATCATTTGCCGTGAGGATATCCATCCAAGGAATAGTCTCAAGAAATTGGCATCGCCCGATGCCTCATGCGCGACAGAGTGAGTCGGGAGCGATGGCTAGCGAGATGCGGAGGAAGATCCTTGGACGTAAGGCTTGAGGGCGGCGTAGATGACGAAGTTAAATGGAGTGGAGACCCCGAATTCACGCCCAAGGCGCACGGCGGCGCCGTTGAGGTATTCCAGCTCTAAACGACGGCCCGCCAACAGATCCTGGAGTATGGAGCTCTGTGCTGTCGGATTAACGTTTTTTTTCACGAATTCGAAGAGCCGATCAACGGTTTCCGCTGGTAGATCAATGCCACTGGACCGCGCGAGGGCATACACCTCCTCCATGGTCCCCCGCATCAACTGACTCGCCTCGGGACTCGCAAATATTGGACCGAATGGCTGGCGTAACAGGGCCAGAACGCCCCCGTTTGCGCAGATCACGATGAATTTCTCCCACATTTTCCGACGGATATCAGTGTCCAGGATGGCATCGAGCCCCGCCTGCCGCAATGCGCTCAGAACCCGCTCCGTCCGAGGACTCTTTCCGCCCTGCAGTTCTCCGAAGATGAGCTCGCCAGTTTTGCCCCGCTGAGCTACAACGCCAGGTGCATCGATGCTGCCTCCCACATACGTTAAACCACCCAGGACATGCTTCTCACCCAGAAGTCGGGCCAGGTGGCCTGGAACTTCAATGCCGTTCTGAACCGGGACGACCAGGGTATTCTCTCCGAGAAACGGTCGAGACTGCTCAGCGGCCGCCTCAAGGTCATAGGTTTTCACGCAGAACAAGATCAGGTCGACGGGTCCCACTTCTCGTGCGTCGTCAGTGGCTCGAACGGCAACGGTGAAATCCCCAAAGACTTGGGATTTCACGGTCAGGCCATTGGCCCGGATGGCTTCCAGATGGGCACCGCGAGCGATGAGTGTCACGTCTTTGCCGCCGCGGGCGAGGACTCCTCCGAAGAAACCACCCATACCTCCGGCTCCGAATACGGCTATACGCATCGCTGATTCTCCTCCCGTTAAGTAGTTATAAGATTTCAACGTTCTAAATCCGAGGCCGTTTAACACGGCACCGGCAGTGTGTCAAGGGATTTTATGGCTCTCTCACGCCATGGCCGGACAAAACAGCAGGCAAATGACTCGGGCTGGGGGGTATTGTGCAGAAGTGGCTTTCCATTAAAGTTCCGTGGAGCGATCCAGAGGACGTATGTGGTAAGAATGAAGGCCTGCACCCCCACCTGAAGGAGGAATTATATACTTGGTGTTTCATGCTAGCCGGTTGTGAAGTTATCGCACACCGAACCCTCAATAAGCTTCATACCCCTGTCTAACACTGGAGCCAGACATGTCAAACCGAAGAACCGTTTGCATCCGATTGAGAGAGAGATGAGGTGCATAATCTGCTGGCTTCTAACACACTTGAGAAGCTTTGGCGATGGGATTATTTCCTTATTAAATGTTTGCCCCTGACGATCGAAACAAGGAGTGCTAAGCCTACTACGATAAGCAGAAAGGGGAACAAGGGGAGTTTCGCTTCGAACAATTCCCAGAGCCCACCCACCACAAAGAACAAGCCGACAACAACCCAGAACCCCTCCAGGTTCAGATTGAAATACTTCCGGGCTGCCTGCATCCCCAGGGTAATGATTCCGACCCCCAACAGACCGATGCCAGTGTCGAGCTTCATCAACAGGACTATTCCGATCCAGATAAAGAACAGGCCCCATCCCGCTGTGCTTAACTTATTAGCCAGTTTGCTCCTCTCGGTAGTTTTCAGTTCCTCACTCTTTTTCGTGTCCTCCTCTGCCATGGCTCACCTCGTTTGTCAAGGAAAGGGAGTTGCGTCTGAAAGAGTATGGTTCTGTACTGTGTAACAAGATGCAAAAGACTGTTCAACTCCTTGTTCGGCCTTTTATAGAAAAGATCGGCAAAAGTCAAGAAAAATTCGGATTCCGCCTTCGAATACAAGTACCTGTGATACAGCGTTGCCCCCCACTGTTGCCCCACTGTCGAGAGGAGTA
>WVXP01000096.1:4146-4422 GCA_011773445.1 Pseudomonadota bacterium | reverse complement strand
CAAGGCAGTTTTGTGGGAGTGGATCTTCATCCGTTCCGCTGGAACGTCACGGTGAGCACAGAGGATCAGGAGTTTTTGAGCGAAATCTGCCCGGGCAATAGTAAACGGTTAAAGGGGTAGCGCTGAATCCTTTCTTTATGCTTTTCCAGGATCTTTTCCCGCTATTTTCCAAAGCATTTCCTCTATCTCAGGTGAGAGCCCAGACACTCTCTCTCCTCCCTTTCTCTTGATTCGAACCTCGTACAAGGTTTCGAGTTGAGGAAGGAGATTCTTCAG
>WVXP01000096.1:0-4113 GCA_011773445.1 Pseudomonadota bacterium | reverse complement strand
CTCTCAAAATCCTTTTTATCAATTGGGATGTTATAGAGCAGATTCAGAATTTCCATGAGGCGTACCTTTCCCAGATAGTCCTCCTCCAGAACTACATATTGAGGCAAAGATACGATAAACCAAATCGTTTCAATGCCAATCTCTGGTGCTCTTTGCGTAATCAAACTGGTAATGCTCGTTGGACCCTGGTAATTGCTAGGCTGGGATTCCGCTTTTTTTAGATCGAGCTCCGTTTCTCTTCCTATTGCTCCCCCGTTGACAATTAAAGGTCTCGTGTGAGGAACCGCATCATACATACTCCCTAAAAGGCAATACTTTTTCACCTTGAGCGTCTTGAGAAGCCGTAAGACAGAATCAACATAGGTCTCGGCTAGAGCATGAGGTTCAAGAAGGCGAAGAAATAGAAGGTCATTTCCTCTTTCTCTTTTAGCGTAACGAAGCGTAGTATTGGGAATTGATATTCGGCGAATACCCTCTTCATAGGAAAGATTTGGGCGATATCGGGTAAAATCAAAAAAGTTACCAGGTTTAGCTAGCCTGGCCAATTCCTTGGCCTCAAACTGTGTCTCCAATCCATCCAGGATCAGACTACCCACATTATTCACATCTATCCACGGACGAAGGGTTGCAAAGACGTAAGGGTTCTTCAATTCCGGGATAGGTTCATTTAATTCGAAAGCACCAATTCTCATTTATTCTCCCTCCAAGAATCGCTCAAAGTCCATTCCGGTGAATCTCTCCTGAATGTGTGTTCGAGGCCGATCTGTAACACGCTTCAGAAGCTCACTGGCGATCTCTCGCATAAATCGAATGAAAAGACCTTGTTTGGACTTTTCCGTGAGGTCTGCTCATTTCCCGATCAAAACTTCCATTGTTAAGCCAACTCCTTTATTCATATCAAAAAAAAGGCAGGATAAGCAACAGCTTTGGTTTGTTGAATACAAGAATCGCTAACGGATAGCCCCTGGCCATTCTATCGATTTGTGATTCAATCAATCAGAGCAATGTCGCACGTTGATCTGGGGACAGTCAGATAGGGAAGGGGAGAAATGGGTTTGGGTTGAAGTTCAATCCAGCACTCCAGAAACCGTATCTCTAATGGATGACCCCAATCATCTGCCGCGTTAGTTCCTCGGTCTCGATTCTTATCCTTGGGCTGTAAATCCAGTTCTTCCGATTTGACGTTGATTCATCTCATTTTGTCCCGCCATGCTTGCGAAACAACTCGACTGTATCCCTGTCGCCGCTATGATCCTTCGCAAGAGTCAGGGGAGTCGCACCATATTTGTTCTTGGCATTGACATCGGCCCCTTTGGATAGCAGCAATTCGGCAACCTCCCTGTGGCCATTCTGGGCCGCAAGATGCAATGGGGTAAAGCCATCATTGGTCTTGGCATTAACATTGGCCCCATTAGCTAACAGCAATTCGGCAACCTCTCGGGATAATGAGTGCGGTGATGAACACAGAACTGACATTATTGGGGTCTCACCGGTTGAATGGGTGGCGTTAACATCAGCCCCTTTGGATAACAGCAATTCGGCCACATCTCTATAGCCATGGCGAGCCGCCGTGTGGAGCGGACTAAAGCCATCATTGGTCTTGGCGTTGACATCGGCTCCCTTGGCGATCAGGAGTTCAGCGATCTCCTTGCGGTACTTCTGATCGCCAATACTGCTAAATCTGACAAAACCCGGGCGAGGTTTCCTTGGGCTTGCTGGGGGAACTTTTTCTGGGAGCGCTCTTGTTGCAAGAACCAGTAATGGCTCACCATCGTTGTCCTTGGTATCGACATCAGCCCCCTTGGCGATAAGAAGCTCGACCATACCCAGACGGCCCCATTCGACCGCCTCGTTCAGTGGTGTATAGCCATAATTGTTACCGGCATCGAGATCGGCCTCTTTGGATAGCAGGAGCTCGGCTATTTCTGTATGGCCCCTTTTAGCCGCAAGATGCAGTGGCGTATTGCCCAACTCTCTTTCCGTGGCGTTAACATCCGCTCCCTTAGAGATCAAAAACTCTACCACTTGCGCATGGTTGTTTTCCGCCGCAAGATGCAGCGGGGTGTTGCTGAAAACTGAGGTCTTAGCACTGATCAAGTCTAATTCCGGATGATTATCCAGTAGCGATTGGACTTCGGCTAGGTCTCCTTTCTTGGCCGCTTTTAGAGAGACTTTTCCTGGTTTCCTCCTAAATAAGGTAACCAACACTCCCATCTTCACACCCCCTTAGCACTATATTCCGCCAAGCGATTATTTATGCAGAAAGAATCTCTGCATAATCCAAAAAAAAGCCTCCGCGGAGATAAAAAAACCCCTCAGAAGCTTCATGTCGGCACCTTCTGGAAACCTTCTCTCATGTCTTGCTCCAGAAGGTTGGGTTATGAACTGCTTTAAATTGTAATCATGAACATCATCGACTTTATACCATAATGGCAATCGAAGTCAAATCCTCCTTAAAATCGGGCTACCCTTACTCAGGACTACGTGTAATCATCTGGTCTCCTGGGAGTTTTATCCCTGAGCAATACTCATAACATGGGTGCGGTCCCCTGCCTTCGAAAAGGCCTGATCCCTCACCATTGGCTGAACGTACAAAAGGCAGCCTGTCCCCTTTTCCTCGTTTTTGACACAAAGCAGGGTGGCATTGGCCTCAAAGACTACAAAGAGGCTCCAATTTGAAGGTCGCAGGTGGATCACCTTTGACCTGTCTCGACTACCATTTAAGGAGTTTAAACATGAAAGGCGTAATAATCCCAATAAACAAAGGGAATATTATACAACTCAAATAACGGGCGAAAGCGAAATGCGTTCCGAGAAAGGGGATCTCCCAAACGAGGGTTCGATTTATGGGAATTATTCCCCAAGCGGCAAGGTAGGCAGCCAGAGGACCTACACTAGCTCCACTTTTGTAGAGGGCTGCCACTATAGGGAAGTTCACGAAAGGCCCTCCTGGTGTAGCAACACCCGCTATCATTGCGATAAGGATACCTTTTAGGCCTGAACCTTCTCCAATCATCTTGGCGATATATTCAGTGGGGATCATCACCTGAATCATTCCTGCCAAAGCGAATCCCAACAGGAGACGAGGGAAAACGGTCCAAAGCATTCGCCCCCCTTGGACCAGACCGGATAAGGGTAAATGCCATCCTTTCATGAGATAGGCTATGATAATCAAAGTGACAGCTAGGATACATAACGTTAAGAACGAGATATCCATTTTCTTTATTCCTTTCTGAGGTCTTGTCTTTTCCATGAGAAAACAGCTCAATTGAAAAGGGGCCGAGTCCTACAACAATAGTCCACGTAATCTTTGACGTATTCTTCAAGCCAGCCGGCTTAAAGAAATTGAGGATGAGAGGGTTGCTTAACGACGAGATGAAATGACAGTCTCTCAAGCTGGCCAGTTCGATTCACTGCCTTTTCATTAAAAAAGATAAATGGCGGGGAGTCAATAGAAATCGCTATCCGACTTTGAATACTAGATAGAATCTGTTGCTCAACATGGACTTTGATTGTGTTGATTCGTAATTCAATCGATCAGACCAGTGGCGCAGGTTGATCTGAGGCAGCCTTATAGGGGACGGGGGTTGAGAGCACGTAAGGAATAAGGATCGGGAAGTAAGCAGTAGGCAGTAAGGAGTAAGCAATGAGAATTAAGAGTTAAGAAGGAAGAGGTTAAGGGATGGGTTGAGGAAATCAAAAAGGTGCTGCAGTGTTGCAGTTGGGCGGAAAAAACAAACAAACCAAATAGACGAAATAGACCAAATAAACGAGATGGACCAAACAGACCAGATAGAACTAATTAACTCAACTAATTCAAGCAACCCTCTAAACGCTCCAAACGATCTAAACCAATTAACCAATTTGATATAGCCCCCGTTTACACCGGACACTCCTAGTGCTAAGAATAAGTTGTAGTGATAGGACTAGAGTTATGACTAAAACCAGGGATGAGTTGTATATGGGTCCGGTGGAGGTGATCACTTCAGTGGCACGCAGGCGTCGGTGGAGTCCCGAAGAAAAAAGGGCCATGGTCCAGGAGGCGGAGAGTCCCGGGATGAGTGTCTCTTCGGTTGCGCGCAAGTATGGAATCCATCCCAACCAGCTGTTTCG
>WVXP01000102.1:5643-6005 GCA_011773445.1 Pseudomonadota bacterium | reverse complement strand
AGTGGTGCTTGACAAATCGATTCCTTGTCATTGCCTTCTTGGCGGCAATACTGGGAACGGGTTTTTGGGCCATCAAAAAGACTCCCATAGATGCTATCCCAGATATTGGGGTGAACCAGCAGATCGTTTTTGTGGACTGGCCAGGCAGAAGCCCGAAGGATGTGGAGGATCAGGTGGTCTATCCCCTGACCATCAACCTATTGGGTATTCCAGGCGTGGAAGTCATCAGGTCCAATTCCATGTTCGGCTTCGGGATGATCAGCATCATCTTTGAAGACAAGGTGGACTTTTACTGGTCTCGAACTCGGGTGCTGGAAAAGCTCAATCTTGCTTTAAAAGATCTTCCCGAAGGCGTTGTTCCT
>WVXP01000102.1:0-5481 GCA_011773445.1 Pseudomonadota bacterium | reverse complement strand
CTCTCCTATAGAATCGACATGATGAAACTGATCAGAGCAGTCAAAGAGAGCAACATCGATGTAGGGGCCAAGGTCATTGAGGAAGGTGGGACGGAGTGGATCGTTCGCGGCCTCGGTTTTATTAAGAACATTCAAGATATAGAAAATATCGTCCTCGGGGCCCACAATGGCGTCCCCATTTACGTAAAAAACATTGGCCAGGTCTCATTGGGGCCTGAGTTTCGCCGCGGGGCCCTGGTCAAAGACGGCACCGAAGCAGTGGGTGGCATCGTTCTCATGCGCTATGGAGAGAATCCCTTGGAGGTGATCGAGGGAGTCAAGGCAAAGACAGAGGAGATCAAAACCGGTCTACCACCAGGCGTTCGAATCGTCGATTACTATGACCGATCTGCCCTGATAAAGCGAGCGGTGAACACCCTTAGAGTGGCTCTGATACAAGCCTTGATCATCGCTGTGGCGGTCATTCTCTTTTTCATGGGGCAGATACGGAGTAGCTTTATCATCTCTATCATTCTGCCCGTGGGCATCCTTATGTCATTTCTCATGATGTATGTGCTGAAGGTTCCTTCAAACATCATGTCTCTGGGGGGGTTGGCCCTGTCCATCGGAGTCATGGTGGACGCGGGGATCGTGATGACCGAAAACATTGCCAGACACCTGGGAACAACCCGTAGCAAGAAGGGAAAATCTCAGGTGGCCCTGCAGGCTGCACAAGAGGTTGGGGCCCCGATCTTCTTCTCAATGTTGATCATTATCACAGCCTTTGTAACCATCTTTACCTTGACTGGCCAATCAGGTAAGCTCTTTAAGCCCCTGGCCCTCACCACCATCTCCGCCATGGGAAGCGCGGCGGTCCTTTCGGTCACTATCATCCCGGTTCTATGCGCGCTGCTGCTAGGAAGGCACATGAAGCCACCTGAGCGGCATCCGATTACCAGATTCTTGCAATGGGCTTACCGGCCCCTTCTTCGATTCAGCTTGAACCACAGATTCTTGGTTGTGGTTTTCTCTTTCTTTTTTATAGCCGTCAGCCTCCTACCGATGGTGGGCGCAAAGCTTATTACTACTCCTCTTTCGAAGATTCTCCCTCTGGACAAGATTCCCGGGGGCCATATGCTGTTCGGGAAACTGGAGGCTGCTTTGCCCGGAATCAGAAGCGAGTTCATGCCCCCCCTGAACGAGGGAGACCTTCTCTATATGCCCCTCCTCCTTCCCGGGGCCTCACTCACCCAGGTCAAGGCGGTTCTGACGAAACAGACTCTGATCATAAAGGCGTTTCCGGAGGTAGTCACGGTGGTAGGCAAGCTGGGCCGAGCAGAGACGGCCACAGATCCTGCTCCTGTGGGAATGATCGAGGCGATTATCATCTTAAAGCCTGAAGATGAGTGGCGACCTGGGATGACCAAGTCTCGACTGATCAAAGAGATCATCCAGAAAACGCAGATAGCTGGGGTCAGCCCCATCATGACCCAGCCCATACGGAATCGCATCGATATGCTCTCTACAGGAATTCAGACTCCCGTAGGCATCAAAATTTTTGGTTCCGATCTGAAGGAGATCGAAAAGATCGCCGTGAAAGTCGAGGAGACCGTCAGGAGAATTCCGGGGGCTGTCAATCCCTATGCGGAAAGAGTAGGAAACAAGCCCTACTTGGAAATTAATATTGACCGAAACCAGGTGGCCAGACATGGCATCAAGGTTGGAGATGTCCAATCGCTGATCATGACGGCCTTGGGGGGAATGAACATTACCACTACCGTTGAGGGTAGGGAGCGCTATCCGGTTCGCGTGAGATATATGCGGGAATTAAGGGACAATGTTGAAGCAACGAAGAGGGTCATGATGGCTTCGCCTCTCGGGTATCAGGTCCCGCTGAGTCAATTGGCCCGGATCGTTAGGGTTTCCGGGCCTGCAAAAATAGCCAGTGAGGACACACTCCTCTACGTTCGGATTTTCGTAGACGTGGACACGGAAAAGACGGGCATCGTGGATTTCGTGAAAGAGGCTGATCGGACTGTCAAATCGTCTGTTAAGTTCCCTCCGGGTTACTTCATTACCTGGAGTGGTCAATACGAATACGAGGTTCAGTCCAGAAAAAGGCTCATGATTGTTGTCCCAATCTGTATAATGGCCATATTCATGCTCCTCTACATAAAATTCAAATCCCTATCAGCTGCCTCTATTCTGCTTATAGCGGTGCCCCTGGCCTTCATTGGAGGTATCTGGCTTCAGTTCCTCCTAGGATATAAATTCTCAACGGCGGTCTGGGTGGGGTACATTGCTCTCTTCGGCGTGGCCGTGGAGGCGGGCGTTGTCATGGTGGAATACCTCCTCCAAAAGAAACAGAGCGAGGGCAACAAAAAACCTCTGAAAAAGATTGTGATGGACGCTGCTCTCCTCAGGGTCAGGCCAATTGTGATGACGACCGCCACCACGATCCTGGCCCTTATGGCCGTAATGCTCTCTACCGGAACCGGCTCGGAGGTCATGAAGCCGATTGCCGTCCCTACAGTGGGTGGGATGATCACAGCAACCCTGACAAATCTGATTCTAATCCCTGTACTGTTTTATTGGACAAACAAAAAGAAAACTTCCAGATAATGAGGGTAGAGGGTGATGAGGAATCATACCATCGGCAGAGAGGAACTCCAAAGAGTGCAAAACTCGAGGTTTACGTGAAGAGGAAATCCGGATACAGACTCTCCATGTGGTTTATGATCCTTTCAGGCACCGTACTGGCCGTTACCTTGACCGTCACTTCTTTCAAGATTGTCCAAGCTGAGAAGGAGTTTACCCAGTTGATCCTGGAGGAGAACAAGAGGTTTTTGGCGAATACCCTTCGCTTTGGCCATGCGCTCATAGCCCACATGGGAGCCGAGAGCTATGAGACTCTGGTTGATGAGGCACTAAGAAGCGATTTTATCCGCTCTCTGGCTGTCTTGGACCAGAGAGGCCAGCTCGTCGCCGCCGGTATTGATTCGGCGGACTTCGCTTTCTTCGAACGTCTTGATGTTACCCAGTTAAGAGACAATGCTGTGCTGAGGAAAGAGAAAGACCTTCTTCTGATCTCTTATAACGTTCAGGAAATTGTCTCAGATGAAGAGCACCAAGAGCACCATGCCACATTTCGAGGCCCTAAAGGAAATCCTCCCGAACCTTCTTGGTTTCTAGTGGCTCTTGATATTTCTAGATTCAGAAATCACCATCACGATATGGTAATCCAGACTGTCGGTGTCGGGGTCATCTTCCTTCTCTTCGGATCTTTCATTATTGTATTTTTTGGAATTGTCGAACGGTACGAACTAGCCCATCTCTCCATCGAGAAACTTAACAAGATCAAAAGGGTCTTAGGTAACTTCGTCCCGGAAACTGTCAAGAACATCATTGAAAAGGAGCCGGAGGAGGCTATCTTGGACAAATATATTCAGGATGTTACTGTTCTCTTTCTGGACATCGAAGGCTTCACTTGGCTGGTGCAGAAATACCCACAGGAAAAGATCAACTATACGATAGAATCCTATTTTTCCATTTTCCTCGATTTGATCCAGGAAAACGCTGGAGACATGACCGAGACGGCCGGAGACGGGATGATGGTCATTTTTCAAGATTCCGATCCCATTCGACACGCTCAGAACGCCGTCCAGGCGGCCTTGGAAATCCGGCAACACTGCCGGAAAACTTTGAAGGCAGCAGGTCGCGATCTCATTCCCGTTCAAGTCAATATCGGTATTAGCTCGGGAGATGTCTATCTGGGATCCATCAAAATGAGGGGGGGTGAGGGGGATCGATGGACATACACTGCCTCGGGGGCAATCACCATCTTGGCAGCACGCCTTTCAGATCACGCTGACGGAGGCCAGATATTAATCAGTGAAGAAACCGCTCGACGTATTGGGCAGAGATTTCCATCGAGTAAACTCGGTAAGATCCCTTTAAAGAACTTAGAAGATTCCGGTGAAGTGCACGAAATACTGAAGCCTCAAGTATCAATCTGAGCTTTACTGGAAGGAATAGAAAACTTTGTGAGGCTATGTGGATGGATATGGGTAAAAGAGACGGGACTTGTATTCCGATTGAAGAGGAGGTTACGATACCACGTTTTTCGGATGATCGGACTGTCGCACGAAGCTATTTAAGACGTGGCTGTGGATCATGGCTAGTGATCCTTTCTTTATCTACTCTTATGTTAAGTGGCTTTCCAGTTAGAGGGGAAACGGTTCAACATAGTATGCTACAGGCAATAGCCGCCAACATGGTTGAGGTGCCGGGTGGGACATACATGATGGGGGTAAGGCCTGGAGATGACAAGAAGCAGGGTCATTGGGTGAAGGTAGAGCCATTCCTGATCGGCAGATATGAGGTGACCCAGCGGGAATATGAAGCAGTGATAGGCAAGAATCCCAGCTTTTTCAAGAGCGATCCCAGTCTACCGGTAGAACAAGTTTCTTGGGCCGATGCCCAGGAGTTCATCAAGGAGTTGAACGCCTCAGTAAGCGAGGAAGTATACCGCCTCCCAGCAGAGGCAGAATGGGAGTATATTTGTCTTGCCGCTTCCAAAAACGAATACGGTTTTAGTAAGGCTGAAGATCAGCTTGCCCAATATGCCTGGTACGAAGCAAACTCTCAGGGGAATACTCACCTAGTGGGACAACTTAAGCCAAACCCCTGGGGACTCTACGACATCCATGGGAACGTGTGGGAATGGGTCCAAGACTGGCACGGCGATTTTCCCGCTGGCGCAGCTACAACACCGGAGGGGCAAACCAAAGTTCAGTTTCGGATACTCCGCGGGGGTGGGTATGACAGCCCTGACGGTAACTGCCGATCCCATAATCGCCGAAGCTATTCACCAGTCAACGCACGTGCCAAGAGTGTCGGTTTCCGGTTGGCCGCAACAATCCCGGCCAAGGTCATCTTCAGAGAGGCTGTTATAGACTACCCCCTCTTGGGAGAAATGGCGAACGAAAATGGTTTCAACAGCCTAAATGGAATGGAGCAGCGGGCACTGATCAGCATGATTGATAGATACGCCTTTTTCGTTGCAGAGGCAAAGTACTATCGAACAGAGTCTCCGGCCACATCGCTGGCTTATTCCCAGAGGGCCGACTCAGTAAAGAAGGAGATTCAGATCCGATTCGGACATGTCCTCAACCGGTAATGACTTGGCGTGGCGGTCTTTGTGATCATTTGATGAACGGGCCACTCAATTCAATCCGAAGCGACTGGAGAAGTGATGATGAAAACCGTTGTTGCGACATTCATTTCGGTTTCATGGGTACTGATGCTGTGGGCAGTGGTTCAACCGCAAGATCCTTATCGAAGCAACGGTGAGGCGATCTATTACACCAGAACCAACCGGAACGGCACCGAGATTCTCTTTGACAAGGGGCCAAAATGGCTCATTTCCAGAAAAATCGGATGTGTGGCCTGTCACGGTGCTAAGGGCAAAGGGGGGTATCTGATCTGGCCGAGTTTGAAAAT
>WVXP01000030.1 GCA_011773445.1 Pseudomonadota bacterium | reverse complement strand
TGAAGGCGCTGATCTTGCGCTTCGCCTAAGGTTTATGAGCAAAAAACATTTGCAGGAACGCTTAAAGGGGTCTGGACCACTTGCCTCTTGAATAGATCAGAAAAGTCAGGAAACTCCAGTTTGAATCATGCTTGACTTTTCCCAATTTTTCTATAAGATTGCCAAAATATTTGAACTCAGCCCAGGCGGTGCAGCAGGAAAGGAGGTCGTCACGTCACACGCGGCTTTGAACCTGAATCGACAATTCCGAAAAGGGGCCATTTCTCTCGTACTTGCGGCCCTGTTTGTACTATTCCCGACATTGTCCGGCATGTCCATGATCCAGAACGGTTTTTCCGACCAGCACACCGCCTTGCTGCCCCTTTGGCTCCCGGCCACTCATCCATCACGGGATCTTTGGCACGGCCAGGTGGGACCAGCCAAGGGGATGTTTCTCGTCGCGAGTCGAGACCTCAGAGATCCGAACTTCTCGCAAACCGTCGTTCTCCTGATCGATTATAATTGGCAAGGAGCGATGGGCCTGATCGTTAACCGCCCAACTGAGGTGAGACTGTCCAAAGTGTTCCCCGGGATAGAGGGACTGCGGGACCGCACCGATACGGTTTACATTGGCGGGCCTGTTGCCAGAAACCAGATGATGCTGCTCATACGATCCAGTAATCCACCCGGAGGGTCCCTCCACATTTTCGAGGATATCTACGCCAGTTCAAGCCAGACGGTGGTCAAGCGGATGATTGATGATGGAGGCCCACGGGAGAGATTTCGTGTCTATGCAGGTTATGCGGGATGGGCGCCTGGGCAACTCGACCAAGAGCTATCGAGAGGTGACTGGCACCTCCTGCAAGCCAATGCAGAAACTCTTTTTGACAAGGCACCCCAAGAGGTCTGGCCAGAGCTCATTCGTCTGAGCCCAGTTTTGACAGCTGACGCACAAGCGCAGGATCGAGGTCTCACGTCACGCCAAAAACCCTAACGACGCGCCTTTGTTCCCCTGAATCGGCTCACGAGAAGACGTGACCCTTCGCCATGGTAAAGAACCAAAAAATCTCACCTTTTCCGGATCTCGATGTTCCCTCCGGAAGTCCTTAGTGTGATCAAAGGGCCTCCGCCGTTTATTTCGCCACGAAGAGACGATTCCCCAATGGTTCCTTCAACCGTCACTGGCACGTCCGTAAAGACGTCACCTCCCGACGTTGATGCATCGACCTCTGCTCGCAGGTTGAGCGGAATTTCCAGCGTAATACTCCCCCCGGAGGTTCGCAAGGTTACCGGAGAATCGATCTGCTTTAACAACTCCGCCCGTATCGATCCACCAGAAGTTCTTGCTCTCAGGTTCCCATGAATGTTTCTCAGCCGCAAACTACCACCCGAGGTGTGGGCCTCTAAATCACCATCGATGCCATCGACGTAAATGCCACCACCTGAAGTTCTCGCCTTTACGGACCCCTCGATTTGGCCCAGAGTAATGTCGCCACCGGAAGTATGCAGAAAGGCTCGTCCTCGGCAGCGATCCAGCGTAATGCCTCCGCCGGATGTTTTCGCCTCGACGGGACCATCAATTTCGCCGATGGAAATACTTCCGCCCGATGTCCTGAGTTTCACTTCACCGACCAAGTCGTCTACTCGGATACGCCCCCCGGCTGTGTTAATGCCCACGTTGTAATGTTTTGGTACGCGACAGTCAAAATGAACCCGTAGCCTCTTTCCTCTTTTTGCCCAGCCACGCCGCCATTCTCCCCTTATGTGAACATCCCCGTTCGGATGATCAAAACTCAGTTCAAAGTTCTCAAACAACGCTTCAGCCTGGTTTTCGCTGCTGGTGTTCGCCTCAAGAAAAACGACGAGATATACCTCTTCGGACGAGTGAGCCCGAACTTCGACCGAACCTTGGTCCGAATGCAAGTACAGTGTCCCACCACTTTTGACGTGAAAGCTTCTCTGAACATGTTGGTCGTATTTACCGGCTCGTGTGACGGTGGGTAAAAAAGCGATCGATAAGCTGAACAAAGCCAGACCAGAGGCTAAGCATCTCTTCATCACTCTTTTGTCCCCCTATTTCGTGAACGACAAAAATGCCGGCGCACATGATAGAAATCAACAGGCCAGCCGCCGGGATGATTGCCACCAAGGAATCGTTCAGATTTTTCAATCGTTACCAAACTGCCGCTAACGGCGCCCGAGCCGGATCAACTCCCAACCACCCTCGGGCTTGTCATCGCCCGAGTCAGTCATCAGATTCATCGCGTTGGCCATCCCGAGATAGAGTGCGTCGTCAGCGACCATTGTGCGAATACCGTAGCTCCCGTAGTTCCCCAGCCCGTCCGTGGATAAAGCAATTGCAACTTCCTGGCCCGAAGGGAAAGCGTAGAGATCAGCGCCGTATGTGGCATTGGGCAGCTGAAGATCCGATGGCAGGTCGATGATGGGGTCCAGGAGAACCGGAAGCAACACGGCAGCCGCCATGTGGCTCCAGTCCATAGTGCCTACGAATAGCGCGTTCTCGTACACCGCCATGGTCCACGTGTAAGTATTGTAGAGGTTGCCGAAGCCCGCAGGTCCGTTAAGTGGGATACCCATCTTATTGGGCAAAAGGAGCCATACGTAATCCGTGTCATCTCGTAAAGGATTTTCGACGTATGCAGGCATCCAAGCTAAACCGTAAAGTACCTGCATTTCCTCCTCTCGAGAACCAAAATCGCGGCCTCGAAAGATGCTGATTGGACGGTGAGTCCCCAGCAGAGCTGCGACAATGGCGACAGGGTCGATCTCTTCCGGATCATCCGTGCCAAATAACCCGTAAAACTGTGCGTGTGCAAGACCCGCTGAAAGGGGCGCATGGGTCGTGCCCCAATAGAGATATCCATCAAAAGAAGCGAGCGCGCCGCCATTATACATCCGCGCCGTGATCTCGTCCTGCTCATAATCACTTGCCGACCAGACTTTCTTCCAGGCATTGGCATCGCCGAAGCGTAGACCTTCGGACCCGATAATCGGGCTCATCCATAAACCGGCGTAATCGTAGTTTTCCTCAAAAAGCCGAGAGAAATCCGGCCAAGTCGAAACGAACAGCCGGCCTTCGTGTTCGACCAACTCGGCCGCATCGCCATCGACCCATCCGACGACCTCGAATTCGAAGGGATTCGTCTCGTCACCATTCCACCGGAGCACAGCGCCCACCGGCGCATCGCTCGGATCGGGAAACGTTTCTCTGTTATTTAAGACGCCGGTGTAGAGCACGCCATCCACGACAACCCATTTGCGGATGTTGTTATACTGATGGAAATGCTTTGATCCGAGGTATTCACCTGTAGTCGCGTGAAAAGCGAACATGTTGATACCTGCCGTTTCACCCGGACCACCAACCCCAGTCACGGTTGGCCCAGCGAGAATCACAACATCTCTCAGTGTCCCGGCCGATCGAAGTCCCAAGGTCTCCCAAATCAGGGGGTCGCCCGTGACTTTCTGCTCGAAAATGCCTGTTCGGCTACTCATTGCATAGATGGAGGGCGGTCGCCAATCCCCCTGGGCTTCTCCAATGCCGCGTTCTTGCCCGAATATACCTTCTCCATATTCGCAGACCCATAAATCGGTCTCAAAGGCGGGTAGCTCCCCGGGAATACCCTGCTCGTGGATAGCTCCGTAGACCAGACAGCCCATGTTGGGAGCTGTCCCGAACCACAGGGTATCACCCGATTTGGTTAAGCCGAAGACATAGCTTTCGTTCACCTTAGGTTTNNAATAGCATTCGTCCGGCTGGGCTTTCGCCATCAACCTCGTCAAATAAGAATAATCTTTCCCGACGAGGTCAGTCGATGCATTCCCGTAGACGCTCAGCCAGAATTCCTGGAGAGAAACAACCTCAGCTCCCCGCATCTCAGACAAAACGCGGATCTCGCTCCCGTTATTGGGCGCGACGGCATTTCCAGCCGGGAGGATTGTCAAGAAGAACGTCATCGCAAGGGCTAGGTGTACTTTTTTCATGGTCTTTCCTCCGGTTTGACAAAACACCACTCGATTCATAAGGATCGCTGATGCGCCTCAACCAGGAAGCAATCGGACTCAGGCAATGCCCCGAGCGCTTTCATCTGCTCAGCTCTTTGGCAGGAACATTTCTATGATAGCAGGTCAAATGAATATGGCAATAAGAAAACCAATCGAGTTCCCTGATGATAGCATTTCGAGATTTTCATTGAGACTTCGAAAACGATACCTCATTCAGCTTATCTCGACGAAATTGTCGAAAACACCTAAGATTGTCGAACTGCGGTAATACATGAAAAACAAAAGTAGTTTCAGCTTTATCCCTCTATCCCTTCGCCCATATTGTCGAACCTGAAGGATAAGACAATGAAACCCTGTAGGGCTGTCTGGGTTTGTCTACTTCAAGATCTTGAGAGCGATGAGGGTAGAAGCCCAGGCCAGTCTGGGGGCGATGCTGGGGAGAGAAGGCCTGGTAATTGAAGACAGCAACCCTTTCGAAATAAATAGGATACCGGATCAATCTTCGTTTCTTGCATTAGGGCTCTCTAAAATTGGGCATTCGCTTTTCGGGCCAATGCCACGGCACGATGCTGTCCATCTCACAAGAGCTTTTTTCATTCTTTCCAGGGCCTCCATTTTCTCTTCAATAATCCCCATGCTTTTAACCTCTGCCCTCCTCTTACGTCATCGCATGTGCTGCGAGGATCAACTCGCAAACTGAGAAGGCCTGAGATTTCTCTCAGAGAGAACCCTATTCGCTCGGCACCCTTCATGAAGGAGAAAACGCGACTCAGACTTCTCCGGCAGACCGTCATTGCCACTCACAGCAGTCGTTCACATTCGTGTCTCACGGTGGCCCGTTGCCCTCTTCGATCCCTGCATCGTGATGGATACGAATACAGCCCATTACGCTTTGTGCACCCGGACAATGAGGGAGATACTGCTCCATCGCCTCGCGAGCGTGGCCTGCCTTATCCTTCGGCACTTTGATATCATAACGGACACGGATCTGAGTGATCTTGAGGACGCCATTGATATCCTCAATATCGCCTTCCACCCAAGCCCGAAAATGATCCGCGTCAGTGCGAATCTGCTTTCTGGCCAAGAAACCGGCCAGAGTTCCCATCATTCAGCCTCCGACACCACCGATGATGTGGTCAAGCGTTGCCGGGTGTTCCTCCTTGGGCTCGGTCTTGTAGAACTTTTTGATACCTCCATGGACACCATAGAATACCGGCTCCTTGAAACCCTCGATGAAAGCTTTGCGGATCGACCCCTCGACTCTCGTAATCGTGATTTTTGATGTGTGGATGATTTTTCGCATCTTCTTCCTCCTCCAGAATCGTATACTAAAAGGACAAGCTACAGGCCTCGCCTAAACTGGACCAGAAATCCTACCAGACCGTTCGAGATTTATCAGGCGACGCCTTAAACGAACCATTTTCCCAATCTCTTCCTCTAAATCTCGTATCCTACCCTCAGTGACTGGATCCGCTTCGCCCCCATCCTGAAGCTCCTTTTCTCGATCCCTTTGAAGACGCTCGAGTTCGCCCTTTCTCGCTATAATGAGCTGATCGAGTTCTTCAACATCCAGGGAGTAATACTCCGGAACAGAAATGGCTTGACAGCCGATCAAGAGGCCAACGATTGTAACCCCCAAAAACACGAGAATGCTCATCATGGGGATAGGGATTCGGTGGGCATTCACCTCTTTCTCCTTCTTCTTACTGCACGCCCAAAGCCCTTTTTAAACAGGTCTTTCAGGATCTACACCCTATCGGACGTTATGCAGATGAAATAGCCTCTGAGTTCACTCTTGATTTTAGGAAAGTCTGGTCCCTGGGATCAACACGGCCCAAAATCTCGGGGCTTTCAACCTCATCTCGCAACATTGACAGGCATGGGATTCAGGATCCTCGCGAGGTCCTCTGAAGAGATTTCGATTGTAAACCCCCTTTTGCCCCCATTGATAAATAATCGGGGAAGGCGAAGGATGGACGCCTCGACATATATAGGGAGTGATTTCCTCAGGCCAAAAGGTGAAATCCCGCCGATCACGTAGCCAGTATGTTTTTGGGCGGCCTCGTGACTGGCCGCCTGGACCGATTTGACCCCGATCGTTCTCGCCAGGTCCTTGGTCGACACCTGGTTGTCGCCGTGCATGAGGATGATTAACGGGGAACCCCGATCGTCTTCCATGACAAGCGTCTTGATCACGAGATGTAAATCAATACCCAGCTCTTCAGCTGTCCCTACAGCAACCTCATTTTCATGGTATTTGCAGGCATGTTCAACAAAACTTATCCCCTCTTCGCGCAAGGCGCGAATGGCTGCCGTCACTGGAAACTTCAACTTCGCCATTAACCGTCTACCCCGAAATCAAATCATGCCTCGCCGACCTCTTCCATCGAATTTCATTGTACATGAGTTGCGTTTCCTTTTGCACGATTACTTTCTCCATACCTGATATTTGGGATATGAAATATGATAAGATTCTTTGTCATTCAGAGATAATTCGCGAGGAAATTGAGTGTCCATAGAATTCAACGCAGATGAAATCTTTGAAATGGCCGTGCAGATCGAACGAAATGGCGGTAGATTCTACCGTCTCGCAGCCAAATATGAGGAAAACCCAGACGCTCGCCGACTGATGCTCGAACTCGCGGCCAGGGAAAATGCACACGAAAAGATTTTCGTGAGTATGAGGGAGGAGCTCTCGGCTTCAGAAAAGGTCTCAAAAACATTTGATCCACATGGTGAGGCCGCTTCATATTTGCGTGCGCTGGCGAATGGACGCGTCTTTGACTTGACGTTAGACCCGACGGACTTCTTTAATCATCCTCAGAGCCTCGAGGATATTCTCCGGAAGGCGATTGATCTTGAGAAAGACTCGATTGTCTTCTATTTAGGAATGAGAGAAATGGTACCCCAGAAACTGGGTCAGAACCAAATTGATCATATCATCAAGGAAGAGATGAGACATATTGCTACGTTAGACAAAGAACTGGCCGCCCGTCGTGGGCCCCCGGCGAGCCAAAAGGAGTGAATCCGTTTTGTCATGGATAGCCTAGGGATGAATCAACAGAGGGGGGATTGAGAGATGGATGAAAAAAAGGACGACGGTTACACTTGTGAGGTCTGCGGCGGGGAAGCTGAACTGTTGATTGAAGGCTTTGATACCGTGAAGGATGTCATGAAAATCGGCTCCATGAATTGCAGGCATTGCAGTTCAGCGGAAGATGTTGCCTTTCCCGAGCAGACGGATGACTTCTTGAAGGCCGTAGGTATCGCCCTGACAAGAGAAAAGGAGGCCCATCTCTTTTATAAGAAGGCTGCCCAAAAAACCTCCAGCGGAAAAGGGAAGGACATGTTCAACCAATTGGCCGCCTTTGAGATGAACCACTACAAGAAAATAGCGCATCTGTGTCATTCGTTACAGAGGAGTGGCAGATGGGTTCCATACTTGGGCCAAGAGGAACTGAAGCCGAGTCAACGCCTCGCGGAGCTTAAGGAGAAGAAGAATACAAAGCAGGATGATATCGACGCCCTAACCATGGCCATCAGTAAAGAGGAGGAGGCGGCCGCCCTGTATCGTGAGATGGCGGAAAAGACGGAAGATCCGACCGGAAGGGACATGTTCAAGAAACTCACCGCTGAGGAGGAAGTCCACCAGAAGATTTTGAACGCCCAACTTTACTCCCTCGCCAATCAAGGCATCTGGCTGTGGGGAGATTAGGACTGAAAACTCGAAGTACTGTCTGAAGCGCCTGTCTTATCTGCGACAGAACACCCAGAGATTCGGAGAAGGCTCCCACTGGATGGGGGAGAGACCAATCCAGAGGTGACCACTTGGCCTGGTTTTCCGCTCAAAAAATCAGACCGAAATTCCAAGGGTTTGAATGAGCGATACGAAACCTTTAAGACCATGATGAAATCATGCCTGTTCCCGGTAATCTGCTCACCACTGCTATGGCAGTGATGCCCCATCGAGATGTGAGCCGGGCCATGAAAACGGCCCTCTCCCTCGACGTCCCTTTTTGGCCTCAGTTACCCCTTCTCAGCTATTATGAGGATATGTATGTTCAGGCTTCTGAACACTTTCCGGGGATCGTCCTCGACGTGGAGAAACGCACCCTGCGTTTTTCGAAAAAAAAGTTCATCACGGAGTTTGAGGAGACCATGGCTCATTTTGATGAGCGAGAGTATTTTGACATCAGCAGGACCTACTCCACCGTCTATCATCTGTTCTTGGGTCTCGACTTGTCAGACCGACCGGCGATACGGGGGCAACTCGAGGGTCCGGTCAGTTTTGGATTCAATGTCCTTGACGAGGATGACCGGCCGATTCT
>WVXP01000164.1 GCA_011773445.1 Pseudomonadota bacterium | reverse complement strand
CTCTCCCTTTCGGATGCTGCCATCGTCTATAATCCTAAACAGATTTTTGAAAGCGATGAGGTCCTAAAGGTTTACGAAGCAGCCTGGTAAGGGGGAGAAAGCACTCTATGTTTCAGATTGAGCTGGCTAAAGGGACTGAGAGTGAAGGCCTGCCCGAGATGCTAGCGACCCTCCTACGACAAAACTTGGAGCAGAAGCCATACAAGCTCAAGGACTTCAACGCTCTTGACATCGTCGTGGGCTTGAAAGTCACCGACCTAGAAGTCGCGATGACATTGGTGTTTCGTCATGGCCACCTTGTGATCCGAGACGGATTGGTGATGGATCCAAAACTCCTTATCACGACGGACTCAGAAGGGATCTTTGATCTCAATCTTATCCGCATTCGATTTGGCCTTCCCTGGTATTTGGATGCTCAAGGAAGGAAGGTTCTCAAGAGCCTTCTCTCAGGTCGTCTAAAGATACGGGGGATGCTGACCCATATGGGAAGTCTCACTCGGCTCACGAAAATCATGTCCGTGAAGTGAGACCCACTTACAGGCGGAATTCTCCCACTTTCCCCATGAAACCCTCTGAGCGATCGAATCTCCTATGAGTCCATGGAAACGTCCCTTTCTCTCGTCGGACAAAAGGCCGCCATGTAAAGACATGAAAGTAGAAATTTGCTATCTCATATCCCGTGTGGTATACACAGGGTATCTCTGATCCTCAATCAACAAAGAACGCCAACCTTCTGGGGGAGTTGTGAGAAAGTTCTGCCAGAAGGTGCTGACACGTGAGCCTCTGAGTGCTTTCCGTAGCCCCTCGGGGGCTTTTGTATTTGTGATCTCCACAAGGCCGAACGGTTCGAAAGGCAGAGACTGAAAGCCAGGGATCTATTTCGTATCACAAGAACACGACGATACGCATAGCGCAGGGGGGAGCCGAAAGGAAACATCCTAACATTTGAAAGGGGCGGGAAATGGCAATTCTGAAAATGCTTGGTAAAGGCTTTTGGGCTATCGGCAACATCGGCGTCACACCGGATATAAGGCCTGAAGAAGCGAAGCACATCCAATATTTTAACATCGGCGTGTTTATGATGATGGTAATCAATCTGTTCTATTTTTTCCAAACCGTGACGGATGAAAGAACGCCTATGATCATACCCATTGCCCAGATCTCAACTTCCGTTTTGTGCTTGCTCGTATATACGTTTCACACGCTGGGCCGTTTTACCACGGCCAGAATTTACGGTTTCCTGCTTTTTTTTGCCAACGCCCTGATTTTAAACACCTTGAGCGGTAAAGAACTTGTGGATCACTATTTCGTTTTTATCGCTATCGGTTATGCTTTCCTTGTTTTCCCGAGAAAAGAAAAAAGGTTGATGACCACCATGATTATTTCTGCTTTCATCTGTTACCTTGCCATTTTCTTTCTCTATGGACACGTTGAGCCTGCTGTTCAGATAGAACCGTCCGTCCTAAATCGACAGAATCAATTTCTTTTGTATATTGTTTTCATCCTATTTATTATCTTCATGATATCAGCGAGAAGTTTTACAGATAGAACAGAAGACAGTCTCAACCAAGAGCGTGATAAACTGGCAGAGATGGCTGCCCTTCTCAAGAAGATGTTCGGCCGTTACCTCTCGACCGAGGTCATGACCTCGCTCATCGAGAACCCGTCGGCTCTGGAGTTAGGGGGTGAGAAACGGAGGGTTACCATTATGATGTCCGATTTGAGGGGTTTTACGGCCCTGTCCGAGCGGCTCGCCCCAGAACAGGTGGTCCAGATGCTCAACGCTTACTTTGAGGTCATGGTGGAGGTGGTCCTTAAATTCCAGGGCACCATCAATGAGATCATTGGTGACGCGCTGCTGGTGATTTTTGGTGCGCCACAAGAAATGCCGGACCGGACTCACCGGGCCATCGCCTGCGCCATTGCGATGCAGAATGCCATGGCGGAGGTGAACGCGCAGAACCGCTCACAGGGGTTACCCGAGTTGGATATGGGAATTGGCCTCAACGAGACCGAGGTGATCGTTGGTAATATCGGTTCGAGCAAAAGAAGCAAATACACGGTGGTCGGAAGCGGCGTCAACATGACCAGCCGCATCGAGTCCTATAGCGTGGGGGGCCAGGTCCTGATTTCCGAATCCGTGCGGCAGGAGGCTGGTGAGGTCTTGCGTATCGACGCTCAGCGCGAGGTCCTTCCCAAAGGAGCTGAAACACCGCTAAAGATCTACGAGGTGGGTGGCATTGCTGGACAGTACAACCTCGCTCTGGAGGAGAAGGACCCGGGTCTTGTGACCCTGGCACGTCAGATTCCGCTGCGATACACGGTCCTTGAAGGTAAAGACGTTGGGAAGAAAGGGCTCCAGGCCTCTGTGGTCCGGCTTTCAAAGAAGTGCGCTGAGATTATCCTGGACAGGCAGCTCGAGATCCTGACCAACCTCAAGATGAACTTGGGAGATGTGGATGAGAATCTGTCGGCCAGGGATTTCTACGGGAAGATCATTGAGCGCTCAGGGGAGAATGGAGAGAGCCACATGGTTCACTTCACATCGGTCCCATCTGAGGTAGATGCTTATTTCCAATCTCACCGGCAACACGCGGCAAAACCAACGACTCGGGAGAGCAGCTAAGGGCAATTGATCCAGAACCGTTGGACCCACCCTTTTGTGTTGAGCATTTCGATCCATGAGATTTTTCGCAATCACCCCAAGCGCATTTGATCCGACGATGATTCTCTAATCTGGACATCCGAAACAAGCTCACCCTCAATCCGAGCCAAATCTGGGCAAGGACCGTGATGGGCCACACGCCGGATCGAGGAGTTCCCCCATTTTTGAGGGGACCTGCTTTCTCTGAGCGGTGTTATATTCACGAAACATCTTGTCCATCTGGAACTCTGCGGAGGGGACTCTCCCATTTCCAGTCTATGGATCGTCTATTCGGATTTGCACAATTGAGGAATTCGGGTGAATTCTTGGGATTCCTTTTGGAAATTCTGTGAAAAAGACTTCCCTTCGAATATCGATGAAAAGTCAATTGCAGTAAGAACTACGGTATTTACAGACACTTATCATAGGTCCCAATATTGGCATCGGAATTGCCATCTGGAATCAAATGGGAGCCCGGCTACGGGAACCCTTTGCGATCTGCAAAGGGAGAAAGTTGAGAAAGGCCATCTGGGCAAATCATTACGCCTTCAGGAGTCTCGGATAATCGTAACAAAAATACGAGGAAGAATATGGGGAATCATGACCCTCTCTTGAATGTGAAGAACTTTTTCGATCTTTCCAAGGTTCCGTTCTCAGACCTTTTCGAAGGAATCGACTATGTGTGGGAGGTCCTTGAGAAAAGAGATACCTATATTCGCGATAGAATCATTTCGAACACCGCCCGAATGAAAAAGAAGGGTTTCTACACTGAAGGCGATGTGTATGTCGGCAAAAAGACCGTCATTGAACCCGGGGCTTACATCAAAGGCCCGACAATCATCGGTGACCATTGTGAGATTCGACAGGGAGCTTATATTCGGGGGAACGTGATTATCGGTCATAATAGTGTCATTGGCCATGGAACGGAAGTCATCCGATCGATCATCCTAAATAGCGTGAGGGCAGACCACTTCGCTTACATTGGAGATAGCGTTCTCGGCAATCACTGCCACCTCGGTGCAGGGGTGATCTTAGCCAATGTGAAGATGCGGACGAAGACCTCTTCGGTGAGAATTCGGATCAATGGAAAGCCCTATGATACTGGGATGAGAAAGGTCGGTGGAATCCTGGGTGACAATACAGAAATCGGCTGTAATGGCCTTGTAAATCCGGGGACTGTCCTTGGAAAAGGGGTGACTGTCTATCCGGGTAACATCGTACATGGTTACTACCCATCAGGGACGGCTATTACGGTATCTTCCCGCGACGAGAGAGCTTTTCCTTTTGTTCATCAAGAAACCCAGACTCCCATCATAGAACGGATCATGTGCCCCAACTGTGGTGAAGAGATCGCCAGTATGGGGCGAGTTCAAGAGCTCATCGCTTACTGTAAAGAATTCTTCGGTCAGTGCAGCTGCGGGCAAAAATATCATATCGCCCTTTCTCTTTCTGGAGGCGCCATTCTCTCCTTCCCCGATCGGCACATAGAGACCTACTTACAGGTTCTCGAGAAGAAACCTTCGGCTCTTCGCTCTCGGCCGCACTGAAGTTCCTCTCCCTACCTTACACGGTCCTGATCCGGGAGATCTTCCCACACGGAGATGCCCATCCCTCCCGCGCAGGGAGAAAAGTCGATCATCGCGAGACCCCGGACTTGCTTATAGAGGCCGACTCTGGTAATTTAGTGTCTCGAATTTGCACAACCCTCTGAAATTCTGAGGGAAGTCAGATCAAGGTAGACCCACCCCCTCGCTCGTCTGAGCGGTTCATTAGCCAGTTTGGACATCTCATCCTAACGGGTGAGGAATCCAGTGTAGGCGTCATGGACATCGGTGAATTCCACTACGACCTTCCAACCCATCTAATTGCCCAGCATCCGTCGAAAAGAAGAGACCATGCCAGGCTCATGGTTCTGGATCGCTGGACTGGTCGGATTGCCCACCGCCGATTTTTCGAAATCATCAAGGAAATGCTCCCAGGAGATGCACTCCTTGTCAACAACACCAGAGTGATCAAAGCCAAACTCCTTGGGCAAAAAAAAACCGGTGGAAAGGTTGAATGCCTCCTGACCCAGTGTATCCATGCCATATCGCCCTATGAGCAGATCTGGGAGTGCCTCGTCAAGCATTCTAGGCGGCTCCGATTCGGAACGGTCATCTATTTCAACCCAGATCTGATGGGTGAGGTCTTGACCGGCGTCGAGGGAGTTTGGACCGTACGGTTCCGTTCCCGAGGAGACTTCAGAAGAGTCCTCGAGCGGGTCGGACAGGTTCCCTTGCCACCTTACATCCAAAGGGCCGGAACCGCCGATCTCAGGCAAGACAGGCAACGCTATCAGACCATCTTTGCCAAGAAGGATGGAGCGATCGCCGCTCCCACAGCGGGACTTCATTTCACTCCCTCTCTGATCGCCAAAATCCAGAGATCGGGGGTTTCGGTCCAATTCCTGACCCTTCACATTGGAATCGGAACATTTCTGCCTGTTCGGGCGACCGAAATCCAAGAACACCACATGCACGAGGAAGCATTTGAAATTCCATTCCAAACTGCAGAAACCATCAATCGTGTCAGGAGAGAGGGGGGAAGAATCATCGCTGTGGGAACCAGTACGGTTCGAGCCCTTGAATCCTCTGTTGATCGTCACGGGCAGGTCGTCCCAGGAGAGGGAGACACGGGTCTTTTCATATATCCTCCGTTCCGATTCCGTGTGGTTGATATTCTGGTGACGAACTTCCACCTCCCAGGCTCAACCTTACTCATGCTCGTCTCGGCCTTTGCCGGAAAGGATCTCCTATTTCGCGCATATCGAAAAGCGATAAAAGACGAATATCGATTCTACAGCTATGGCGATGCCATGATGATTCTATGATGCTAATTCGTCAGAGGGCTTAGGTAAGCCGCCTACAAGGATGGGTATCTCAATCACTAACAGCTACAATGACGAATGACAAAGCTCAGGTCCGAAAATAATGCCAAATGTCAATTAACAAAACACCAATAGGCCGCTGATTGAGGCGTTCAAGCCTTTAAGCTCTCAAAAAACACCTCATTCCTCGGTTATGAAACAGATCCCAACATTTTGACATTCACGCATCGGGGGGTTGTGGAGTTTCCTCAGTTTTGTGGACGCTCATGTCCCTGAGGGACATTTGCGGTAGCGTTGGGGAACCCAGATAGGTTAAAGGATAAAGGCTAAAGGCCAAAGGTTTTTTGAGAGTGGTTCTCCTTGAACCTTTTGCCTTTTTCCTTTGTCCTGTGCCAGTAAAATCTGTGAGCCCCGCGAGGGTCAGCGCGAGAGCAAGGGCGCGAAGGGATATGAGGGTCCAATCAAAGGATTCAAAATGGTCGTGAAACATCAGAAGGTTACAAACTTCTTGCTTGGAAAACTCAGAAAACTCCACTTGGGGGCTCACTTGACATTTGGATTTTGACATTTGAAATTAGTATGTTGTATTTCAGACGGCCAACTCACCGCAGGAAGAGAGGCAACAGCCTTGGTGAAAGGCGAAGTTTGGAGAGAGCGGAAGCCTTGAAATTTAAGATCTCGGCTAGAGATAGCAGTACCCACGCCCGTGCCGGGGTCATCTCTACCTCGCGAGGGGACATCCATACCCCTGCTTTTATGCCAGTTGGGACTCAGGCAACGGTCAAATCCCTCACACCCGAGGATTTGCTGGGACTTGGGGCTGAAGTATTGCTTGCCAATACCTATCACCTCTACCTTAGACCGGGTCATGAGACGATCAGAAAGCTCGGAGGACTCCATCGATTTATGCACTGGGACCGTCCAATCCTCACAGATAGCGGCGGTTATCAGATATTCAGTCTCGGTGAATTGGTGACTGTCGAAATTGAGGGAGTTACTTTCCAGTCCCACATTGATGGCTCTAGGCACATGCTCTCGCCCACAAAAGTTATCGAAATCCAGAAATCCCTTGACTCGGACATTATGATGTGCCTTGACGAATGTACTTCTTATCCAGCTTCACGGGAGGAGACCCTGCAGTCGCTCCAATTGACCACACACTGGGCGAGTCGCTGTCGAGAAGTCGAAAGATCTCCTGACCAAGCCCTCTTCGGCATTGTTCAGGGGGGCATGTACCTTGACCTTCGGGAGAAAAGCGTCACTGAATTGGTCGATCTCGATTTCGATGGTTATGCGATTGGGGGGTTAAGTGTTGGAGAGGACAAAGAGACTATGCACAATGTCATCAAACACACGGCGCCCAACCTCCCAAATGAAAACCCTCGCTATCTCATGGGAGTCGGAACGCCTGAGGACATTCTCTCAGCGGTCCAGATGGGGATCGATCTCTTCGACTGTGTTCTGCCTACACGAAACGCACGTAATGGCTTGCTCTTCACCCGGTTCGGGAAGGTGCCCATCAAAAACTCCAAATATGTCACCGATTCTCGACCCGTGGATGAGAATTGCCAATGTTATACGTGTCGCCATTATTCCAGGGCCTATCTCCGCCACCTCTTGATGGCAAGAGAGATCCTCTCAAACAGGCTAAACACAATTCATAATCTCTTCTACTATATGGAATTTTTGTCTTCGATTCGGCAGGCCATTTTGCATAAACGTCTGGCAACATTTGCAGCCGATGCGCTTAGAGATTGGGATATCCATAATCAAAGTCCTGAGACTGGTTAAACACACAAAGTTATGGTAAGATTGAATCCCATTAAAGCAGAAGGCTCGTGAGCAATGGACTGTCGATGACCAGGATGCATTGCGTCATCTCGGTTCGTTGAAGAGATTGGTTTTTGTTTGGTTCCTTCCCTGAGAAAAAGCATCGGCTGATGAGAAAGAACAGGAGGTGATTCTATTGATCGAGATCGCTTACGCAATGGCACCCCAGGGTGGTCAAGGAGGCCAAGGAGGTGGCCTGAGTTTTCTGTTCATGATCGTTCCCTTGTTTCTGATTTTCTATTTCCTCTTGTTCAGGCCCCAAAAGAAAAGGGCTGATGAGCATAAGACCCTTATTGCCGGCTTGAAAAAGGGGGACATGGTGATGACCCAGGGGGGGCTTCACGGCCGGATCACTGGCTTGACAGACTCAACGGTTACTCTTGAGATTGCGGAAAAAGTCCGCGTTAAAGTATCGAGAGGCCACATCTCTGGAAGAATCAGATCTGAGGTAAGATCCTAATTCGGTTCCCGCCCTTTCTCCTTGTTCTAAACCCCGTTTTAGAACTATAATCCGTGAGGAGGCCTTCTGATGAGACAGTACGAAATCATCTTTATTATCAATCCGGACCTGAGTGAAGAGGACACCAAAGGAATCATTGATAAGGTCAAAGAGATTATCCAGACCCTAAGGGGGGAAGTGTTGAAGATCGATGAATGGGGGCAAAAGAAATTGGCCTACGACGTCAAAAATCACTCCAAGGGCTATTTCGTTCTCCTCCATTTCATGGGCACTCCCCAGATTCTGACCGAAATCGAGAGGAACCTGAAAATCATGGATTCTGTGCTCAAACATCAGACCGTGAGGCTTGATGAGAAAGCAGAGAAGACCGCTCAAATGCTCTCCGGAGAAAGGATCTCCGAAAAGGGAGAAAAACCCGAAACCACACCAGGAGAAAGGCCTGAAAACAGTGCCAAAGGGGTAGATGTGACAGAGGGAAGGGCCGCTGATAGTTCGCCTGAGGGAGAAAAGCCTCCAGAGGAGTCTAAGCGCAGCGGTGAAAAGGGAACCGATACGTGAGGTCTTACAATAGGGTGATTCTCATAGGGAAAATTGCAGAAGATCCCGATACTCGGTTCACACCGAGCGGCGCTCAGGTAACAAAGCTCTCCCTACAGATCAACTCGGATGAGAGGTCTTCGGAGGGTCGACACCCCCAGACGATCGAGGTAATCGCGTTTGAAAAAGATAGACCTCCGCGAAGGCCATCCCTCTCGAAAGGTTGCAACGTTCTTGTGGAGGGTAAAATTCAAAGCCGCAGTTGGGAAACGCTGGAGGGACAAAAAAGAAGGAAGCTGGAGATCATTGCAGAGAGAGTATATCCCCTGACAGATGAAGAAAGGTTGAAATCTTAGGTTCCCGAAAATGTAGGAGGAAAAGATGGCAGAACGAAGGAGTCGATTNNGAAGGAGTCGATTTCGCGGGAGGCCTTTCCCAAGGAGAAAGATCTGTCGCTTCTGTGCAGACAAAAGCCTGATCATCGATTACAAAAACTATAAGGTGCTCCGCTATTTTATTACAGAGCGAGGGAAAATCATTCCGAGGAGAATCTCAGGCAACTGTGCCCGTCATCAACGCGAGGTAACCACAGCCATCAAGAGAGCACGAAACATTGCGATCCTTCCTTTCACGACTGTGGCCAGATAATACGGCCAGTTCCGTGGGATGATGGAAATGAACATGAAGCGTTTCCTTCTCCACCTCCTACTCGGCACCGCAATAACATCCATGATCTTCTTGATTTCACTCCAGGTGCCATGGGTGGGGATGGTGATAAGTCTTCTCACACCCCTTCCAATCATGGTTCTGTGTAACCTCTGGGGCTTACCGGGAGGGATCCTCGCTCTGTTGCTGGGAACCCTCCTTGTATCAGCCTTGTTAGATCCCTTCCTGGGAATCATATTCTTTGCAGAGTTCGGCCTGCTCGGAATTTTCCTCTATTATTATCTGGTCGGAAAGGCTCTGCCGTGGGATCAGGTGATCGCCCGTTCCTCCCTCATCGTCGTTGCGGCTCTCGCTTTCTTAGCTCTCCTTTACGGGACGGCCACATCCTCGAGTCTCATCGATTGGGTGCGAGAACAGGTTCATGAAACAGGACGGTCCATCGTGCAAATCCATCCCCGGGGAAGCACAGGAGATCAGATCCTCTGGATCACCTCAGAGAAATTTACGGAATTCGTTCTTCGAATCCTGCCTTCTCTCGTGATTCTAACGATCTGGTTCGAGGGTTTTCTAAACATTGCTCTCTTCGCGCGAATTATGAGGCTCGATGTATTCGGCAGAGGCCGAATTAACATGAGACTCGAGTTTTCCACCTGGACCTGCCCTGACAGATTTGTATGGGGAGGAATCTTTGGAGGTGTCCTGATTTTGACCAAGATCCCACTTCTGGTCACCATAGGCCTTAACGTTACCATCCTCCTCGTCGCCATCTACTTCCTTCAGGGCCTCGCCATCGTCGCATTCTTGTTCGGAAAAAACAATGTTCCACCGGGGTTCCGTGTGATAGGTTATACCCTGATCGGCCTTATCCAATTCCTATTCTTCCTGGTCGTCGTACTGGGACTTTTCGATATTTGGATGAACTTTAGAAAGCTCACACCCAGAGTTACAGTCTACAAGAAGAGTTCTTGACAGACCGTGAGGCTGTCACAGGAAAGGAGATTCACATGGAGGTGATTCTTTTGGAAGATGTTCCCTCACTGGGTAAGATGGGGGATATCGTAAAGGTCGCAGATGGCTATGGTCGCAATTTTCTCATCCCGAAAAAGAAAGCCGTCCGAGCCACCTCGAAAAAGCTAAGGGCATTAGAGCACGAGAAACGCCTTGTTCAGGACCGACTTGAGAAGTCAGCAAAAGAGACTGAGAAACTGGCTCAGCGTCTTGAAGATTACTCCTGCACCATCTCCAAGCCTGTCGGTGAAAGCGGAAAACTATTCGGTGCGGTGACATCGATGGAGATCGAGCAGAATCTGCGAGAAAACGGGTTCGATATCGATCGCAAAAGCATATTGTTAGAGGAACCCATTAAAAGTCTCGGTATTTACACGGTCCCCGTCAAGGTGAGCCACGATATAACGGCCGATCTCAAGGTGTGGGTCGTAAAAGAGTGAAACGAGAATCGGCAGAGACCTTAGCCCACAGGGCGAGCGCTTTCAGATCTGAGTAGCTCCTTTCTGTCTAGAGATGTCATATGAATGAAACCATGCAACGCAAAATTCCTCCTCAAAACATCGAAGCTGAACAATCGGTCCTCGGAGGAATTCTCATTGAAAACAGCGCTCTCAATCGGGTCTTAGAGATACTCACCCATGAGGACTTCTATCGAGACGCTCATCAGAGGATATACCAGGCTTTGGTCGATCTCTCAGAAAAAAATGAGCCTGCCGATCTTATCACCCTGACGAACCAGTTAAAAACGAGTAACCTCCTCGACGATGTCGGAGGCCCCTC
>WVXP01000058.1 GCA_011773445.1 Pseudomonadota bacterium | reverse complement strand
GAAAACTGGTCCAGGTTTTATGTTAGTTTTTGAATTGACCCTGGACTGAGAAAGGAGGTTAGGATGAGTCGGAACCGATACACAGCCGAGCAGATTATTGGGATGCTTCGGGAGGCGGAGGTATGTCTTTCTCAGGGGCAGAGAGTGGGTGAGGTATGTCGGGGTTTGGGCATTACCGAGCAGACTTACTACCGGTGGCGCAGGGAGCTTGGTGGGATGAAGGTTTCTCAGGCCAGACGTCTGAAGGAGCTTCAGACGGAGAATTCTCGCTTGAAGCGGGTGGTGGCTGAGCTGACCCTGGACAAGCTGATTCTGCGGGAGGCCCTTGAGGGAAACGACTGAGTCCCGACAGGCGAAGACAGTGTGTGGGACACCTCGAGAGGAAGTTGGGTGTTTCAGAGCGGCGAGCCTGTCGGGCGATGGGTCAGTCTCGATCAACACAGCGATATGATCCAATCATCAAGGGAGATGAGGAGGTCTTAAGGGGTGAGATTGTTAGGCTCGCACGGGAGTATGGTCGCTATGGGTATCGCCGNNTGATGGATCCTGTGTCAGGCTTCGACCGACTCACCGAAACCATGTCTGGTCGTATGATTTTGTGATGGCCCGGACCCATGACGGACGGCCCATCAAAATTCTCACGGTCATTGATGAATACACCCGTAAGTGTCTGGCCATTGTGGTAGAGCGGCACTTAAGGGCTGATGATGTGCTTTTTTGCCTTACAGACCTATTTCTCAAGTACGGGACTCCCGAGTATATCCCATCGGACAACGGCGGGGAGTTCACGGCCAAAACCGTTCGTCAGTGGTTGGCCCATATGGGTGTTCAGACCCTCTACATTGAACCCGGCAGCCCCTGGGAGAACGGCTACAACGAAAGCTTCAATGGAAAACTGAGAGATGAGTTGCTCAACGGAGAGATATTCTACACCCTGAGAGAGGCCCAGGTGATGATCGAAAGATGGCGGCAACACTATAATACCATCAGACCCCACAGCGCCCTAGGATATCGTCCACCAGCACCTGAGGCAATTCTACCCCTCCTCTGGGGCCAAGTCAGTCCCCGAGGACAAAACGATAAAACTCTAACTTAAAAAGTGGTACATATTATGGGGGCAGGTCAGTCGCCCCGGTCATTTCCAAAAATGGAAAGGCCGATCTTCGCTACGCCTTGTATCAGGCAGCCATGATTGCCTCTACCAGAAACCGTGAGTTTGTCGTTTGGTTCACCCATAAGCTTCGTGACAGACAGAGGGAAAAAGGCATCCAGACCAAGATGAGAGTGAAGCTTTCTGCCAAACTCTTGATCATTGCATGGACCTTAATGAAAAAGAGGGAGCCATTGAATCCCAATTATCTAAATCTCCAGTAAGCGTCTTTTGTTTCGGCGAGAGAGCCCGTTCACCAACGTTGAGACCGTTTCGGATCTCGTGGGGGGACAGTTCAGGGCTTCTCACTGAATCTCACAATCTGGATAAGGGATGATGGGTGGCTTCCTGGGTGTTGCATACCGAATAAACGTAACGATCAGCTGGGTGATTCGCAACAGGTGAGAGACTCGCCGAATACAATGGCCAGAATCCATCGAAGAACGACCCTTGAGGGAGAAATACGCTTAATGCAAAGAGGATGTCCTATCACACCGTAATTATAAAGTTTTTTTGGTTAGTCATTTTTCTCTTGACAGGAGCGATATAGGATGTCCCCCTTTCTCCTTGAACGTGACCTTGAAGCTGTCATCCCATTGGTGGAGAAAAGGTGAGGCAGAAGGCTAAGATTTGCACGGCGAAAAATTCTTGACTTCATGGCGATTCTAATATAATGAAAAGCTGTACGAACCGTCATTTTTCCATTTTGTGACTGAATTCGTTTTTCAGTCTAGAGACAAGATGGATTTTCCCTTGAACGAGACACGCGACGCAGATGATTTTCGTGGCAATGAGAGTGGAAAATCTGCGGAAAGGAGGTGAAAAGAAACGAGTTGACCATTACGTTCGTATGGAAACCGTGAAAGGGGGGTAAGTCATGGCAACTGAAAATGTTTCAAAAGAACGTGAAAAGAGCTGGCCTATTCCAAAGGGTGATATGGGTTCCTTGGGCGTGAAGGACCTCCCACCAATCCCCTTGGGAAGGTTGTACAAACTCGGGCCGAGCATCATCGTGTTGGGCATCGCCCTTGGTGGTGGCGAGCTCATTATGTGGCCCAGGCTTACCGCACAATATGGAGCCGGTTTGATGTGGTTGGCCATTCTGGGGGTTTCATTGCAGTGGTTTATCAATGTTGAGCTCGGCCGTTATACTATTGCGACGGGCGAATCCTTCTTTACGGGCTGTTCGAGAGCGTGGAAGGGTTTTGGCTGGTTTTGGTTTGCTTCGGCCATCATTATCTATATGTGGCCCGGCTGGGCCGCGACGGGCGCAACGGCATTGGACGTGCTGTTCGGAGGAACAGGTGCCAACTGGAGATGGTGGGCTGAAGTCACCCTTCTCCTCACCGTGGTCATCCTTTTGGGCGGCCCGGTAGTCTATAATTCGGTGGAAAAGGTCACGATGTTCTTCATGGGGGCTACCGCGGTAATTCTTGTAATCTCAATAGCCCTCGTCATTACCCCTGGCGGGGTAAATGCCATGGTAAAGGGCATCTTCTTTAACGCTGGTGGGGAATGGTGGCTGCCGCCCGGAATAAACCTCTTCGCCCTGTTTGGAGCAGTTATCTACGCAGGGGCTGGAAGTTTGGGAAACCTCTCCTACACCTTTGCCGTTCAACAGAAACAATGGGGGATGGCTTCTCATATTGGGAGGGTTACAAGTCCTTTGACGGGTAAATTGGAGCCGGTGCCAACCGCGGGAAACGTATTCGAAACTACAGAGAAGAATATGGCTCTCTGGAAGAAATGGTACCCGATCATGAGGAATGATGTGACGATCTACTTCTGGCTTGCCAATGTTGTCGGAATCGTCCTCCTTGCCCACGGTGCATTAGAGGTACTGCACCCACAGGGTTTGGTTCCCAAGGGGGCCGAAATTGCTGTAACCCAGGCAAATATACTGGCTGCGAAGGCGGGGGAATTCGGAAGGGTGATATTCCTGGCCATGTCTTTCTTCATTATGTACAGCTCCCAGCTGGTGGCCCTGGATTTAGGATCCAGAATGATATCAGAAATCCTGTACACCCATACCAAGCTCAGTGAGAGATATTCCCTGAGGTCGATATATACGATCGCCCTCCTTGCCTTGCTTGTGTTTGCCGGTTTTGCCCTTTGGATTCCGACACAACCCTTTATCCTCTTTCTCATGGGGGCAGTCCTGGGAGGTTTCACGATGGCAGTCTATAGCCCCATGTTGTTGTACATAAACCTAAAGTTCCTGCCAAAAGAAATTGGTCCCAGCACCTTCATAAAGATCGGGTTAGGGATCGCTTCCGGCGTGTACATCATCTTCTCTATAGTGGTTATCCTGAACAAGGTGTTTGGAGTTGGGGCTTAGATGAAATTGGCCGAGAAGACTTTTCAAGAGGGGTCTTTCAATAGGCCCCTCTTTTTTTGTCGAAAGTGAGAGAGGGTTGGACTTACGTCACGGAGATCCCGTTCTTTTGGAATGGGTGGATATCTTACAAAAGGGACGCTCATGTGTGGGACGGTTATTGAAAACAATTGGTCGACGATGCATGGATCGAACCCATGGCCTCATTCGTGTGAGTTCTCTGCCATCTCATAACTTCATTTTCACCGCTTCCCTTTTCTTTACTCGTGCGTGTTTTCGGTTTTGCGATTTCTCCCACTCTGGGAGCGATTGCTTCTCGTCGCCCTCAGCCTCCTGAATTTAACAAATGCCCTCACGATTACAAACAACAGACCCCCCAAAAGCAAAAGGCCAAAAAGGGCATACCTCCCTCCAGCAGAGAATAACAGCATAATCAGTGAGAGAAAAATATACGCCCCGATTAACGAGGCGAGGATATGGAACATCCATTTGATTTTTCTTGAAAGGTCTTCCCTCAAAGTTAAATATCTCCCTCATTTCTTTTCGTTTTTCGGTCAGAATTGACAAGAGCGATATGATCTTTTTCGAACCACTCGAACGTCTTTCTCCATCCGATGAAAATATGGAGTTGTTCCGATTAAACCGGACACCCCTCTCACCTATTTGAGCACTCCCTGTACTCCTTTGGCGATTCCATTATCCAGGCCTTATGCGGATGGGAGCTATGATAATCGTCAAACCATTTGGCCAGCTGCTCCATCAGGCTCATTCCCGAGCTCTCTGCCTCTTCACCCATAGCCCGCTTATCCTCGGGTTTCCAACGGCGTCTGCGCGAAACCGAAGTGACCACTTCTTCCCATTTCGCCATGAAATCATCCCTCGTTCGATTTAGGGCTCGAGTCCTGTTCCAACAACTTATTTCCATCACCAGGGGTGTGCGGTGTAAACGGAAGGCTACGCCGAAACTCGCCTCAGTCCCCCCTCATTTTTGACTTCAGGTAATCAATGATGGAATAGGATCCGACAAAATGGGTGTATAGACAGTGAGGGCATTTATTCATGCCTCTAAAGGCCTTGCCACAATTCACACATAACTGCACAATGTTCTTGCACATTGCGCATTTCCTAAACTTCACTTTTGAGTAATTAAACAATATACCCAAGAGAATAGACGCACATACCCGTTCCACTATTTGGGAGAAATCTATATCCATAAAATATGCGAATTCTTTACACTTTACACATACTCCTATCTCCGCTCCACAGTCAGTACAGACGAAGGTATTGTTGAAAACGTGGTTATTACACCGAGGACATTGCATAGAATCCCTTTCATAAACTGACTGGACTTCTTCCCTGTCACCCGGAGCAAACATGTCTTTACCAATGCTAACGGTCTTGTTTCCGATAATGTGGGACGATTCGCTCCCCTTTTCGACCCTCTCTCAGGTCAATTGCCCCGCTGCGAGAA
This sequence comes from Pseudomonadota bacterium, assembly GCA_011773445.1. Taxonomy (GTDB): domain Bacteria; phylum Desulfobacterota; class BSN033; order WVXP01; family WVXP01; genus WVXP01. The sequence continues at coordinate 9,414 of WVXP01000058.1, read as the reverse complement.
GACCTATAAGAAAACTTCCTCCTCTAAAAGGTTGAGGAAGATAGCCCTCCAGCGAGACGTATGGTATCGGGGCATTCTTGTCGGAAGGAGTAAGGGTATACCCCCTTGGGGGTTTAGAAATATCCTGGTAGTTTAAAGCCTTCTCGGATTAAACTGATTACTACGGCAAGGACAATTGCTAAAGCTGCAACTGATAAGATAATAATGATTATTCTTCTCATCCGATACCCTCTCTGCACGATGTCTAGGCATATTATGATACTCCTTGTCCATTGTCAACGGTTTTCTCATCAGATGGGTTCGCCTAGCTATTATGCCCCCTTTAGCTGCCAAGGCAGAATGTCCCGATCATGAGAGACAAAGTGAGTTTGAGGCGAATGCACTGGAGAAGGTGGCATCTTCTCAGAAGGGCATTGGAGGGGCGTCTCTCATTGAGAGAGGCAAGTGTTCCGAGTGGAGTGATAAGAAGTGATCGTGAGTGAAATCATCAAAGCTTGCTTTCTGGTGGGATGAGCCTATTCAAAAACGTCCTCCGTTCCTGATGCAAACAGTTATTCAACAACACCCCGTTCCCCACCGGGCGTAAAGGTGGACTTTGCGAGGCGTGGCCACGAATTAAAGTCCCGAGTGTTCGGGAAATCGAGTAGATTTTGTAAACCGTCTGTGATAATGTAGCAAAAAATTCTCGTTGTGTCCTGCTGCGAGGCCGATTTCTTATCCAGACAGAGGGGAGTGAGTTAGCCCGATACGGAAAGGAGAGATCCACATGAGCGGTCGAAAACTGCTTATGATACCCGGCCCGATCGATTTCGATTCTGATGTTCTTCAGGCTATGGCTCGGCCAACACCGAGTCATATGGCACCGGATTTTGTCGAAGAATTCGGACAGGTTCTGGAACGGATGCGCGAAGTGTGGCTGGCTCCGTATGGCCAGCCCTTTCTTATTGCAGGCTCTGGAACGCTTGGGATGGACCTGGCAGTGGCCAATCTGGTCGAGCCGGGTGATAGGGCCCTTCTGATTAATACTGGCTATTTTAGCGACCGAATGGGTGCTATCCTTGAGCGATATGGTTGCCAGGTGGATCAGATAGCAGCTTCTGTTGGGGAGCGTCCGGCAAGTGAAGAAGTCCAGGATGCTCTGGGCAAAAAGAGTTATAAGGTAATGGCTTTTACCCATGTCGACACGAGTACAGGGGTACGAGGAGATGCTAAAGTTTGGACACAGCTCGCCCGAGAAGCGGGTGCCCTAACCATTCTGGATGGTGTCTGCTCCATTGGTGGGGAAGAATTAAGACAGGAGGATTGGGGAGTGGATGTGGCCCTTACTGCCTCACAGAAAGCAATTGGGGTACCGCCTGGCCTGGCGCTACTCGTCGCTAGTTCCCGGGCGATGGATGCATTTCGTACACGTCGCCATCCTGTAAGCAACTATTACGCGGATTGGACCAACTGGCTACCGATCATGGAAGCTTACGAATCCAGAAAACCCGCATATTTTGCTACTCCGGCAGTAAATCTTATACTGGCCCTGAATGTCAGCTTAGCTCAGATACTGGCGGAGGGCATGGAACAGCGCTTCCGGCGCCATAGGGAAGTGAGCCAGGCAATCAAGGAAGCGGTAGCCGGGCTGGGATTGAACCAGGTGCCAACCAGAGATGAATTTGCTGCCTCGACAATGACAGCGCCCTTCTATCCTGAAGGAGTAGATAACAGTCTACTTGGTCACGCGAAAGAGGCTGGGGCAATATTCGCGGGTGGTCTACATCCTCAGATAAAGAACAAGTACTTCAGGATTGGCCATATGGGGATAACTGATTCTGGCGAGGTATTGGCCACTGTCTCCGCGCTGGAAAAGGGTCTGAAAAAGGCCGGTTACAGTTTCGAACCAGGCCGTGGCGTCGCAGCAGCACAGCGCATACTGAGCGGGTAGGCTGGAGACGTCGGGACGGCGTAAGGCATGTGAGGGTTCCTGTGTCGTGCCTAAGATCATGATGAGCCCTGAAGATGAGAAAACTGAGTGCTTCCGCGTGGGACTGAGACCGTTCCTCAATCTCGCCGCAATGAGTGGGGTCATATCTGCCTTTGATTCCAAGTCAACAGCCCAAGAAAATTCTTGACCTCCTTTTTTAGGTTTCGATTCTTAGTTATCAGGGTTTCCATTACTTCAAGAAAAGGGGGACATTGTTGAATTTGTTGACTTACTCTCCGGATGACTTTTTGAGGGTCTTGGAAATCGCCGAGATGGCGGGGCATTTGTGCCCCGGTGATCCCAGAATACCTTTACCAGTTCACAAACTCTCGGTGAATTGAGGCTGGAATTAAACCTCCGACCCGACAGGTGCACAAACAGAAGTCAAGGGAGGACCAAAGACGGGCCTGCCGGGGTATAGACCTATCATCGAGTAATTTGAACTTTTTCTTGTGACGTAGTTATTCCACAAATTCAACAACGTTATATTTAAGAGAATCAAAAGGTTACACCCTCGAGGGTAACACGAAGAGAGTTTATTACCAGTCTAGCAAAAAGAGAAACCTCCTGTTAAGAGAAAAGGTAACGAACCACAAAACCCTTAACAAGGAGGTTTCAAATGAAGCAAAAAAATCGTACCAGACTGGAAGAGTTTCGTCAATTGAGACAAGACGTTCGAGGATCAGAGGGCGCCTCTTGTCAAGCCCCTTCTTTCGTTATTGGCTAGGTCACATAATTCCTCCTTTCTGCGGTTGATCGAGCTGGCGATTTCCTGACACGTGAGGCTCCTATTTGCTTCGAAGAACCAACATTCGCTGCAGGTGAAACTGTTGATAACTAACTGACATAAACACTTTGGAGCGGTTCCCAGAAGTGTTGATTTCCCCCGGAAATAAACAGCTTCAGGCAAGACCGGGATTCGTCGATATCATCTTGAATTCATTGCATGCGGATCTCTCTGCGTCGCTCAACCTAGCACCCCAATGTTTCCCATTCCAAATGCCATCGACTATTGCTGTAGGTGCTTCGTTAACCAGTCAACAGCATATGGGATTACCTCATCGAGAAAATTGGCACAGCAGTGCTCACCGGTAGGGTAGTATTGCAACTCCTTTTCTCCAACCGCCCAATCCATGATGTAATCCGCGTGCTCCTTGGGGTTGGGGATTATTCTGTCTCTGCCTCCTTGAAAGAAAAGCAGGGGCCGATCTAGGGGTGGAGCCTTCCGAATGTCTACTAACTCCCATACTGCTCCGGCTTCTTCAATGCTTTCAAAACCCATTACGTGCAAGAGATCCCTAATCCAAATCGGATTTATTCTCCCTAACCTAGATGGTTTAGGGAGGTAGCCGGGACCGCCATTTCCGACAGCACAGCGGATTCTCCTATCAAAAGCAGCCGCACGGGGTGAGAGATAACCCCCAAAACTCATACCGTAGGTAGCTATCCTTGTAAGATCCAGCTCGTAGTCGTTGTTTCTCTCAAACCAGTCTATGACGGCAGTGACCACCCTTTCATAGTCGGGAAGCAGTTTCACGTCCTCCCACATCTCTCCCTGCCCAGGGCCATCAAAGGCGAAAGAGTTCAATCCAGCATCCAAGAACAGATCTCCCAGCCAGTGATTTTCGACCTCTTTGATATTGTCCAGTCCATTGATTTGGATTACGAGAGGTCTCTTCGGTAAACCCGCAACCCTCAGGTATCCGGGTATGACAGTCTCTCCAAACGGGATTTCGATCTTTACCGGTCTGAGCCTCTCGCCGTACAGCGCAATGGCCCTCTGGTAGTTCTCCCTTGCTCTTTTCTGAGCGTTGTTCTTTTGCTCAATATCTATGAAGTAGATGTGTTGGCCGATGTGAAAACATCCGGCAGCCTCGTGAAAGATATATCTAGCGCTGTAGGTATTGCCTCCCGATAAGGATTCTTCCCCGAGGCTTTCGAGGGTCTGTCCCTCTTTGGACCATTCAGAGCACCAATGATAAAAGCTCTTTATTCGTCTCACTACTCTACGAACCCTGTCCAGATTCACTCCACAAACCAAAAATCGACTGTACCAGTGTTTATAGACCCGCTCTTCATTGAATATGAAGCGATAGATTATCTTCTCTCTGACTGATAGTCTCTTCATCCCTACCAAGCCTTCCTAGCGTGATGGTGGAACTGAAAAAGCGGATCCCCTTATCCCTTAGAAACGAACTCGAGATCCGCTCAGCTTCCACTGTGACCGGTTTTTGCCTGGCGACCAGACAAAGGTCAAACCCATATTAGCAGATCCCCGAGTCAAGTCAATCTTCTTTTCCACCCTCCTGAGGGAAAAAGCAGGCGCGTTTAATGCTCTCAAGAAACTTGACGGTATTTCGTAAGTTATTGATGGCTATAAGAAAATTGGTTTTCAGGGGGGATAGCGACGTGGAAGTAGGTTGGAAAAGAAACAACAATACCTCGACGCGTCAATAGCTAAACCGCGCCTGTATGCGAGGAGTATGATCATCCAGCCGAGGTTGGTCTCTATAGATAATCTCTCAAACGGGATAGCCCCGAGGGCTTCACCAATGCGCTAACCATGCGACCTCGGACCAAGCTCCTAAACGCGGGGTTGGAACCACCAGGGACATATCGGTCATAGCTGCTGGATGAATTGTTGTGAGGTAAGATAACCGCGAGAACCGCGGTCTGTCAAGTTTCTCTCATTCGCTAACTCAGGCGCGAACGCGGTTGAGTTCCTTGCTCTCAAGAAACTGCCGGCCTAAGTTCGTGGTTTTGAATGAGTTCGAATCCCAGGAGTCGCGCTCTGCTCGGCCCTTACGCCGGGGAAGAGGCAGTTTCTTCCGCGTATAACGTACACCGCAGTGGAGGTGTGCGTCCTTTGCTAACTGAGATCCTCTATTCGTATCGCCCCGCATTACTTACAATTTCAGATTCAAATAAACGGAGTCCTACTTTGCCCCAGATGCGCTATAGTATCTTGTATCTTACACCTTGGCTAGGAAGAGGGAAGCCAAAAGCTCCCTTGGAACTTGTGATCTTATCCCCCTTGGTATACACTGCAATTCAGTGATTCCCGACAATTAACCACCTCGAAACACTTCTTCACTCACTCTCAAATCCCCAGAGGGGTAACTCCATGACCACTGAGCGCTACGGACGAAAGCTCACCGCAATCCTCAGTGCGGATGTCAAAGGCTACAGTCGTCTTATGGGCGAGGATGAAGAGGCAACCATCCGAACACTGACCGCCTATAGAGAGGTGATAGCTAACCTGATCCAGAAGCATCGGGGCCGGGTGGTAGATTCTCCTGGGGATAATGTGTTGGCGGAGTTCACGAGTGTGGTGGATGCGGTACGTTGTGCGGTAGAGATCCAGGAGTAGCTCAAAGCCAGGAACGCAGAGGTGCCGGAAAACCGGAAGATGGAGTTTCGCATTGGGGTCAACCTTGGCGATGTAATCGAAGAGGGAGAGCGGATCTACGGAGATGGCGTCAATATCGCTGCTCGGGTAGAGGGGTTGGCCGAAGGTGGAGGCATCTCCATTTCTGGAACTGTGTATGACCATATCGAAAACAAGCTGGCTTTGGGTTATGAGTTCCTTGGCGAACACACGGTCAAGGACATCAAGAAGCCGGTGCGGGTTTATCGGGTCTTGATGGAGCCAAGGATCACGGTCGCTGGCAAAGAGGAGAAAGTACTTCCATTGCCTGAGGAATCTTCTCTTGCTGTCCTTCCCTTTGCGAACATGAGCGGTGACTCAGAGCAGGAGTATTTCAGCGACGGTTTAACCGAGGAGATCATTACGGCCCTCTCCAAGGTCGATAAGATGTTTGTGATTGCCGGCAACTCGACGTTTAGTTACAAGGGAAAGCCGGTAAAGGTGCAGCAGGTGGGTGAGGAACTTGGTGTACGGTATGTTCTGGAGGGAAGTGTTCGCAAGGCAGGAGATCGGGTGCGAATTACTGCCCAGCTAATAGATGCTCTTACGGGGCATCATCTGTGGGCAGAGCGCTATGATCGGAAACTGGAAGACATATTTGCTCTCCAAGATGAGATTACGATGAGGATCCTTACGGCACTGCGCTTGACGCTGACCGAGGGGGAACAAGCCCGGGTGTATGATAAAGGTACGGAAAACCTCGATTCCTTTTTGAAGGTTTTGCAAGGGATGCACCATTTCTTGCGTTTCAATGAAGATGATAATGTTGTGGCCCGGCAGATGTTTTGGGAAGCTATTCCTTTAGACCCGAAGAACCCAATGGCTTACACGATGCTGGGTTGGACCCACGTGATGGGAGTGTGGTATGGCTCGAGTGAGTCTCCCGGAAAGTCTGTGGAGCGGGCATCCGAACTGGCGCAAAAGGCTATTGCTCTCGATGACACCCAGGATTATGCCCACTCCTTATTGGGCAATATCTACCTTATAATGCGACAGTATGAGATGGCGATTGCTGAAGGGGAACGGGCCATTGCTCTCAACCCTAATGGAGCTCATGCCCAGGCACATTTGGCTGTGACTCTGACCTATGCGGGTAGGCCGGTAGAAGCCATTGCGCTATTTGAGAAGGCAATGCGTCTCAACCCGATGCCTCCGAACTGGTACCTGAACTTCCTAGCCCTCGCCTATCGCCTTACGGGAGACTATGAGGAGTCGATCGCAAATCTAAAGAAAGTGCTCCAACGTAACCCTGACGATCTCATCGCTCACCTTAACCTGGCCGCCAGTTATAGTATGGCAGGCCGGGAGGAGGAGGCGCGTGCGGAAGTCGCAGAAGCCCTCAGAATATATCCCAAGTACTCCGTGGAGCATTTTGCAAAGACACTCCCCTATAGGAATCAAGCCGAAACAGAGCTCGTAATTGGCGCGTTGCGCAAGGCGGGATTGAAGTAGCGTGGACGAGAGGCAAAGGGCCTTGACTTAATGGTTTGGATGTCCCTCTCAAAGGGAACGATTTCTTCTTCTATGAGGGCGCCTCTTGTCAAGCCCCTTTTTACGTCATTGGCTATTCAACTCGATCTCCCCTTTTTGTGGTTAATCGAGCTAGTGGTTTCCGGATAAGTGAGGACCCTGTTTGCGTCGCACGAACTTCTATCCGTGGTAGATGGACAGCTAGTAGATGTGGTAGCCCAAGTTTCGATTGCTAAACTGAAACACGCCGAATGGCCTATCCTCGTTCCATACCATATTTCAGAAACAAATAAACACACCGGGCCACCAATGAAAGCAATCCAGCGTGATATGAACGATTTGCGGAAGAAATAAACGGAATCCAACACGCCTGAAAACCGACAATGTCATCTTGTATTCGTCAGAATCGGAGCGCTGGGATTCAAGATCTGAAATGAATATTTGAATTTATTTGAGAGGTGACAAAGTCAACATCCATAACAATAAACGCAACTTTAGCCTTTCGAATGGGGAGTTTAGATATCACAGGTTTTGAGGGCCGCTAATTCGTACAGATATGTTGGAGATATCGCAATTTTAAACTTTGAACATTAGGTCTGTTTCTACCGCTCCAACGACTTTTCCCGAACAGATGCATTCTATCCTTAACAACTCAACCATGGATGCTCTCTACCACAAAGCGCTGCTTCGACGAAAGATACACGCTGATCAGTAGATGTAATGCTCCTGTCCCAATACAAACTGACTGCCGCAGCTACAATCTGCCAATGATTGAAATCCTCCAAGCTGGAAGGTCGCAACTCGTCGTACCGACGAAAAAACGTATCCCAGAACCGCTGCCACATAAGCTGCACATGCTCAGGAGCTCCCATCTCATCTATCATGCTAAGCCACATCCATGATATCAGCCAGGTGCGCGCGTGGTCTGCCAAAGGGCTACCACGAGTTCCTATTGCCCAATCAATGACCATCGGACCCTGTAAAGACACGATGATGTTGTTGGGATAAAAGTCGTTGTGGCATAACACCCCGCCTGCTGGTAATCCATTCAACACATCCAGTACGGCGTTGCGAGTCCTTTCCTCTAAAGGATCCGCTTGGTGTATGGACCAGGTGAGGAGTTCTATGAGAAGCGGAAGTTCAGTGACCTCTGTTGAATGGATCCGTGCGTGAAGCTCCGCAGCTTGTTGGGCGCAGTACTCGACCTCGTTAGGGTGATCTTCGAGATACTCGGTCATTGTGGGACCATCGACCCGCTTAAAGACGATACCTTCCCGCTCACCGACCTCAATCAGACCATCAATGACTTCTGGAACAGGGAGACTCGCTTTGTGCGCAACCCTTGTAGCGGCGACTTCATTTGCATGCCATGGGTCACGCTCCGGAAAAAGCTTCAGAACGTGACCGATACCCCAGGCATATACATCAGCAGTTGCCCCCTTTGCAAGTAGCGATGCTTTTTCAATAGAGTCAATAGACTCCATATTTAGAACTCCTCGAACTAAGCCCAGGTGCAGATACAGGAATGTAAGGTCAAACAAGGATGTTAATTCCAGATTTCTCGCCAAAAAACCAACTATCAGCCGGCTACAGATACATTGAGAATATCACAAGAATAAGAAAACCTGTGATATGCAATGAAATCAGCCCAAGATTTGACGGATTTAAGACTTGAGGTATTTTGCAATATCTGGAGTCCGCAAAGGGGAAGATACCATCAGGATATCGAAAGCTCAACGCTTACGAAGAGACCCACAGGAGATTTCAAATCGGTCGGAATGAATGGAAAGCAGCAAGTCATCATGACCACATGGTCCGTAAGGTCAGATCCCACTAATGAACCGCTGTCGAAGTTTCGAATACTCCTAAGAATCAAAAATGTAAGTGGCCGATTTTATTGGGAAGAAATTTTTGATTCTTACGCGTATAACGCAGATCACACCGGGTGTGCGACCTTTGCTAACGAGACTGTCGAAAAAGTCCAATTTTGCCATTTTCGCAAAATTCACCCGTAGTAATTTCANNAGTAATTTCAAGTACTTACAACTCCGAGAATCTTAGTTTCAGGGTTTTTCGACAGTCTCAACTGAAATAGAAACCCCCCACCCATGCCGAAAACTCACGAATTGCGTTTGAAATATTGCATGAGTTATGGGATTTCGATCTCTTTCCTCAATTACCCTTCTTCGCTCTTATCATACCAGAGGTCTATTGACAACATCCCTGGAAAATCGTAAACGTGGAGTCAACTCAGTCTGCTTTAGTGATCGAAAGATCAAGGAGGAGATGAAATGGATAGAGTCGGAAAGAGTGTGTTGCTTGCGATCCTGTCGCTGTTTCTCGCGGGATGTGCCTTCCTGGCGGCGGGGGGGATGGGCGCTGGGACCTACGCTATCGTCCGGGGAGACCTCGCGAGGCTCTACGGCGTGGACTATGACAGAGCCTGGGAAGCTGCTTTCTTGACGCTGGAAGAGATGGAAATGACGGTTGTTGATAAGACCGAGGGCGAGAGGTCAGGCAAGATTGTGGCTAAGAGGCTTGACGAGAG
>WVXP01000271.1 GCA_011773445.1 Pseudomonadota bacterium | reverse complement strand
TGTTGGCACATTTGATTATTTGTGGTTGAAATATGGTAGGAACGGAAGGTCGCCGGATTCCAATGTTTCAGTTAGAGATCAACGGCCCAGCAGCATTTCTGGGAGGGCTGGAAAAAGAAGATTGACTCGGTTTCTGGATCTGGTAATATGGGTTTGGAACGCCTGCTGATCTGAAGCTGGAAATCGGGCACAGCGGAAGTTGAATGGATGCGAAGCCCGTTCTTTCGAAATGGAAGGGACGGGCTTTTGTTCATTTAGACCTATGGCCATCAAAGATGAAATGCCTGACGTGCCAGTTTGAGAATCCGGATGGGGCCAAGTTCTGCAATAAATGCGGGAACAAACTGGCAATGGCCTGCCTGAAATGTGGGAACCTCAATCCGCCTGCTAGTGAGTTCTGTAACGAATGCGGGCAGAGACTAGCGGAACGATTAGAAGCAGAAAAGCTAGCGGCTGAACCTGAAGGCGAGCGAAAGCATGTCACCGTTGTTTTCTCTGACCTTTCGGGATACACAGCTATGTCGGAAAAACTAGACCCGGAAGAGGTCAAAGAGATCATGAGCCGAATCTTCGGGGAGATTGCTCAGGTTATGACCAAATATGAGGGGTTCGTCGAGAAGTTCGTCGGCGACGCGGTCATGGCCCTTTTCGGTGTTCCGAAGGCGCACGAAGATGACCCTGTCAGGGCCATCCGGGCGGCCCAAGAGATACACGCTGTGGTTGAGGCAATGAGTCCCGAGATGGAAGAGAAGGTCGGCCATTCTCTGTCGATGCACAGTGGCGTTAATACCGGCCTCGTGGTAACTGGGGAAGTGAACCTGGCGAAGGGGACACACGGGGTTGCGGGGGACACCATCAATCTGGCCTCCCGGCTGTCGGGACTTGCCAAAACAGGTGAAATCGTGGTGGGTCCGGATACCTATCGCCAGGCCGAGGGATATTTCACTTTCGAAACTCTAGAACCGACCAAAGTCAAGGGTAAGGAAAATCCCGTTCAGATTTATAAGGTTCTCTCTCCCAAGGAAGAGCCACGGAAGATTCATCGTCTTCAGGGTCTCAGGGCTGATCTGATCGGCCGGAAGGTGGAGATGGCGCAACTGGGGGAGGCGGTCGACAATGTCCGGCAAGGCAAAGGCTCAATCTTTTCTATCTATGGGGATGCGGGAACTGGAAAGAGCAGGCTCGTTGAGGAGTTCAAGGCCACTTTGGATCTTAAACAGATTCAGTGGCGGGAGGGACATGCCTATCCCTATTCTCAGAATATCCCCTATTTTCCTTTGATTGACCTGCTCAGCCGGGCATTTCGAATAGAGGAAGGTGACCGACCGGAAAGAGTAAGGGAGAAAGTCGAAGAAGGTATAGAGCGTCTGGTCGAGAAGAAAGAGGACATTGCCCCTTATGTGGGGAGTCTCTATGCCCTCAGTTACCCCGAGATAGAGGGGGTAAGCCCTGAATTCTGGAAAGCCCGGCTGCAGGAGGCAATTCAGACAATTCTTGCAGCTCTCACACAGAGGGGGCCAACGGTCGTCTGCCTGGAAGACCTTCACTGGGCTGATCCTTCCTCAACAGAGCTTCTCCGAACCATCCTGACCGAGTTCAGATCTCCTGCGCTTTTTCTCTGTGTGTACAGGCCTCCCTTTAGTCTCTTCACCAGTCATCAGGTAAGCGGCATGGGGAGGCTTTACCAGGAGATTCGACTCCAGGATCTCTCACCATCGGAAGCCCAGGGCATGGTGGAATCTCTGCTCAAGACTGAGAATATCCCCCTTGAGTTGCGACGTTTCATACAGGAAAGGATCGAGGGAAACCCCTTCTATCTGGAAGAGGTGATCAACGCCTTGATTGAATCGGGAACGCTTCTCCGTGACAACGGTACCTGGAGGCTCGAAAGGCCAATCAGTGAATCAGACATTCCTTCAACCGTTCAGGGCGTGATTTCTGCGAGGCTCGACCGGCTGGAGAGGGAGACAAAACGGATTCTCCAGGAGGCCTCGGTCATCGGAAGGGCCTTTCTCTATGAGATCCTCAAGAGGATCACCGAGCTCGAGGAAGAGACTGACCGCTGTCTGAGCGGTCTGGAGCGGCTCGATCTGATACGGACAAGGTCTTTTCAGCCGGATCTGGAGTACATTTTCAAACACGCTCTCACTCAGGAGGTGGCGTATAGCGGGCTTCTAAAAAAGGAGCGAAAGGAAATTCATGAACGAATCGCCATTGTGATGGAGCAACTGTTCTACGAGAGGCTCCCCGAATTCTATGAGACTCTGGCCTTTCATTTCAGACGCGGACGGTCTGTCGGTAAGGCCTTGGATTACCTCGTGAAGTCAGGGGAGAAGAGTTTCGAGAGATATTCGCTGGATGAATCCCATCAGTACTTTGAGGAGGCTTTCGATAATTTGTCTGCCAAGCCTCTTGAGACAAAGGATGAACAGAGTTTCCTCATCGATCTCCTCATCAAATGGGCATCTGTCTTCTACTACCGTGGGGCTTACGGCGAACTGATTGATCTTCTTAAAGCTCATACGGATCTGGCTGAGTCTGTAAATGAAAAAGAAAGGCTCGGGATGTTTTATGCATGGCTTGGCCTGGCTCTGTGGGGAAGAGGGAACTACAGGAGTTCTTATCAATACCTTTACAAGGCCCTCGACCTCGGCGAAGAGGTGCAGAACCATAAAGTCATTGGGTACTCATGTGCTTGGCTTTCTCGCACTTGTGCGGACTTGGGCCTTTTGGACGATGCTGTCGTCTTTGGAGAAAGGGCACAAGAGATATCCCGAGCTTTCAAGTTAGATAAAGAATTCTTCCGACATTCCTTTGCTGGACTAGGATACGCCTATTACTTTAAAGGAGAGAGCAAGAAGACCGAGGAACTGGGAAGGATCGTTCTGGATTACGGCCAAAAACAATCCGATATTCGAATGACGACCATGGGGCATATGTTTGTCGGATGGGGTCGGTTTGTTGCGGGCGACCTCCCATCCGCTATTGAATGCTTTCACAGGTCGATTCAGGTCTCAATAGATCCTATGTTTTCTTATCTCGTGAAATTACTTCTCGGCTATAGCTACCTGGCTAACGACCAGTTTCAGGAAGCTGAAGATACTCTTGAAGAGGTAATGAGTTTCGTTGAGAACGTTGGGTTCGATCTTATTGGGACAGCAGCCCGCGGGTTCCAGGGTCTTGTTTTGGTTATCAAGGGCAATCTGAACAAAGGGATAAGCATGGCGGAAGAGGTAAAAACAGCATCGCTTGAAACCGGAAATAAATACCGCTATGCCTTATTCAATTACATGTTGGGGAAGGTCTATTTGCAGATTTTTCAGCGGAAAGGCCCAAAGAGCCTCTCCTTCCTGGTGAAAAACTTCGGATTTCTGGTTAAGAATGTCCCAGTTGCCAGTAAGAAAGCAGAAGAGTATTTCACTACGGCGATTGAAGTAGCAAAAGAGATCGGGGCTAAGGGCGTTCTGGGCCAGGCCTATCTCGATTTGGGGTTTCTGCATAAGACGAAAGGGAAAAAGGATAAAGCGATGGAATGCATCTTAACGGCCGTCAGACTATTCGAGCGATGCGAGGCTGAGGTGTACCTGAAGCAGGCAAAGGAGGCCTTGGCAGAATTGGGATAACACTTGATCAGGTCGTGAAATGACGGGAGGTGTGTTTAGTACATCCATTAAAGGCGGCCTGTCAAACGGATAGTCTTCTCCTTGGTCCCTTTGAGTAGGGATTTTTTGGCAGAGATTGTG
>WVXP01000152.1:1192-3672 GCA_011773445.1 Pseudomonadota bacterium | reverse complement strand
TAGGTGCCGAATCTGATTCCCTCTCTAATAGCGCTCCTGTCAATTATCTTGCTCTTCTCTTTCTTATTGGGCAATGCCGCAGACCTCCCCGTACAGATCGATAATAAAAAACGAAAAGCCCAGGATATGGCAGTCTAGCCGACGCAAATAGGATCGATGTCTTGGGCGATCAGTTTTTGGTCGAGCTATTTGCGTGGAACACCGGGCGCATTTGGTTGATGGGGGCAGTCCGTCGCAATCTAGAGACTAGATCCTTGCCAAACAGGTATAGCTATCTCATCTGAGATAGCTATACCTGCCTCCTTCCACGCTACGTCTTTATTTTGGGTTGATCGACTCTGGTCGGCCATGCGGGGTTCTGGGCTTGAACCGCTTTGATGAATTCATCCCTCCCCACCTTGTCGACGGCCTTCCTCCACCGCGCAGCCGCATCCTTCATCGCCTGAGCAGGTGTCTTCTTGCCAACAGCTGCCTCAATCAGGTTCTCATCCAGCGCATTCTGAAATTCCAGGACGCCAGGCACATTGATACATGGGCCCGCATGTTCGATCACGTCGATATAGGTAGGCACATGATAGTCCTTGTAGACCTGAATTACCTGTGGGTCCTCAAAGTCCGTCAAACGGCATGGATCGAGATACCCAGCCGGGTTGGCCACCATGTAAGTGAATACCTTCCCGCTGGTTATCCACTGCATAAGCAGGTATGCCGCCTCGGGATATTTCGTTCCGGCTGCGATGGCCTTCCCGATGGCAGGCCACCACACGGTTCTTCGCATGAATTTGCCATCGATCAACCGTCCTGGAGAGCCAAAGGATCTGACTTTTCCGTGTGCCGCCGGGTTATCCGGATTGTCGTAGAACTTCGGCCAGTTCTGGAACGTCTCGATCATCGCACACTGGCCTGCTGCCATGGCCGGATACTGTTCAGCCCAGCCCCAGGTGATGGCATCCTTGTGCATGAATTTCATGGAATCCACATATTCCGCTGTCGCTTTGATGCCGGCCTCCGAGTCGATACGAGGATCACCGTTTTCACCAAAATAGTACTGATTCGGATAATCCATTGAGATGTACCGGGCATACCAGAATGCGAATCCCCAGTATTGATTTCTCAAGCCCACAGAGCCGAGCAGCCCTTTGTCGGGCCGATGGAAGAACTCGGAGATGTCCCGGAGTTGTTCCCAGGTATCCGGTACCTGCAGTTCCCATCCGTATCGCGCCTTGAAGTCTTTCTGTTCCTTGGGGTCGTCCCACAGGTCTTTTCGATAGTAGTAGAAACACGGATAGTCGCCATCCACGTGGAAACCGTAGTAGTGCCCACCGGACTTCATCATCGTGTTAACGGTGACTTCTCCTCCGATGTATCCGGTCACAGGGTCAGTCCAGTCGGGTTTGTATTTGTCAACGAATTCGTCATAGGCTAACAGAGCACCGCTTCGGGCAAGATCACCCAATTCATTCTGCCATGTTCCATAGATATCGTATGCGTTGGTCCCCGTTTGAAAATCCTGAACCAGTTTCTTACCCATCTCTGTGTCGATGGTGTCCACCAACTGAATATCAATACCTGTCTCTTCACGGAAGATTTCCTTAAACGGTTTGGCTCCCTCCGGGAAGGGGTTTTCCCAGTGTCCGACTTCTCCTGGCGGCACCATCAGGACGAATTTCTTCGGCGCTTTGCCCGCGGCTTTGAGTTTTTTCAATCCCTCAATGGCTCTGCCTGCGGATTCATCGGCGCCATACTGGTATCTTTCGGCTCCCTCGAACCCCGTCGGACCACCAATCATCCCGGGTGCAAGGCCCTGTTTCTTGCTGGCAGCGAATAGAGGAGCTTTCACTGGGCTTTTGCCGAAGAGGCCAACTGTCAAAGACGCTGTGGCCGCTCCCGCTCCAATCTTGACGGTTTTGTTAAGAAACTGGCGCCTTGTCATATTCTTTCGCTTTTTTCTCCGTTTCATGTCTTCCCTCCTTTTGGTTTGATGTTCGCCCTTTGCGCCGTGAGATTTAGCACACCTCCTCGGTCTTTGTCAAGTTTCGGAACATCGGAGAATGGATGATTTTGAGCCTTAGGGATGAAATTTCTTACATTACCTCTCTGAGGTACGCTAATGTGGGTGAAAATGGGAGAAATCTTCCTCGATTTAGGTTGACTTTTTTCAATCAGTGTGGTCTAAAAAAACTATGAAAAAAATTTCATACACCACAGATTTCTTGAGCCGGGTCCAAAAGAGCTATCCAGCCCTGAGACGATCAGAAAAGAAGATCGCCGATTATCTACGAAAGAATTCCCTCCAGCGATTTGACGTCTCGATTACCGAGTTCGCGAAACTCTTGGATGTGAGTGAAGCTACGGTCAGCCGGTTTTGTCGATCCCTGGGGTATCGGGGGTTTCAAGACCTCAAGTTCTCTTTGGCGGCCGATGTCTCCACGGCCGAGGAGTTCAAGAACATTCCAGTCGATATTGCAGAAACTGATTCC
>WVXP01000152.1:0-1124 GCA_011773445.1 Pseudomonadota bacterium | reverse complement strand
TGTATGGGGTTGGTGGTGCTTATGCTGTTGCTATCGAGGCGAATCATCTTTTTCTCAAGGCAGGCGTCAACTGTGTAGCATACAGCGATGGTTATATGCAGACGGTGACGGCATCGATGTTGGGAGAAGATTGCGTCGCTATCGGGTTGTCCCATACCGGTCTGAGCATGGTTGTTGTCAATGCCTTGAATATCGCTTCGAGGAACGGTGCTAAAACGATTTGCATTACGAGTAATAGTGAATCGCCTCTTGCTCGGGTTTCGGATATCTGTCTATGCACACCTCCTAGGAGTAAGGATATCCCTTTGTATGGAGACTTTATGGAAGCCAGAGTGAGCCAGCTCTATATGATCGATCTGCTCTATCTCGGTGTTATCTTCAAACTCGGTAACATTTCAAAGACGAGTCTCAGAAGAAGCACCAATGCCCTCGAGACCTATTATAATCCCATCAAATGAGATCTTGCCTTTTCCATGCCGCCGTTGCAGGGATCTCAAGAAAGGATTGGATCGTAAAGGGAAGAAGATATGGGAAAAGAACCATCTCCAAGAAAGCGTGTAGATGCGGCGGAACGCTCCCCAGCGCTGGATCAGAGCTTGCTCTCGGACATGTTTCGAAAGGCTTACACGATTCGCCGCTTCGAACTGAAATGTGTCGAACTCTACCGAGAGGGTTTCATCCGGGGCTACTTCCATCCCTATCTGGGAGAAGAGGCAACCGCCGTTGGTTCGATTGCCGCTATAGAGCGGGATGACTACATCGTCAGCACCCATCGCGGCCATGGACACTGTATCTGCAAAGGAGGAGACCTGAAACTGATGATGGCTGAAATCATGGGAAGGGAAAGCGGGTATTGCAAGGGTCGAGGAGGATCCATGCACATCGCCAGTCTCGAGGACAAAAACCTGGGGGCCAATGGGATTGTCGGCGGTGGAATCCCCATTGCCACGGGTGCCGCCCTCGCAACTAAGATAAAAGGGGGCAGACAGGTTGTCTTGAGTTTCTTTAGTGACGGAGCGGCAAATAACGGCGTCTTTGGAGAGTCGTTGAATCTTGCCGCAATCCTCGAACTTCCTGTGATTTTCATACTGGAAAACAACCACTACGCTGTCTCTACACCTGTC
>WVXP01000115.1 GCA_011773445.1 Pseudomonadota bacterium | reverse complement strand
GTCACGGTCGGATATGGGTAAGCTATTCCGGCCGATCGCCATGGGGCCCGCAAAAGCGATTTGGTTGATGCCCAGGCAAAAGGAACAGATCGATGCGCTTACTATCCCGTCGAAATCGGTGTGAGTGACTATTTTGCCCCATGATGAGGTCAAGTCCCTGGTGACCTTTCCAATGATCTCGGTTAGATCTTATCACACAGAGCTAGAGGGGGGAAGGTGTGACTGTGAAAATCTCGCCGTCTGGTTCGGTTTCATCGGGTGTCATCCCGAAAAGCTCGAGCTTCTCATCGATCTCCGCATCGGAAGTAAAGATGATATCACCCTTTTCCAGGAAACCCTGCGAACGGAGGGGATCAATGGCGATCCTTGCATGGTCATCCTCCCTATCGGGCCCGATACTCCAGAGGGTGAAGGTGAAGCCGTCGGACTGGTACCTGTAGGGCGCCCCATTGTTAAAGGGATCACGGGGGATTCGACCTAGACTGCTTCTCAGGAACGTCCGGAACTCGCCGGTCAGGGGATAGCTGTCGTATCGGTAATAATGTTCTTCCAGATGGCTTTTCACGGTTTGCAAATCAGATACAGCTTTGACAACACAGGCACGAGAGGTGTACTTGAGGTAAACGGGAAGGCTGAGGGCTGCCACGATTCCGATCAGAGGAATGAGTATCACCGGCAGAAGAGCAATCCATTTGCGCCACGCTGGAACGTCTTCCGCCCTGATCACCTGGGTTTTAGCGATCTTGTCATGCCACCCCTGCTTCCTTTTGTCGAATGCGATCCACAGAAAGCCAAGGTACAGTGGAATCGACGAGAGAATGTAGGAAAAGGATCTGATCGCAGCATCCCCATAGGTCAGGCCGCTTCCATCCATGCGAATCACCTGAAGCCCTAGGAAACCTTTGCCCGGGGTGTAGCCCCTTTTCCCCAAGTAGTAAATGAAATAGGCGAAGGGCAGAAATAGGGAGATCAAATTGAACAGAGGATTGAGGGACGCAAGGGCTGTGGGATTTCTGTCTGGTCTCAGCGTCATAAATAGGAGGATGCCTAGGGCAAAGGAGATCACCAAAAGGACTACGCTGTCAACGACACACGCTCCAGCTCTGATCCAAAACCCGGCATGCTCTATATTCACCTCCATATCTCGGGGCATCGGTTCGAATCTCGTGGAATCCTCACCCACCTCGGCACTGGCGTGAAGGGCGGCGTCAGCCATCTGCTCATATTTCTGAAAAATGACTCCGCACTTGATGCATTCGGTATCTCTCGGCTGCTCGAGCCCACAACTGGGACATTGAAAGCCCTGAGCCTCAAGGGCCTTCGACGGACCATGAGTCGGCGGAGTGAAGCTCTCTTCATAAGCACCCGCGATGGCATCATCGTAAGCTTCGCCAATCCCTCGATCACTTTCCACGCCTGTTATCTGTGCTGCGGAATCCGAGGAGCCACCAACGGGTCTCTGAGAGTCAATGGCTGTCGTCTCAAACCCATCGACCCGCCCTGTCGCAGCACTGGGCGCATGGTCTTTGATGCCGCCATCTGTCTGTTCAATCCTGACTTGACCGCCGAGTGTTCCAATGACCTGTCGATATCGCTCCGCCTTGGACCGGGAGACATTCTTTTTAATGACCAAAGGTGCGCTTTTTGCAATACGCAGGGCTTTTTCGATGGAGATTTGAAACTGTTTCGATAACTTTTGGGAGAACGCTTGGATATCGGTGCCTGAACCATCCGTAACTCCGAGAAAGACAACCCGGTAGTTTCCACTTCCAAGTGTGTCGTCTTGACTCATGCTGAAAAATCCCCTTCCTGTACCATTTAAGAGGTCAAGGCAGGCCATTTTTCGAGGTAATCATGCGGCCGGTCCGGTCGGTAGCATGCAATATCATTGCCAACGTCTCGGACCAAGCCGTTATGTTGGGATTCAAGAAAGATCGTGAATGGACAAAACGATTGGCGGAAAGAACTCTCTGAAACGGTTGAGAATCCTAAATCGAAGTCTACCCGGAGTATTAGCCTCTCCCGCCGGATCGAAAAGGCGGCAAGAAGGCTGGGAGGGGCTTTTGAGATTTGCTAAGCGGCGCGATGACAAAATGGGACGTTTCACCTGAAAAAACTTCAGACCCTGTCATAATCGATCCACATGGATAAACGATACTTAGATGCAGGCAAAATCAGAACTGAGGAGGCCTAGGGATTGATTTCCGGAATGCCTATGAATGCGATTTTGTCACGACGATGGCGTCATCGGTTCTTTAAGACTCCTTCTGGTCCCTTTCGCTCAAATCCTCGGCATCCTCTCCCCGGCTCTGGTTCTCCTCGTATGACTTCCTCTGCATCTCTCTCTGAATCAATTCGCCCAAAGAAGAAGATGTTGGCGATTGCTCTGAGAGATATCGCTCATATTCCTCCTTCTCATCTGTATCTTTGAGATTCTTGACACTCAGACCAATGCGCCTTTCCCGTGGGTCCAAATTAATCACCACAGCCTCTAAAGTTTCGCCCACGCTTACGACGTCTGAGGGGCTATTCACCTTCTCTTTGCGCAATTCGGAAACATGAACCAACCCTTCAATATTTGGCTCTAGCTCGACAAAGGCTCCAAAATCAGTGAGGTTGGTCACCCTCCCTCGCACCCGGCTTCCAACTCGGTATTTGTTTGGAATTTCATCCCATGGGTCTGACTCCAGCTGCTTGGTCCCCAGAGAAAATCGCTCATTTTCCTTGTCTATGCTCAGGACGACGGCCTCAACCTCCTGGCCTTTCTTAAACATATCAGAGGGGTTTTTTATCTTTTTCGTCCACGACATTTCGGAAACATGGATCAATCCGTCGATTCCCTCCTCAACTCCCACAAAGACACCAAAATCGGTAATGGTCTTCACCTTACCTGAGAGCCTGGTCCCCACGGGGTATTTGCTCTCGATGACCGTCCATGGGTTCGGTTCAACCTGGCGCATCCCCAGCGAAATCCTCTTCTTGGACGGGTCAATGTCGAGGACAACTGCTTCAATGATGTCGCCCAGGTTGACGATCCTTGACGGGTGTTTGATTTTCCGCGTCCAGGACATTTCAGAGACGTGAACCAGCCCTTCGATTCCCTCTTCCAACTGCACGAATGCGCCATAATCGGTGACACTGACAACCTTCCCCTTCACTCTCGCGCCAATCGGGTAGGCCTGCGGAGCGTGTTCCCAAGGATCGGATGTTGTCTGTTTCAGGCCCAGCGAGACCCTTTCAGTATCCGGGTCATAGTTGAGCACCTTGACCTTGACACGGTCTCCAACGGAGAGCTTCTCCGAGGGATGGCCGATCCGACCCCAAGAGATATCCGTTATGTGCAGGAGTCCATCGATGCCTCCGAGGTCAATAAAGACCCCATAGTCGGTGATGTTCTTCACCACGCCCTCAAGAAGCTCTCCCTCCCTGAGGGACTTCAGCGTTTGGGCCCTCAACTCCCTTCTCTGCTCCTCCAGGAGGACCCGTCTAGATAACACCACGTTGTTCCGTTTACGGTTACACTTAATCACCTTGAAATCAAGCTTCTGCCCCAGAAACCTGTCTAGATTTCTGACCGGTCTGATATCTACTTGTGAACCAGGCAGAAACGCTGTGATTCCGATATCGACTGTGAGACCTCCCTTGACTTTTCCGATGACCTCCCCCTCAACAACCTCCCCTTCACGGCATGCATGGCTAACCTCCCGCCAAGCCTTGAATTTATCGGCCTTTTCTTTGGACAATACGAGTAACCCATCTCCGATCTCTTTCCTTTCCAATAATACGTCTACCCGGTCCCCTTCCTTGACGGAGATCTGACCATCCTTGGTACGGAATTGGCGAGTCGAGATCTGGCCCTCTGACTTGTAGCCGATATCTACAGTCACAAAATCCTCATTCACAGCGACGACAAACCCTTTGACGATCTCTCCCTCTTCCACAGACTTCAGGCTCTCTTCGTAGAGTTTCTGAAAGCTCTCCTCCTCCTTTCCCGAGCTTCCTGCCTCCCCATCCGCCTGGTCAGCCAATGGTCTGTCCTCTTTCTCCGGCGGAACGCTATTCTTTTCCATCAAAAAGATACCCCCTAATGGCCAATTCGCAAGAATATAGCATAGATTGGTAAGAAAGACAAACCATCTCTCCCCTCAAGGGCCACAATTCCTCAACTTCGGTCGACAAAATTGAACGATTTTCGCGACCACCTCATCGACACCGAGATGTGTTGTATCGATGAGAACCGCATCCCCCGCCTTCTTGAGAGGAGCAAGAGAGCGAGTCCGATCACTTGTGTCTCTCCTCTCCACCTCCCGTATCGTCTCGCCCAGGTCCACCTTCTCACCCTTGGCTTTGAGTTCCTCATACCGTCTCTCGCCTCTGATTCGCGGATCGGCCTCCAGAAAGAACTTCAGGTCAGCTTCCGGAAAGACAACGGTTCCAATGTCCCTGCCCTCGAGGACAACCCCGCCTTTCTTTCCAAATTCTCTCTGAAGCCCTAATAATGCCTTCCGAACTGCCGGCACCCGTGAAACCGCGGAAGCCAGAAGACTCATAGAAGGCTTCCGGATTTCATCGGTAACCTCCTCACCATCACACAGAACTCTTATCCCCTTTGGATCGGGCCGGAAGTCAATCTCGATCGAGCGGCACAGGCTTTCAAGTGCCTTCTCATCACCCAGGTCTAGGGAAGCTCGGTTTGCCTTTAAAGCCACCGTGCGATACAGGGCACCCGTGTCCACATAGATGTACCCGAGTCGCTCCGCTAGAATCCGCGCCACCGTGCTTTTGCCTGCCCCTGAGGGACCATCAATGGCGATAACCAAATTCCCCTTGCTCTTTCCCATGCTATTTAGCCACGCCCTCCGTGTTTGACAAAGAGGACAAAGCCCCTCCCTCGTCAGGACCCATGGAGATTCAAAGAGACTCGTTTATCAAATAATGGAGAAGCCTGTCAAGGAAAGCCGAAAGAGGAGTTCCCCTAAGAATTCGGAGGTCAACCCGTAAGTTTGGGAGTACCTCCCTCAGCTGTGGGGGATTCTTTTATTCCTGAGCGATCCCGGCTACGGCCGGATGGGGTATCCATCGAGGATGAGCAGGAAGGGGGGAAGGCCCCGCCTTTAGAGCGGGGAAGGGGCAGACTTTCCCCACCGGCGAGCCGCGATAGGGTCACCGCGAGAGCGTGGGAGCGAAGGGATGAGAGAATCCACCTCGCAAATCGCAGTTTTTCAACAAAATCCAAATCGTAGGGGAACGCTGCGTGGAAGAACAGGGTAACTCTTCAAGCCGAAACAGAAGACATTGACAACGTTTATGTTTCGGAATATAAAGGAAGCTGAATTACAGGAACCATCGGATTTTGAATCTTGCCCATCAAATGGATACTTAAAGCGTTGAAAGGAGGGAAGCAAATGGAGGCGCTCATCAGGCTCAGGGACCCGCCGGACGTCGTCGTAGAATGGCTTTAGGCTTGTTCAGGGAAGTAAGCATTTTTTTGAGGAGGGCACTATGAAGAATACCAAGAAGATCTCAGTTTTAGTCACAATATTGTTTCTCTGTGTGTTTCTCGGTGGACCGGTTTTCGCGGCGAAAAAGCCGGTAGTCGTCTACACCTCGCTCGAAACCGAGGAAACGGTTGAATACCTCAAGTTAGCCGAGAAGGAACTTCCCGATCTCGATATCAAGATCATCCGCTTGTCAACAGGAGAACTGGGGGCCAGAATGCTTGCAGAGCGGAACAATCCTCAGGCCGATCTCGTCTGGGGATGGGCTGTGACCAATATGGAGGATTTCAGAGACCGGGGGCTCCTCGAAAAGTACAAACCCAAGGGATGGGCAAATATCCCCGACAAGTTCAAAGATCCGAATGGCTACTGGGCGGCGATTGATCTCTACATGGCGGCCTTTGTGCTCAATACAGAGGTGATGGCCAAAGGTAACCTTCCCAAACCGAAGGGCTGGAACGATCTGCTTAACCCGGTTTACGAAGGCAAGCTAATTATGCCTAACCCGGCAAGTTCGGGCACCGGCTTTTTGCAGGTGGCAAGTCTTCTCGAGATGTTGGACCCTGATTATGCCAAGAAACCGGTGAAGAAGAACACCGGCTGGGAGTTTCTGGAAAAGCTCGATAAAAACATGGGCCAGTATATCAAGAGCGGCTCCAAGCCAGCCAAACTGACCGCGGCAGGAGAGTACGCGATTGGATGCTCCTTCGCGTTCGTCTACTCTTCTTTGAAGAAGAGAGGGTCTCCCGTCGAGATGGTCCTTCCGGAAGAGGGCGCCGGCTATGAGCTCGAGGCCAATGCCCTTCTTAAGGGAGCAAAGCACAAGCGGGAAGCCAAGAAATTTCTCGACTGGGCGATCGGCGAGAGTGCTATGCGGGAATATGCCAAGTTCAAGCTGGGTGTGACGCTACCTGGAATTCCAGGACCGGCTGATCTACCCCAGCTGGAAACCATCAAACTCGCTCCTATGGATTTTCCCTGGCAGGCAACCAACCGAGGCGAAATCCTCGTGGTGTGGCAGGACAAATTCCTGAGGTAAGCGAAACCTGCGGGCGGAGGTACTGGCGTTGTACCTCCGCCCTGTTTCTGCTACCATCCCGTTGATCCCGACGTTCATGCCTCAATGAGATTTCGTGGAACCTGCAACCGGCACTTTTCTGTGACCATCGACTCATCTAGCGCCTTGGTCGGCTTAGATCCGAATTCCTGAGGAGGCTCAGGTCGACGAGGGAGTTCATCATGCCAAAGAATCTGCGGCTTAGAGACTTGACGAAGGTTTTCGGCACGCTTGTGGCGGTCAGCCATGTGGACTTGGATGTCCAAGAGGGGGAGTTTGTCTGCTTCCTCGGGCCGAGTGGATGTGGAAAGACAACGATCCTCAGGATGATCACGGGCTTCGAAACACCCACTTCCGGCGAAATCATGTATGATGGAAAAGTCATTAATGACCTCGTCCCCCAAAAGCGGGACTTCGGCATTGTCTTTCAATCCTATGCACTCTTCCCCAACATGACGGTCTTGGAAAACATCGCCTTTGGCCTCAAGATGAGAAGAATGCCGAGGGACAAAATCACCGCAAGAGTGGATGAAATCCTGAATCTCATCGGCCTGAAGGACTGGCGCAATAACTATCCGGCGCAGCTGAGTGGCGGCCAGCAGCAGCGGGTGGCTTTGGGACGAGCCCTTGCCCCCAATCCGAGCGTATTGCTCCTCGATGAGCCCCTGAGTGCCCTGGACGCCAAAATCCGTGTGCGTCTGAGAGCTGTGATCAAGAGACTCCAGCAGGAACTCGGCATCACCATGGTCTATGTGACGCACGATCAGGAAGAGGCGCTGGCCATTGCCGACCGGGTGGTCGTGATGGAGGAGGGGGTTTTTAAGCAGGTCGGCCCGCCTATCGAGATTTACAAGAATCCTCAGTCTGGTTTCGTTGCCGATTTTGTGGGGATCTCAAACTTCTTCGAGGGGCAACACCAAGACGGTATCGTGCGGCTGAAAGATACCCAGTTTGTTGTTCCTCAGGCACAATCCCTATCTGATGATGCGGTGATCCTCTCCATCAGGCCCGAAAAGATCGACGTCCTTGATCCTGGGAAACCGGGGAAGGATCTTCAATCATCAAACATTATGAATGGAAAGATCGAGGTTGTCACCTTCCTCGGGGCAGTCGTGAGAATTCTGGTGAGCTCTGCCAACGGAGAAGTGATTGTCGACATGGTGGAAAAGGACTTTGAACAGCGACAATTGAATCGCGGGGACGAGGTCGATATGTATTTCCCCCCTGACGCGTTTGTGGTTTATCCACTGGAATAGATCGCCGATTGACGGACTTTCGGCCGTCGGGCTTAGTGATCCGAGACGAGGATTGTGAGATGAACACCTCGGGAAAAGAAGCTTACGGCGTCTCGGCAACGAGCCTTCTCGTTGACAAATACATCCTCACCGGGGTCACGATTCTCGTTGCTTTCCTTCTTGTCTTTTTCATGCTCTTTCCCATTTACAAAATCCTCGTCCTGAGCTTCTTCAAAGAGGGTGTACTAACCTCCGAGAACTTTAGCCTTGGCAACTACATCAGGTATTTCGGCACGCCACGGATTGCCCGGTCACTCTATAACAGCTTCTATGTCTCGGTTGTGACCATGGCCGTCACGACAATTCTTGCCTTCTTTTTCGCCTATGCTCTGACCCGAACCACCATCCGCGGCAAGGGCTTTTTCAATACTGTTGCGTTCATGCCCCTCATTGCCCCTTCTATTATTCAAGCTTTGGCCCTCATTTTACTCTTTGGACGCAACGGGCTCATCACGGCTCACCTTTTCAAGGTTGACTGGTCTATCTATGGCGCCTGGGGAATTGTCATCTCTGAGGTCCTCTACTGTTTTCCCCATGCCCTCGTGATTCTCTACACGACCCTGTCCGCCGTTGACACCCGACTGGATGAAGCCGCCGAGAGCCTGGGGGCAAGCGCCCTTCAGGTTTTCTGGAGAGTAACGGTTCCCTCAGCAAAGTACGGACTCCTCAGTGCCGGTGCGCTGACCTTTAACCTTACGATCACGGACTTCGGTAACCCCGTTGTGATCGGAGGAGACTACAACGTCCTGGCTACCGAGATCTATGCTCAGGTGACCAATCTCTACCGGTTTGACCTCGGGGCCACAGTGAGTGTCATTCTCCTGGTTCCCTCTGTGGCCGCCTTTATGGTGAATTACTACGTGACGCGGAAGAGCTTCGCCCTCATTAGCGGTGCGGCAAGACCCTTTATCCGGCCCTCGAGACCTTTCCGAAAATGGGGGTTTACCATTTACTGCAGCCTTGTTTCGGCCTCTATTATCATGGTCTTCGCGACCGTGGTAATGGGTTCCTTTGTAAACGTCTGGCCTTATGACTGGTCTCTCACCCTGAAACACTATCGGTTTCCCTCTCTTGGAGGTTACTCTGCCATCTGGACGAGCTTCTGGATCTCGCTTTTTGTTGGTTTTCTCGGCGCATTCTTCACCCTCATCGCGGGTTACATCGTAGAAAAGAAGAAACCTTTTGGGGTTCAGATTCTGTACCTGCTTTCCGTAATGCCGGCTGCCATTCCCGGCTTGGTCCTTGGACTGGGATACATCCTGGCCTTCAACAGACCCTACTTTTTTTTCTATGGTACTCCCTGGATTATCGTCATCTGTGTGGTCATTGCCAACTTTACCCTGGGAACCCTCTCCAGTATCTCGAATATCAAGAACATCGATCCATCGATTGAAGAGGCGGCCACAAGTCTCGGTGCGACTTCGATCAGTACCTTTGTCCGTCTCGTCTTTCCACTGTCACGGGTGGCCTTTTTCCAGAATTTTGTCTATTTCTTTATGCGCTGCATGACGACCATCAGTGCCGTTATCTTCCTCGTGTCTGCCACTGTCCATCTGGCGGCCATCGAGATCATCTGGCTCGACAATGACGGCTGGACAGCCAGTGCCGATGCCATGTCTACCTGCGTGATCGCAATTGTTCTGCTCATGCTCGGCCTTCTGCGCTTAGTCATGGGCAAAGGGAGCAGTCATGTGATGGGTGGCGCTGGGGGTTGAAAAGTACGTGTTTGCTGAATCCCCGTGATATCCACACCCATTCTCTGAAAAAATTCAGCGAAATAATGAGAAGTTGACCCATTTCCCCGCGAATGTGTCTCACAAGCTACCAATTTCTCTAAATCCTTCGAATTTCTCAATTGGGAGCCTCCTGTCCGTTCGCTCCCAAGCTCACGCGGTAACGTTATCCCACCCTTGGTGGGACGGCGTCGGCTCAGGACATGAGGGTCCCTCAAAAATGGTGGAACTCATAGGCAAAAAATCTATTGACAAAATTTGCTACATTGGCTATGCTGTATAGATAGCTAATCAGCTATACCTCACTCGAAAGGAGCCGGCCGATGGACCTGACAAAATTTTTTGTTCCCTGGTATGACAAAATCAAACCGTACACAACAGACGATATCGCCATGGCCTGGGAGAACCCGGAGCTTCATCGCATGTTTGTTAACGAGAACCCTGTGATCCCGTCAGAAAAGGTGGTCGAAGCGGTTGCAAATGCTGTCAGGCTGGGCAATCGGTATCCCGACAACGGAGTTCGTGTCAGGAAAAAGATTGCCCAGAGGCACAAAGTCAGCCCTGACAACGTATACATCGGCAACGGATCCTCGGAGATCATCGAGCTTATGTGCAGGTTATTTCTCACGCCCGGTGACGAGATTCTCCTGCCGAACCCGATTTTCTCGCTCTATGAACTCAGGGCGTTAAATGTGGGAGCAAATCCAGTCAGTATCGATGTAACATCCGACATGCAATACGACACCGACGCCATGCTGGCCGCGATCAACTCGAAAACAAAGTTGATGGTCCTCTGTAACCCGAACAATCCCACAGGTGGTTTCATCCCTGATGAAGATATCAAGCGTTTGTTGGAGGCCGGCATCCCCACTCTGTTTGACGAGGCTTACCTGGAGTATCACCCAGACCATGAATCAAAAGACCACATGATTGAGGAATACCCAAACATGGTCGTTAGTCATACGTTCTCCAAGGCTTATGGAATGGCAGGCATTCGATTTGGCTATGCCCTGGCCGATGAGAAAATCATCCAGGCTTTTCGAAAGATTCAGATTCCCTGGACTGCAAGCCTGCTTTCCATCGCTGCGGCTGAAGCTGCCCTCGACGATATGGAGGAATTGAAAAAGAAGGTCGATTACAACAATGCCCAGATCAAGTATATCTACGACGAGTTGTCAAAGATCGATGGCTTGAAACCGTATTTCTCCTACGGCAACTATATGATCGTCGATGCCACCGACCTCGGCGTCAATGGACAGGAAGTGGTCGACTACCTCTTCGACAAAAAGAAGATCATGATTAAAGCGGTCAAGACGCTGAAAGATAGGCCAGGAATATTCCGGATCAGTGTCGGCAAGACCGAGGAAAACAAGGCCTGCATTGAGGGGATCAAGGAGTTCTTCGCCGCAAAATAGGGTTCGTGTCCCTGATTGGATTCCTTGAACATGGGTCGGCCCGAATAGAAATCCTCGCAAGAGAAGGATGAAGCCATGATTATTGGGATTCCTACAGAAGTAAAGAAAGCAGAACACAGAGTGGGGATCGTTCCGGCAGGCGTCAAAGCACTGGTCAGTCAAAACCACAAAGTCATCATTCAAAAGGGGGCCGGATTGGACAGTGGCATAACGGACCAGGAGTATCGGTCCGCAGGCGCCACGATTATGGACAAGGCGGGAAAGATATATGATGATGCCGAAATGATTATGAAGGTCAAGGAGCCCTTGCCAGAAGAATATCCACTCCTTCATGAAGGTCAGATTCTCTACACCTATCTCCATCTCGCGCCAGCTCTCGAATTGACCAAAGCCCTGCTTGAGAGAAAGGTCGTTGGTCTTGCCTACGAAACCATCCAACTTGAGGACGGTTCCCTTCCCCTTCTGACACCGATGAGTGAAATCGCGGGTCGCATGTCGATCCAGGTTGGCGCCTACTATTTGCAAAAAGAACATGGAGGGCGGGGTGTCCTTCTCGGCGGCGTTCCTGGGGTTGCCCCTGGGAACGTGGCGATTATCGGTGGAGGGACTGTCGGGACGAATGCAGCAAAGATGGCCGTGGGAATCGGTGCGAAGGTTACGATACTCGACATCAATCTCGAGAGGCTGAGATACTTGGACGATATTTTTGGAAGCAAAATCGTCACCCTCATGTCAGACAGCCATAACATCGAGGAGACAGTCACCCAGGCAGATCTCGTCATCGGAGCTGTCTTGATCCCTGGGGCTCGCGCTCCAAGGCTCGTTAGCCGTCAGATGCTCTCTGATATGCAGAATGGATCTGTCATCGTTGATGTGGCCGTTGACCAGGGAGGTTGTATCGAGACGATTCATCCCACTTACCATGATAACCCGACATACGAAGTGGATGGCATTATTCATTACGGCGTGGCCAACATGCCGGGAGCTGTCGCAAGGACCTCGACCTTTGCGCTCACCAACACCACGCTTCCCTATGCCCTCAGGATCGCCAATCTGGGGTGGAAGGGAGCGCTCAGGAGCGACGAGAGCCTCTTGAAGGGACTCAATGTGGTAGAGGGGAGCCTGATTTGCAAACCCGTAGGGGAAGCTCTAGGAATGGCATGTGTCGCTGTCGATGAGGTGGTCGGGTGAAGATTTATATCCTTTTTGGGCAGCCAATTTGGTTCTGGAATCGTGAGTTCAGATTAGTCTAAGGGTTTCGAAGCATTTTAGGTTTGCAAGGCGTGAATACGATGCCAGAAATCGTCAACGAAAAGAGTCGAATCCCAAAATACCTCCAGATTGAGAGCTGGATCGAGGAGATGATCGCCAAGGGTCGGTTTCAAATCGGCGACAAGCT
>WVXP01000056.1 GCA_011773445.1 Pseudomonadota bacterium | reverse complement strand
CCGTGCCGAAGCGATACGCTTCCAATAGGAGATCGGTAGGTCTCCTCGTCGAGTTCAAAAGGTCGATGGGCCTGAACCAGGAAACATTCAGCTCCAAATTCTCTCTCCATAAACCTCCCGAGCTGATAGGCGGCGGTGTTGCCTGCCGACTCAATGCTATAGAGGTAAGAGGGCATCTTGCTCCAGGTGTTTTCCTGATAGCGGAATGCGCCCGCGAGGGGTCGAAAGGCGAGTAAAACAATCGATTTGGCCGATTCCAGGTAGCGACGGGGATCTGGCGAGCGCGGACTATCGTAGTCCCTGAGATTCAAGAGACCGACGAGATCGACTCCCAATTCCATGGCCTTCTTTTTGATTTTTTGCTCCATTGTGAATTCCCCTTACACCCTCTCCTTGAACTCTTTCCCCAAGAGGCCCTCGGGTCGCATGATGAGAACCGCGATGATGATCAGAAAGGCGAGGGTATTCTTGAAGGCAATCGATACGAATCCCCCTCCTAGGCTTTCAGCAACGCCCAGAATGAGACCGCCAACAATGGCCCCTGGGAGACTGTTCAATCCGCCCAAAATCGCCGCCGCAAAACCCTTGAGAAAGGGTTCCAACATAAAGAAAGTATCAAAGAGAAGGGCAGGAGCCAGAAACAACCCAGCAATCACCCCCAGGAGCGCGGCAAGCCCCCAACTCAGGGCGAGAATTCGGCGGGTGGGTATCCCCATGGTCTGAGCTGCGGGGAGATTTTCAGATGTCGCGCGCATGGCCAGTCCCAGACGCGTCTTTTGTATTAGAAGGTAGAAGAGCAGGCTACCAAGCAGACCAACGCATAGGGTGCCGAGACTTAACTGGCTGATTACAATACTGCCGAGACGGTAGATCTTAGTGTCCGAGAGTGGGAAGGGGAAGGATTGAGGCACTTTTCCCCCGGAGTAAGAGATCAGACCTTGCAAGATCAAGCCGAGTCCCAGGGTCAGGATAATCTGACCCAGATGTGTGGCCTCACGTCGCTGGGCGGGTACAAGGACGCAGAAATAGAAGGCCATGGCTAGGACAGAGCCAAAAATCAGGGCAAAGCCGAAGGCCAGGCTAAAGTGGAGGTTGAGTCCGAGGAGTGTAAGGGCGAAAAAGGAGCCAGCGGTGGCCATATCCCCGTGGGCAAAATTAAGGATGCGGGTAGAGCGATAGATCAGGGCCAATCCCAATGCGACAAGGGCATAGATGCTGCCTGTTGCAAGGCCCGAAATCGTGTATTGCAGAAGTTGGCTCATGCATACTCCTTCCTGAGGTATGGATTAACGAAACGGCCAGTTTCGGAGATAGAGCCTCATCTTGAACCACCTGCCGTAAAGGCCTAATGGTTCAAAGATCAGTACAACGAATATGGTCACTCCAAAGACGACGGGTACCATCTCCTGGTAGGCTTCGAACATCGGAAAGAAATTGTGCATCTGGTGCACCAGAATGACGAACGCTGCGCCCATGATCGAGCCCTCAACAGAGGCCAATCCTCCGATGATGACTGCCACAAAAAGAGTAATGCCTTCCATAAGGGTGAACATGTTGGGCTCCAGGTATCCCATGAAAAGGCCGAAGAGCGCACCCTGGATTCCGGTGTAAAAGGAGCTAATACCAAAGGAGAGCAGCTTGTAACGGGCCAGGTTCACCCCCATGACCTCGGCGGCGATGTCATTGTCCCGGACGGCAATGAAGGCTCGTCCCATATAGGAAGAGACGATGTTATAGCTGGCCAATGTGAGAATAAGGGCAATCAGAAAATTGAAATAGTAATTAAAAACGGTCTGAGAGAGGCCGAAGGGAGGGGTGAGTTTGGGTACGACTAGGCCCATACGGCCCCCAGAGAGTAACTCAGAGTTAACAAAGATTTGATAGACAGCAACGCCAAATCCCAATGTGGCAATGGCGAGGTAGGGGCCTTTGAGACGAAGAGAGGGAATGCCAACTACGAGACCGAAGAGTCCCGCTGCCAGCCCTGCTGCAAGAAGACACAAGGGCCAGGGAAGACCGAGACGGATCAGATGCCCAAAAGTGAAAGCACCGATCGCCAGGAACCCCGCCTGGCCAAACGAAATCTGGCCCGTGTAGCCGATCAGAATGTTTTGCCCCTGAACACCAATGGAATAGATAAAAATGATGGTGGCGACGTAGACGAAGTATTCCCGAGCGTACAGGGGCAGGAAAAGCAACAGCAACAGGAGGACCCCTACCCAGACCCGCGTCCAGGGCTTCCGGATGAGCTGGAGTTCCTCTTTGTAACTTTCAATTAGATCCATCTGAGTATTTCATCGCAGAGAAAGGCAAAACTTTTTTTCTCTGCGTCCTCTGCGCCTCAGCGGTGAACACTTAGGATCGACTTCACTTTCTATCGCCGGTAGAGGTGCTCGATCAGGTCTGTGTAGCGTTTCTCCAAAAAACGCCGCTTGACCTTTTTGGTGGGCGTTACATCCCCATCTTCCTCGTAAAAACGTCGGGGCAATAATTCGAATTTTTTGATGGTTTCTACTGTAGAGAGGGTCTTATTGACTTTGGAGACTTCGCCTTCGACGAGCTTTCGTATCTCCGGATTCTGAGTCAGATCGGCAAAAGTGGTAAAAGGAACGCGGTGGTCTTGAGCATACTTGGTGACGTTGTCTTCGTCGATTAGAATGAGGGCCACCAGATACCTCCGGCGCTCTCCGATGACAACGGCGTCCTGAATGTAGGAGCTAAACTTCAGCTTGTTCTCGATGAAGGCTGGTGTGATGTTCTTGCCGCCGGCTGTGATGATGATGTCTTTTTTCCTATCCAGGATCTTGAGAAACCCATCTTCCAGAGCCCCAACGTCACCGGTATGGAGCCATCCATCTCTAATGGTTTCCGCGGTGAGCTCTGGGTCCTTGAAATATCCCTTAAAAACGCCTTCTCCCTTTGCCAGGATCTCCCCATCCTCAGCGATCTTGACCTCGACGCCAGGAATGGGCTCCCCCACAAATCCCCAACGGGGTCGGTCTATACGCTGGATCGCAATGACGCCGGTGGACTCTGTCTGGCCATAGCCCTCTCTTAACGGAACTCCCAGGGCGTTGAAATACTCAAACAGCTCGGGAGAGGCCGGCGCTGCTCCGCATATGGCGTACCGAATACGTTCAAGGCCAAGCTGTCTCTTGAGATGGTACAGGACGAGCCAGTAGATAGGCCAGTACAGGAGGGCCCAGAGAAAGTGCGCTTTCGTGTGTTTCGCTGTCCGGATGTATTTAAGACCCATGACGAGGGCAAGGCGGTAGAGGCACTTCTTGAGGAAGGTCGAGTCAGACATTCGGATTTCGATCATGGAAGCCATCTTTTCCCAGATCCTGGGGACACTCGCAAAAATGGTGGGGGAGACCTCCCGCAGATTCTGCACGAGGGTGTCCATGCTTTCAACGAAATTGACCGTTCCTCCGTTCCAGATTGCCGCGAAGAGGGAGATGAGATTCTCATAGATATGGGCCAGGGGAAGGTAGGATAGCATCTCACTGTTCTGGTAGACCGGGTTGGCAGTGACGAAAGAGTCGGTGATGCTTAGCATGTTCTGATGGGCGATCATGGCTCCTTTGGGCGGGCCTGTGGTGCCAGAGGTATAGATGATCATGGCCGTGTCCTGGGGATCAATGGCCTTCATCCGTTTCGAAACACTCCCGGGGTGGGAATCGAGATAGGCCCTGCCCTGGGCCATGAATTCATCAAAGAAAATGATTCCAGGATGGGAGAAACCCCAGAGGCCCTTCGGGTCCCAGACCACGACCTTTTTCAGGTTCAGTTCAGATTCGATTTCCAGGACCTTGTCGACCTGCTCCTCGTTTTCCACGAAAAGGACCGTCGATTCTGAGTGGCCCACCACATAGGCCACCTGCTCTGGAGCTGAGGTCGAATAGACCCCGCACGTCGCACAGCCGATCGTCATGGTTGCCAGATGGCAGATCAGCCATTCTGGTCGATTGTCTCCCAAGATGGCGACCCTGTCCCCCGGCTCGAGGCCGATAGCGAGCAGTCCGGCTGCTGCTTCTCTCACCATCTGCCCGTATTCCCTCCAGGAGATCCGGTTCCAGATTCCGTATTCCTTCTTCCTGAGGGCCACCCGGCCCTTCTGAGCATCAACCTGCTGAAAAAACAGATCGGGAAAGTTCGCCGCTTTTGTTCCCATTACCATGTCCTTCTCTTTTTGTAGAGCCTCCATCCTTTGGGAGAGATGGCTTCACCGCCCAGTCCCAAATAAAACTCCTTCACATCCTCGTTTTCTTGGAGTTCCTTTGAGGTCCCCTCCAGGACGATTCGACCCGATTCCATGATGTAGCCAAAGTCTGCAATGCCCAGGGCCATCTTTGCATTTTGTTCAACCAAAAGAATAGTTGTACCTGCCTGGCTGATCCGTGAAAGTGCATCGTACACATGGCGGGCGACCAAGGGTGCCAATCCGAGAGAGGGTTCGTCCAGCATCAGCAACTTCGGACGGCGGAGCATAGCCCGTGCCATAGCCAGCATCTGCTGTTCCCCACCAGAAAGTGTTTCAGCCTCCTGGGTTGCACGCTCCTTGAGGATGGGAAAGAGCTCGAAGACAAATTCAAAATCATCCCGGATTCCCCTGTCTCTGCGACCCCACCAGCCGAGGTCGAGATTCTCTTTTACTGTGAGTTCGCGAAAAAGACCTCGATCTTCGGGGACGTAGACGATCCCGAGGACGGAAATATGCTCTGGAGGCAGCCGATGGATCCGCTTTCCCAGAAATTCGATAGTACCCTTTTTGGGCTGATCTTTGAGAAGGCCGGCGATGGTCTTGAGCAACGTAGTCTTACCCGCACCGTTCGGCCCCAGGACCGTGAAGATCTCCTTTTCCCTCACTTCGAGGGACAGGCCGTGGAGGGCATAGATCCGATCATAATAAAGGGTTTCGATACTGGCAATCTTGAGTAAAGGAACCATGATAAAACATCTCTATACTTCTACAATTGGCTGATAATACGAACAAACTTTAGTAAGAGATTGACTAAAATCCGAAACTCGAAACTCGAAATTCTAAACAAATACGAAATACGAATGATCGAATCTTCAAAACAATTACAATTGAAAAGATTTCCATTCCACCTGTTTGAGGAATTTAATCCCACCAGAGGTGGGGTAAAGATTAAGGAATTGCTTCGGATTTCGATATTCGAATTTCGAGTTTTATCCGGTGACCATCACCTCCCATTCGTTGGTTTCCCCGCTCCCTCCTTGCCTGTGTTGTTCATCTACTATTCCTCTCCCAGATACGCCGTAATGACCTCAGGCGTTCGCTGAACCTCTTCGGGGCTCCCCTGGGCGATTTTCTGCCCATAATTGAGCGCGATCATACGGTCCGCTAATTTGGAGGCGGTCCTCAGG
>WVXP01000176.1 GCA_011773445.1 Pseudomonadota bacterium | reverse complement strand
GAAATCTTGGGGCAAGGAGGTGGTTACGTTCTGGCAGCCGTCCACAATATTCAAGACGACGTGAAACCCGAGAATATTGTGACGATGTTTGAGGCGGCCAAGGAATTCGGTAAGTACGATTGATTGCCGCTCCACACCAGCCTCGAGAAGGGATCCATCATGAGCCAGGTGAATCTTCGGTTTCTAGGAAGCGGCGACGCCTTCGGAAGTGGAGGCCGGTTTCAGACGTGTATCTACGTCGACAACGGCAAAGTACGCTTCCTTCTAGACTGTGGTGCCTCGTCGCTGATGGCAATGAAGCGCTGGGGAGTAAACCCCTCACTCATTGATATCATCTTGCTTACGCACCTCCACGGCGACCATTTCGGTGGGCTTCCTTTCTACGTGTTGGACGCGCAGCTGATCTCACGGCGCACGAGGCCGCTGATCGTGGCGGGACCGCCAGGTGTTGAGTCCAGGATTCGCGATGCAATGGAGGTCCTGTTCCCCGGATCCTCCCACGTCCAACAGAAATTTTCTCTCAACTTCGTCGAACTCACGGATGGTGATGCAACGACGATCGGGCCGCTTGTTGTTACCCCATATCGCGTCATACACGCGAGTGGCGCACCTTCTTACGCCTTACGGGTTGAGTGTGAGGGAAAGATTATCGGATACTCCGGTGATACCGAATGGAGCGAAGCCTTGATTCACGTCGCAGAGGGAGCGGACCTCTTCGTTTGCGAAGCTTACTTCTTCGAAAAGAAGATCAAGTACCACCTTGACTATCTAACTCTGAAAAACCACCGGACTCAGCTCGGGTGTCACAGACTCATGTTGACTCACATGAGCGACGATTTGTTGCAACGGTTGCATGACCTTGATATCGAATGGGCGGAGGATGGCAAGTCTGTCGTTTTGTAGTTTCCCGTTATCTCCTTCCGAGATAAGCAGGTCTTTGGTCCCACGCTCACGGATAGGAGAACCCACCACAGATCAGGTAAATTTTCATATACACACAGGTTACCCCCCTCTTGCCCAGATTCCTTTTCGCGAATTTTGTCTGATGAAAGCGAAAAGGGAGTGCTCTTCGCTGGCCAGAAATCTTTTCTTGGTGCTGTCAGTTGTCGGTTGTCAGTGGTCAGTTGTAACCATCAATTCACGTCATTCGATTGAAAATCAAATTCCTGGGCCCGTTACCTGAATAGCCGTGGATGCACAAATCTTAGTCTTTATGCAACGAACCACGGACGACGGACCACGAACACCGACTTTTGGTTCCGAGCTTCCTTTCCCACTTTCCGGTGAAATACCCTGGAAATGAATTCGACACAAGTGGTCTAAGGGGACTTGGACAACAGCCCGTCTGTCCGTGAATCCTTGAGGGAACTCCACTCTAAAATTGCCGTTGACTCCGCGATCGGTTTGTGTTAACGTGAACGCAAATGGAACGAAAGCCTACCATCAAGGATATTGCCCGCCTTGCCAGAGTATCCCACACCACAGTTTCAAGGGCTTTGAACGATAGGCCTCGAGTCAGCCGAAAGACNNGTCAGCCGAAAGACCCAGGATCGGATCAGGGCCATAGCGAAGCGATTGAACTATCAGCCCAACGTCGCTGCCAGAAGCCTCAAGGTTCGGAAAAGCAAGACCCTCGGTCTCGTGATCACCACGATCATCAATCCGTTCTATCCAGAGCTTGCCCAGGCAATAGAGAATACAGCAAGGGAAATGGGATACAACATTATTCTGTGCTCGACGAACTACGATATCAATCTCGAACGGCAGCACATTGACATGTTGAGAGGGAAGGGAGTCGATGGGATCATTTTCACCTCCACCCACAGGCATGATCCCAACATAGAAACCCTGATAAACGAGAAATTCCCGCTCATTCTGGTCAACCGGAAGATCTATGACGAGTCGGTGATCAACCGGGTAGATTACGTGGTCGTCGACAACGTCCATGGAGGAATGATTGCCCTTGAACACCTGATTCGGATGGGCCATCAGAGAATTGGCATTATCTCAGGACTTCCACAGTCTTCAGCTTCTATAGAGCGACTGGAAGGAGCTCGGAGAGCGTTTGCCGAGTACGGGCTAGACATCACGCCGGATTGGGTGGTCGAAGGAGATTTTCTCAAGGCTTCAGGATTCGAGGCAGCGCGCAAACTCGCAGGGATCAGCGATCGCCCCACAGCCGTTTTCGCCGTCAATGATTACATGGCTCTCGGTGCAATGGAGGGATTTGCCGAGATGGGATTTCAGATTCCCCGCGACATTGCCATTGTCGGTTTTAACGATATTGAAATCAGTCGGATGAAAAGCATCGAACTCACAACCGTTGGTCAAAAGACTTATGAAATGGGCTCCCTTGCGGTGAGGACCCTCGTGGAAAGAATCGAGGGGGAGGGGCACGGAGTTGTCAGGCAGATTATTCTGGAACCGGAATTGATCATCCGTCAGTCATGTGGGTACAAGGAGAACGGGTATCGGCCGAACATCCAAAAGGTAAGAAACAATGGCTTTATGAGCTACGAAAGTGATTTTCATTTGGGATGACGTCTCTGCCTTAGGGAGGTGAAGGGGATGAGAAGAAATAAAATCACGGTTGTTGGCGCCGGAAACGTCGGATCAACAACAGCCCAAAACCTGGTGGGCCA
>WVXP01000190.1:68053-72996 GCA_011773445.1 Pseudomonadota bacterium | reverse complement strand
CTTCGTCGCCGATACCCAGTCCTGAGGTGTCCTCATAGACCTGAATCGTTGCAGCATCTTTATCGAGACGGACAATTTCTCCAACAAGCCCTATTTTCCCAACCTTAACCATGTCATACATCTTGGCGCCCAACATGTTCCTGGCCACCACCGCGGGACCCGAGACTTTTGAAATAACGCCGACCTGTCGATTTTCCATAAATGCACCCCGTGCGCGAAGAATTTGGAGCGATCTCTATTTTGTCAGTTTGATATGGTATCCAATGGCCTTTCGAATCAACTGAGCAGCATAGCTTTCTTCGACATCTCTCTTCTCCTCCGTATAAACAACAGGGGGAAATGGAATAATCAAAGGCATTTCACTCTCTGTCACAATACGCATCGTTTTTTGGTCGAAGCTCTTGATGAAATTCTCGTTGATCGCAATGAGGCCGATATCCCCCCTTTTGATGGTCTCTCTGAGAACCTCAGCAGCCGTCTCAGAGGTTGCCTCTCTCACCTCAACTCCGGTGAGACGAAAACCGACTAAACTCCCCTGATCAGTAATAATCACAACGTTATACAAAGATAAGTTCCTCCTGGATCAGGGGCTGTGGCATGCGCGCTACCTTGGCTCGGCAAATTACCCTCAAGTTTACTGTCTCACACAACTTGAGCCAAAGATAACCAATCACAGGCGCAATGCTCAAAGGATTCCTAGCAAACATCGCTACCCCCCGCTCGATCATGTATTTTTCCATCAGCCTTTCCACAGAGGATAGGGATCCTCCTGACGATTTCTGTTTTGCCTGATTCAGGACTTCCCGGTAACTCGTACTGGCGAACCTCCCAAATATCTCGTCAATATCCCTGCAGGAGGCGGCAGAGAGAAAATCCTCTCCTTTAATCTCCAGGCCGTCCCTGATAAAGAGCTCACCTCGCTCAGCCGGCGGGATCTGGTGCCCGACGATCTTCATTATCATGAGAATATTGAGTATATCGATCTCTGTTTTCAAAAACCCGACGACAATCTGGAAGTTCTCATCCTCCAGACCTCTTTTGAGGAAACTGAGGGCCCGCTCGAAGTAGAACTTATCGAGTGCAACCTCCATGTTCGTAAGGCTGTTGGTGGCAGAGAAGTCTGACAACTTGGCCTGAAGGGGTGGATAGTATTCGGAGTTCCAGGTGATCAAAAGATCGATAACACCCTTAATATCTGGCTGTTTCATCATCTCCTTGAGTAGCGGCTCGGTGAGTTTGCATACCGGTACGAAACTCTTCGAAACCTCCTCCAGAGATAAACCCGAAAACTTTCCCCGCAGGACGGTTTTAATGTTATATACATCCCATCGACCGAGAAGGATGCTCAGCAATCGCCTAGGTACTCCTCCGACCATGCCGAATATCCCGGAATAGGTCTGAGCGAGATGCTGTCTAATCCCTTCCTCTATGCCACCAATTTCAGAAGTCTCAAGGGTACGGGCTTCCTCAATATGTTTGCCATATTCGGTCTCCTGAAGAAGGGCCATAACCGTGTGAACGTTCTCCTCGCTCAAGAGCTTTTCGAGAAAAGGTCTATCCAGAAGACGACTCTTCATTCCCCTAATACGGGCGTTGATGTAGCTGTAATCATCGTTCACAGACAAACCCTCTTTCGACGTTCGAATCCCCAGCTATTTCCGTCCATTCCCGGCTCTTGGAGAACGTTCGTGTGAGACACCATTTGAGCACCCTATCCTTCCCCAAAAAGGATCTGGTTCACCTCTTGAATGAGGAGTTCTCGAATTTTTTCCAGTCTCGATTCGATGGTATTGTGGATTGAAACTGATCCATTCCTCGTCTCAACGACTAGGCCCCCAACACAGTTCTGTCCTGATTTCACTTCCGCATTTAGCCCTCGAGATGTGAGAATCTTCTGAATCAGGGTTACGTCCCGCTCGTTCACATAGACAATAACATCCTCCCCCTTCAGGATCTCCCCTCCGAGCTTTTCCAGAATTGAATGATAGTCAGGCCGCTCCCGAATTTTGGAGAGGTTCTGCCAGGCCTTCTCGAAAACCTCCTCGACGACCTGGTTCTTCACCTTACTCAGAGACCGCTTCTTTCTCAACTCCGATTCCCCCAAGATTCTCGTCCGCGTTGCCTCCAGTTCCGGATCTTCCTCCTGGAGAATCGATTGCGAAACTTCCTTTGCCCGAGTCTTCGCTTCTTTGATCAATCGCTTCGCGGTCTTCTCAGATCTGGAGATTATCTTCTCCCTTTCTTCCTTTCCTCTTGCCTCGATGGCCTCAAGCAACTCGGAAACGCCCATAACACTCCTCTCACCAATTTCCATTCAAAAATCAGGTCCCCTGTTTCAAAGCGCACGCGCTCCGTCGGATACAAAGTTATCTAGAACATGAAAAGGACAATCGCAGCGATCACAAAGCCAAGGATGACAACGGTTTCCGGAATGGCAAGAAGAACAATCATCAATCCGGTCAATTCTGGCTTCTCAGCGATGACACCCGCACCGGCAGCCCCGATTCTGGACTGGGCAATACCCGTTCCGACGGCTCCCAATCCGATGGCCAAACCCGCTCCGACGGCTAGCAACCCCTTGCCAATGGACGTCTCTCCCTTGGTTACCGCCTCCTCAGCAGCATAGACCAGAGCTCCCCATATCCATGACGAAAGAACCATCAGAAAAGCTGCATGAAAAATTCGTTTCAGATTTCTCACTACATCTTCCTCCTTTCACACGAAATCTCGGTGTTCCTTCATTCTCCAAAAATCCCTTCCCCTCTAGCAAAGGGAGTGAACTGCCTACCACCATATCGAAAAAATTGCTTGAAGAACTCTACATAGTGAAGCCGCAGACCCTGAATGGTTGGACTGTATATGCCAAGTGCCAGGTTGAGGGCGTGGAGCAAAAGTACAATGATTGCCGCCACCACAAAATTCCCGAGCGCTCCTCCAAAGAAATTCGCCACCATAGCAATAATGGCCGAGGAAACTCCAATTGCCATTAATCGGGCATAGGAAAGGATATTTCCGATAACTGAAATGATTTCCAGAACTCCCACAAAACCCTCTGCATAGATCAGGAGAGGAACCGCAATGAGCAGAAGCACAACCCCGGTTGTAAAGAACTCCTTAGGTAGAAGTTTACCCAGATAGCTGATAAGAAGAAAAATGGCACAAATGGTGGCAATCGTCGCAGCTCTGGCAATGCCATGCTTTCGAGACCGCTCCCTGAAGGCCTCGACAATCCCCAGGATGAGACCGAGAAAGACGTGAAAGACGCCGATCCCAACCGAGAGATAAAGAAGTGGCACCATGGCCCTTAGCCGGTCTCTCCAGATGGGGTGCAACCCCAAAAAATGCTCGCCGAAGTCTCCAAAAAGCTCTCCATACAGGAAACCGAAAATGATGCTGGAAATCGAGCAAAGCATGAGGATGTACATCACATCCTGGATGATCGCTTTGGTTCGATATCTGTACTTGAAATAGAGAGCCGCTGCCAGAAACATGGCCCCATAAGCGATGTCCCCGAGCATCATGCCAAAAAAGATCGGGAAGCCCACTGCCAGAATCGTCGTAGGATCTATGGCATTGTATTTTGGTAGGGGGAAAATAGACATGAGCTTTTCAAAGGGCCTGATAAGGGGCGAGTGAACGACACAGACTGGGATGTTTTCCTTTTCCTCCTCACTGACCTCGAGAACATTGAGAACCAGGGAATCTCCCACTTCCTTCTCAAGTCTTTTTTTCAAGGTCGACAAATATTTCATCGGAATCCAGCCCCGCATCATGAAGGTGTATCGGGTTTGGGCAAAATTGAGAAAAACCTTGAATATGTTCAGCTGGTCTTCAACCTTTTTGAGTAGGTCGTTGATCACGCTATNNGTTTTCATTTCATTCAGGGCGCTCAGGGCCTCATTGAAAGGCCGATCTGCCAGATCCGAAGGCATTTTGATTTCATGGATGTCCGTCGTGTTGAGGAGGGATCCCACATCCTTCAAATAGTCTTTATGAAAGAGAAGGGCTACGGCCGAGACGTCGTGCGTCACTTCCTTCAGGACGAGATGGAACTGCCCGGTCGTAATCTTTTCCAGCTCTGCTCGAAGAAGCGGCATGACCGCATCCTCGTACTTCTTTTCAATGGTCAGGCCGATGATCGAATGGTTTTCCATGGTTTCAAAGCCCTCGAGCAGCGGGGTGAAGACCTCGAAGACCTCCTCGTATTTTGAGATGACCGTGAGCTTCTCTTGAATTTGGTTTCGCTCCTTGACAAGCCCTCCTAATTCCTCCAACAACTGATCGAGTTTGGGTGTCCATTCTTCAGAAAACCTCTGGACATCGAAAAGCTCCTCACCCGAAACCTCTTCTTCTTTTTGTTCGCCCGACGGTGGTAGGAGAAGTTGAATTTGTTTCAGCTTTCCGAGAAGAACTTCAAGTTGTCCCTTCTCTGCCAGCTGATCCTCGTCCATCTCCATTTCTGAAAAGCCGAGCTCCGGGTTATCGATGACATCGGAGAGCGCTTCAACGTGGAGCACTCCCATATCATAGATTAAATCGACGATTCTTTTGAAATCCTTTCTTTCTCCGAGAATCTCCACCTTGCTCATCTTAAGTATCATCGTTTTCCTCTTACCGGGGCAAAACTGCTTCAATGACTCTCTCTACTGCCTCCGACACATGTTTCTTGGCCTTAGCGACCATGTGCTCCAAGTTTTCCTCGTATTCCTGCTCCGACCGACGAACCTCTTCCTGAACAGCTTCCAAGGCCCGTTCTTTCATGACCCGTTTTTCTTCCAGGCTGCCACGCCTCGCTTCCTCAACAATCTCTGCCGCCTTTTGGCGGGCCGCCTGAATTTCGGCCTCCGCCTCCTCCTCCGCGCCAGCAATCATGGCCTCCACTTCCCTTTCCTTCTCACTGATCGATTTGAGCATGGTCACATCGTCGGGTCTAGGTGATTCTT
>WVXP01000190.1:43970-68041 GCA_011773445.1 Pseudomonadota bacterium | reverse complement strand
ACCTGGATGATGACTTCGAGTTCACCCTTGTCAAGCCAGACGCCTCCACAGTTTTCGCATTTCTTCATTTTCAAGTACTCAAATTTTGGATATGACGCCTTCTGGAGATCGTGACCACAGCCGGGACACTTCATCCAATGCTCCCTTTTCAGGGCGAGGTCCTCCTTGTCTTTTCGCTTCTGAATCTCCTGCTGCTTAATCCACTTTTCTTCCTCTTCGCTCGGTTTTCTCATTGGCATAGATTAGTTCCTCCATCCAATTCACAAGGGGTTTCTTCTATGCACTATGCAATGCTCCTCGAAGAAGAAACAAAGCAATATGCGTGGGGAAGGCATGAGAGGAAAGCGATTGAAGAAATTTTTCACATATTAACCACATCCCCACTCGTTGTCAACCGGTTTGTGCTGAGGACTTCCCCCATTTCCAGAGAGACATGTCTCACAAGCTTCAGATTTCTTTGACGATTTACAATTTCTCAAATCGGAGCCTACTGTCCCTTCGCTCCTAAGCTCACGCGGTGACCCTATTGGGATTCGCCAGCAAACACAATTAGGATAAAGGTCAAGGGAGAAAGGAAAAAGGAAAGAACACCAAAAAGTGAAGGCTTATTCTCCTTTGACCTTTCGCCTTGAGCTCGTAACCTCAGTGACCTGAAGAGCCACAAAGGTAGTTCGAGGACGCCAGAATATGCTAGCAATCGTTTCCGCAACGTCGCTCAGAGACAGCAAGCCTGCTCTCAAATGGGAGAACTCGTCTTTTGTTCTGTAGTTTTAGCACGAAAAACCGCATTTTTTCAACGGAAGTCACCGCCGTCAAATCCCCCCTCAACCCGTGAGAGAGAAGTGAAAAATTTTCTTGCATATCTAAACAAACCCATTATAATAGCTTCTGCATGATTCTGGGTGAGGCCCGTTAGTCAGCTTTTTTGCCAGACACCTCAGCACAGCGGGGTTGTCCGGACTTCCAGATTAATCCCTTGAAATCGAGAACTCTTTTCGGATAATCCGGCCTGGAGACCCACCATGCTTCCGGCTATCGAGAGCAGCGGCGGTCTTACGCATCAAAGTGGACCTAGGGAGCTCGACCTCCTGTAT
Source organism: Pseudomonadota bacterium (assembly GCA_011773445.1). GTDB lineage: Bacteria > Desulfobacterota > BSN033 > WVXP01 > WVXP01 > WVXP01. The sequence continues at coordinate 66,947 of WVXP01000190.1, read as the reverse complement.
CGAATCAGCGAAGTTGTTCCCTCTGTTGATACGTCTCGGGAGAGATTCCTCCGGGCCATGGAGATTCTAGACGAGACCTTTGGGACAAACTATGCGACGCTCACCCTCCTGAGCCCTTCAAATAAAGAGATTATCCTCGAAGTGGCCTTCGGCGAGCCAACTAGAGATCAGGGTTGTATTCAAGGCCCCAACTCGGCCATCATTAGACAGGTGATCGCACGTGCCCGGCCCATGGCTTTCAACAGGATCAATGAAGTGCCTCTCCGGTTTCCACCAAGCAGTCTTAATGAAAAAGCTCTCTCCCTGCTCTGTGTCCCTATTATGAACAGAAGTCAGAGCGTGGGTGTTATCAGTACCCATCCTATCTATCGGGATACGGTGTCATACGATAAAGATATCCGGCTGCTGACGGTGATCGCCTGCATGATCCTCCAGAACCCTCCACTCCAAGGAGATGATCAACTCGAAGCGAAGGAGACGAGGGGAAGTCTACCCCTTGACAAGATTCTTGATACAAAACTGAGACAGATGATCGAGAAAGTCGATCCACGAACCGAGTCAAGATGCGCCCTTCTCTTAGACATCGTGAGTCTCGTGGAGAAAATTGTGATCAAATGGGCTCTGAAAAGACACCAAAACGTCCAGACCGCAACCGCGCTTTTCCTTGGAATCAACCGAAACACCCTTAGGAAAAAGTTAAGAGACTTGAACATTCATATCTAGAAACCTTCAGACCGAGAAAATCTTACCCCACAGTGTCAGATAGCAACTTTTTTGCAAGAAAATAACCAAATTTCAAATACTTAAAAAATAATAACTCGAATTTAGTTGAAGGTCTATTTGTCGATCAAACCATCCGGTTCGTCCTGAATCTCCCCTGAGGACGGCTCCTCCCGCCTTTCAAAAATGCCTGCAACGTGGACAGCACCCTTTCTGAGAATTCTAGGGCTTCCACCGGTCACATCAATCACGGTTGAGGCTTTGTCCCCTAATGACTCGGACATATCAATAACAAGATCGATCCCGGGCCCGAAAGTTCGAAAGATATCCTCCGGTTCCAGAAGACTTCGTCCCCCTGAGACGTTGGCACTTGTCGACGTCAACGGTGAATTGAAGAACTCAAAGAGTCGCTTGACAAAGGGATGGGGTGAAATTCTAACGCCGATGTTCCCGCTGTGGCCGGTTAGAGCGGGGGGGACCTCCTTTGATGCGGGAAAGACAATAGTGACAGGCCCTGGCCAGTGACACTCCATGATCGGTTTGGCGACTGGGTGAATATTTGAAACAACCCGAGCCAGCATCTCAATGTCTCTTACAAGAACAGAGACCGGCTTTCTCAAATCCCTCGATTTAATCTGGAAGAGCCTTTTGACGGCCTCCTCGTTCAAGGCATCGACACCGAGACCATAAACTGTCTCGGTTGGGTAGGCGATGACTCCACCCGTCTGGAGCAAGGCGGCGACCTCCTCCAGTGGCCAAACCTGGATATCCCTCAGACGTAACCTGAGGATGCGTGATCCAGTCACTTCCGTACCTTTTTGATGGCTTCGTCCTTTTTCTCGACATCCCCTCGCATCTTGTCCCTGTATTGTCTCAGCTTGTCTCGGATCTCCGGATACTTCAGGGACAACATTTGGGCTGCCATGAGCCCTGCATTCTTCGCGCCCGGTCTTCCGATGGCCATCGTGGCCACGGGAATTCCCCCAGGCATTTGCACCATGGACAACAGAGAATCTAATCCTCCGAGGGACGTTGAGGGGATTGGAACACCAATAACCGGAACAACGGTCTGAGAGGCAAGAACACCAGCGAGATGCGCCGCCCCACCCGCCCCCGCAATGATCACCTCCAGCCCCCGTGCAACCGCCGATTCTGCATATTTGCGCGCTTTTTCGGGAGATCGATGAGCCGATGCGACAGTCATCTCGTAGGTGATTCCGCATGCCTCGAGACTCAAAGTCGCTTCTCTCATCACCTCCAGGTCGGAGTCACTACCCATGACGATACCCACAAGAAGTCGATTTCCCTGCTTTTTCATTGACTGTCAACCTCCTCCCCATTGAGAGTCGTCTCCAAATCCACGAATTTTGAGCGCCCCCACGTCAAGAACTGAGCTATGTCTCGCTCACCGGGTCTTCGAAGAACCTGGGGGTTGATGAACACGATTCGCACGGGCGGTGATGAATCGCATTAACCAGGCATAAATGGGGAATCCCGGATGATACAACCGAGACGGGGTGAGGACACTCAGCCTACGGGCGCCGAGGGCATCAGTTCGGGACCCACAAAAACACGGACGGCCTTGTTCGGCGGTAGGAGCACGACTGAAATGCGTTCAAGTCCCCAAAGAGATGCTTCCCACGAAACTCAGGGAGCCTCGATCCAAGCATTCGTTCAACTGCCGAGACGGTCCAGAGCCTTTTTCCCAATGTCTCTCCTGTAATATACCCCCTCCCACCGTATTCTTTCGACAGCCTGGTAAGCCTTTTGGATGGCTTCGGAGACTCCATGACCGAGGCCTGTCACGCCGAGAACTCTACCCCCATTTGTGAGGATCTTCTCTCCCTTTGAGGTTGTGCCAGCATGAAAGACAACCACGTCATCCATGGAAATCGCCTCGTTGAGTCCCTCGATTAAATGTCCCTTTTTGTAAGATCCCGGATATCCCTGGGAAGCCATAACGACGCAAACGGCTTCTCGGCTATCCCATTCAATCTCGGCGCCTTTGAGCGTGCCATCCATACAGGCGATTAGAATAGGAACAATATCGCTCTTCATTCTCACAAGGATGGGTTGAGCCTCTGGGTCTCCGAAGCGNNAGAACAGAGGGTTCTCCATCTTCGATCATCAGACCTCCATACAAAACACCTCGATAAGGTCTACCCTCGGCCGCCATGCCCTGGATTGCAGGGATCATGATGCGATCAACAATCTTCTGATGGACTTCTTCTGTAACGACAGGTGCAGGGCTGTATGCCCCCATTCCTCCCGTGTTCGGCCCTTCGTCGTCATCAAGGATGCGCTTGTGGTCCTGGGATGAGGCCATTGGCAACACTGTCTCCCCATCGGTAAAAGCGAGAAAGGATGCCTCCTCCCCCATCAAGCACTCTTCTACGATCACTCGGTCTCCTGCTCTGCCGAATTCCTTGGCCACCATGATTCGGTCAAGGGCCTCCAGGGCCTCTCGCTGCGTTTGGGCGACAATCACCCCCTTGCCCGCGGCCAGACCGTCGGCTTTCACGACGATCGGTCCCTCCTTTGACCGAATATACTCGGCAGCCTCATCCCGTGCCTGAAAAACCTCGTATGAGGCAGTTGGAATGCCATGACGTCTTAGGAGATCCTTGCAGAACACTTTGCTCCCCTCTATTTCAGAAGCAGCCTGACTCGCTCCAAAAGCCCGCAGGCCCCGGGACTCCAACCGGTCGACGATTCCCAGGGTCAATGGTAACTCTGGTCCCACGACGGTCAAATCAATTCCATAATCCACCGCGAACTGGCAGAGTCCCTCGAGATCTGTCACACCGATATCCAGACACTGCGCCATTCCTCCGATGCCCGCGTTTCCTGGAGTACAATAGATCCGTTCGACCAGAGGACTCTGGGCAATCTTCCAAACCAGGGCGTGTTCTCTTCCTCCACCACCGACCACGAACACTTCCAATTTGGTTTCCTCCGTCGGAGACCCTTCTCCCGATCAGCTCTCATGCAGAGATTCGAGGTATTCCGAGATTGCTCGATCATATCGGGCAGTCATGAGAAAAACCTTCTTCGCTAAACGAAAGTTTGTCTGGGGAGAAACAGCCCCCTGATTCTCCCTCATTTCCCTGATCACCTCATCGTAATCCTCGGGATCTACCACCACAGTCACATGACAATAGTTCTTCGCTGCGGAGCGGATCATGGTAGGGCCGCCAATATCGATATTTTCGATCGCTTCCTCAAGCGAGCATTCCTCTCGGGCCACAGTCGTTTCAAAAGGGTAGAGGTTGACGATGACCATATCGATGGGTTTGATGCCGTGAATCTCCATCTCCTCGATGTCTCTAGGATGGTCCCTTCGGCCAAGCAATCCCCCATGGATCTTTGGATGGAGGGTTTTCACCCGGCCATCCATCATCTCCGGAAAACCGGTGAGTTCCGACACATCCATCACTGCTGTTCCACTTTCTCTCAAGGCCTTTGCCGTACCTCCCGTAGATAGAACCTCTACGCCCATCTCCACGAGATCTTTTACGAATTCCACCACACCGGTTTTGTCCGAGACACTCACAACCGCCCTTTCAATCTTCGCCATGAGAGACCCTCCTCTGAATCCTCAGGATGGTCGGTCCACCAAATTCTGATGAATAGCAGGTCTTGGCTCAACCTCTTGTCCCCCTTCGCTCCTGGCGCCGAGGACATAGGAATAACACAAAAGGTTTTGGGCGTCAATCGGCAAATTTCCCAGGTTTTCTAGCACCTTGATGGCGATTCCTCAAAAAAACTTCTTTTTCCGTGTGAAAGTAAAGCCCCGCCCTTCGCACCTCCGACGCTTCGGGCACAGGCACTTCGCAGGCGGGGCATTAACTCCGCCCTTCCGGGCGGGGTATTCTGGCCGGTTTTCATAAACTCCTACGCGACTGGAACGTTTTGCAAATCGCCGCAAGGGAATCTCCTCCAGAGGATCCGGGCAACGGTCCCGATGATTCCTCCCTGTTTCGGGTTTCCGATTGAATTTTTTTTCCATCCTCAACCTGTTGAAACTGTCGAAAAACCCTGAAACCGCGATTCTTGGACTTGTAAGTGCTTAATATTTCTACGGCGAATTTTGAAAAAACACCAAGATTGGACTTTTTCGACAGTCTCGTTTGAAATAGTCTAAAAGCTCTCGAGAAAAATTCAAACCATGTGGAGTTTCCTCATTTTTGTGGATGCTCATGCCCCTGAGGGACGTTGGCTGTGGAAGGGTGTCAGTATTCCCCGGGCCGTGCCCAAATACCTTTAGAACACTCTGGTCACGGCACTGCAAGAGTAGTTCGCCAGAAAGTGGGAAAAGAAGCTCTGAGCGCGAGTCAAGATTTTTTCGCTTACAATCCTTAGTCCTGCCCTCGGCAGGATTTGATCCGCCGCAGGCCGAGAGTTTTGGATTTGCAGTGGAGCCGAGCTTTAGACTTGTCGAAAAAAGCTTTTGAGCAGCGAAGAGCGCTCCTTTTTCACTTTCATCAGACAAAAGCTGAGAAAAGGGATTTGGGCAAAAGCCAGTCCCCACCTGTCCCGCCATGGGCGGGAAGGAGGGCAATGCGAGAAGGAAGGAGCGAAGGCATGTGAGGGTCCAATCAAAAGATTCAAAATTGTCGAGAAACATCAGAAGGTTACAAACTACTGGCTTTGAAAACTCAGGACACTTTACTCAAACCGATTGTTGACAAAGGTCGATTCCCAGTGTATAAGTTAGGAAAAATCACTCGTTACATATGAAGTTAATTAAATTTCGCTGAGAAAAAGCAAAAAGCCCTCGGTCATGTCGAGGGCTTTTTTTTGAGCTCTGTTTAGGGACAGCACGGAGAGATTGCCAACACATTCGTGTCCCGATGGGCAGGATGATATGGATGGACTGAGGGGAATGCAACGTCTCTTCATCACCCTATGGGTCGTGAAAGAAATCGGAAAAGGAGCCGCAGGTGAACGAAAACCGCAGGGCCATGGTCGTTCTGGAAGATGGTACCAGTTTCGAGGGGACCTCTTTCGGTGGTTTTGGGGAAAGAACAGGGGAGATCGTCTTCAACACAAGTATGACCGGCTATCAAGAAATCCTGACAGATCCCTCCTACAGGGGTCAGATCGTCACAATGACATATCCTCTCATCGGAAATTATGGCGTCAATGTTGTAGACATGGAGTCCTCTGCTCCTCAAGTTGAGGGATTCATCGTGAAAGAATACAGCGAATCCTTTAGCAATTGGAGGGGTCAAATAAGTCTCGGAGATTTCTTAAAGGAGCACCATGTCGTTGGCGTAGAGGGAATTGACACTCGGGCCCTGACGAAACGCATTCGAACCGTCGGGGCTATGAAGGCCATCATCTCGACCGAGGTTCTGAACACAAAGAATCTCCTCGAGAAGGCAAGAGCATCTCCGAGTCTGATTGGCCGGGATCTTGTGAGAGAAGTTACTTGTCAGAAGCCTTATCGCTGGCATCTTGACCCCGAACGTGACGGATGGTCAACTGTCTCACCGGAAGTAGGATCTCCCCTGGGTGATGGGGAGGCCCTATTCTCAGTCGTCGCCATGGATTTTGGGGTAAAGCGAAACATACTGAGAATGCTTCAGGCTCAGGGATGTGCGATAACCGTTGTCCCTGCGGATACATCAGCGGAAAAGATCCTTTCCTATAATCCTGACGGGATCTTCCTCTCCAACGGTCCGGGTGATCCCAAAGGAGTTCCCTATGTTGTTGATACCGTAAAAGACCTTCTCGGCCAGAAACCGATCTACGGGATCTGCTTAGGCCATCAGATCCTTGGGCTGGTCCTGGGGGGAAAAACCTACAAGCTGAAGTTCGGACACAGAGGGGCCAACCAACCCGTCAAGAATCTCAAGACAGGCCGAGTCAGTATCACAACTCAGAATCATGGATTCTGCGTCGAAATCGATTCTCTCGATCAGCGTGTGACCGAGGTAACTTCTATCAATCTGAACGATGGAACACTGGAGGGGATGCGTCACCGATGGTTCCCTGCTCACTCGGTTCAGTTTCATCCTGAGGCTTCTCCCGGACCCCACGACGCAAATCATCTTTTCAGCGAATTTGTCCAGGACATGGCAAAGGGCAAAAATGCCTAAGCGTAATGATATTCGTAAGATTCTCGTCATCGGGTCAGGGCCGATCGTCATCGGCCAGGCTTGCGAATTTGACTATTCTGGAACACAGGCTTGTAAGGCCCTCAAGGAAGAGGGATTCCTGGTCATCTTGGTAAATAGCAATCCGGCGACGATAATGACCGATCCGGAGCTGGCCGACAGGACTTACATTGAACCCATCACTGCCCCGGTTCTGGAAAGAATCATCGAGACCGAGCGACCCGAAGCGCTTCTTCCGACATTAGGAGGCCAGATCGGTCTCAATGTGGCTGTGCAGGTTGCGGAAGCGGGTGTCCTCGACCGGTTCGGCGTTCAGTTAATTGGGGCTAGTTATGAGGCCATCAGGAAGGCAGAGGAGAGAAATCTTTTCAGGACATCGATGAAGAGAATCGGCCTCGATCTTCCCCAGAGCGGTTTTGCCCGCTCGATTGGTGAAGCCAATGACATCGTCCGAGATATCGGCCTTCCTGCAGTCATTCGGCCCAGTTTCACTTTAGGCGGTACCGGAGCGAGTGTTGCTTTCAACATTGATGAATTTGAGGAACTCGCCTCTCGAGGTCTCCAAGCCAGCATGATCGGCGAGATTCTGATCGAGGAGTCGCTCGTTGGGTGGAAAGAGTTTGAGTTGGAAGTCATGCGGGATCTGAATGATAACGTGGTTGTCATCTGCTCGATCGAGAATCTCGATCCCATGGGCATTCATACCGGTGACAGCATTACAGTAGCACCCGCCCAGACATTAAGTGACAAGGAATACCAAAGGATGCGGGATGCTGCAATCGCTGTGATTAGAGAAATTGGTGTGGAGACCGGAGGCTCGAATATCCAGTTTGCAATCAACCCCGAGAACGGCAGAATGGTTGTTATCGAAATGAACCCAAGAGTCTCTCGGAGTTCAGCTCTCGCCTCGAAAGCCACGGGTTTTCCCATCGCCAAAATAGCTGCTAAGCTTGCTGTTGGATATGGGCTGGATGAAATTCCCAACGATATCACCAAAAGAACGCCTGCTTGTTTTGAACCCACCATCGACTACTGCGTGGTCAAGATACCCCGGTTCGCGTTCGAGAAATTTCCTGAGGCTGATCCGGCCCTAACCATATCCATGAAATCGGTAGGCGAGACTATGGCGATCGGCAGGACTTTTAAAGAAGCTCTCCAAAAAGGGCTCAGGTCCCTCGAAACTGGAAGATTTGGCTTGGGCGCTGACCTAAACGACCCATTCTATCAAAACGGCCTGAGTACGAGATCCGTCTCTTCAGGACAACGGGACGAGATATTGAAAATGCTCAAAATCCCGAATGCAGATCGCGTGTTTTTTATCAAGAACGCGTTACAGTCTGGGATGACACTCAAAGAGGTTTATGAAGCGACTCAGATAGATCCGTGGTTTCTTAACAATATTCTAGGTATCGTCGAAACTGAGCGAGAAATCGCGTCCTTCAGACAAAAAATTCCAGAACTCGCGCTCTGGTTCCAGATATCCCCAGCCAAGGCCGTGCAGTTTCCGAAGAGCCTCCTTGTCCGGGCCAAACAGATGGGATTCTCAGACGCTCAAATCGCCTTTCTGGTTGGGACTGATGAAAATACGGTTTCCGGGTGGAGAAAAAAAGAACAGATCCATCCTGTTTTCAAACAGGTAGACACCTGCGCTGCTGAATTTGAGGCTGATACTCCTTACTTCTACTCGACTTACGAGATCGAGAACGAGGCGGAAGTATCTTCCCGTAGTAAAATTATGATCCTCGGTGGGGGACCCAACAGGATCGGCCAGGGCGTCGAATTCGACTACTGCTGTGTCCACGCCTGCCTTGCCTTGAAAGAAATTGGATACGAGACGATTCTGGTCAATAGCAATCCGGAGACAGTTAGCACGGACTACGATACATCAGACAAACTCTACTTCGAACCACTGACTGCCGAGGATCTCCTCAACATCGTCCACCATGAACGGCCGGATGGCCTCATTGTCCAATTCGGAGGTCAGACCCCTCTGAATCTCTCTAGACAGCTAGCAGCCGATGGAACCACCATTCTCGGGACCAGTCCCGATAGCATCGACCGGGCCGAGGATAGGGACCGTTTCAAGAGCCTTCTTGAAAGGTTGAGCCTCGCCCAACCCCCGAGCGGAACAGCCGTATCATCAGAGCAGGCCCGGAGAATTGCTGAGCAGATTGGGTACCCGGTTGTGGTACGACCTTCCTACGTCTTGGGAGGCCGTGCTATGGAGATTGCCTACGACCGACGGTCGCTGGACCATTTCATGGAGAAGGCCGTGCAGGCGTCTTCCCAACACCCAGTGCTGATCGACAGGTTCTTGGAGAATGCAATCGAAATCGATGTGGATGCTGTGGCGGACGGCAATCAGTGCATTATCGCAGGGATCATGGAGCACATTGAAGAGGCCGGTATCCACTCGGGGGATAGTGCCTGTGTCATTCCACCCTATTCTCTTGGACAGGAAGAGATGGAAGAAATTAGGAGAGCAACTTATGCACTCGCAGAGGAACTCCAGGTCATTGGCTTAATAAACATTCAATTCGCCATTAAAGATGATGTGTTATATGTCCTCGAGGTGAATCCTCGCGCCTCTAGAACAATCCCTTTTGTCAGCAAGGCCACAGGGATCCCGTGGGCAAGGGTCGCTGCCAAGGCCATGGTCGGAAAGACACTTGTTGAGCTCGGTGTCATGGAGGTGGAGATCGACCACGTGGCCGTGAAAGAATCCGTTCTTCCCTTTAGCCGTTTCAACCGAGTCGATCCAGTTCTCGGGCCTGAGATGAAATCGACGGGGGAGGTCATGGGCATTGATTACAATTTCGGCCAGGCCTTCGCAAAATCACAAATCGCCGCCGGCCAGGTCTTACCCACGACGGGAAGTGTTTTTATCAGCGTCATGAATCGGGACAAAAGAGCGATCATACTGATCGCCAAAAAGCTCGTGGATCTAGGATTTGAAATCGTGGCAACCCGGGGCACCTCTAGCATCCTCGAGAAAAACGGTGTCCCTGCTCGGACTGTTCATAAAGTCGACCAGGGCCGACCTGACATTATCGACCTCATCAAGAATGCAGAAATCGCTCTGGTAATCAATACTCCTGGAGGGAAAAGGCCGAAATCTGACGAAGCGGTTATTCGCCGGGAAGCGTGGCTTCGCCAGATTCCCTGCATAACAACAGTCTCAGGCGCCTCCGCAGCGGTCAACGGCATTGAGTCTCTGAAAACAATGGGTCTCAGTGTGACGCCCATTCAACGCTTCCAACGTGATTCCACCAGGGCCCGAAACCCGGGGAGCCAAAGAAAACCCAGGTGACCCAATCACGTGTCAAGTGATTTGCAACTGGAGTTTCCTCAAAAACTAGGCATGTACCTATGCAAGTAGTCGGAATTAATATCCATTCCCTCATTACGCAAATGCCCGACTCCCTTTTCGCTTTTCCCAAACGCTTTTTGATAAATCTAAGGCTCGCTTCAGGCGCCTTCAAAACTCGCCCTTCGGGCTCAGACAGTTGAAGGCGCTTATCTTCCGCCTCGCCTAAGGTTTATGAGCAAAAAACATTTGCAGGAACGCTCAAAGGGGTCTGGGCTATCTGCTTATAGGATGGATCAAAAAAGCGCCAGGAAACTCCGGATTTGCAACTCTCTTGCTGGCCCATCTGCCCCTTGGTGGATATGCAAGTGGGGTGGGTTTTTTAACAGTTTAAGTCGTGCCTTTCAAGAGACGAGATACAGGGGCACAGATTTTGCACAACGGGGAATCCAAAAACAGGTGCCGGAAACAGCATCATACCGTTGGCCCTGAAAGTCTGGAATCGTGTTCCGACTTAAGGCCGATCTCGGGCCCCCAGGCAACAAAATAACCGATCATTACCCACACAATCAAGGCCGACTCCTCTTGTCCAAAGAGTTGTGGACGGAGGGGACGAATCACCTGACAGTGATCATCGAGCTGAAAAAATCAGGCTGCACAAAGGTTGTGATGTGGTATACAACGTGGCGGACGATCAGGAGAGACGATGGAAGCGGTAAAGGCAGATGAGCGTTCGAAAAAAAGGATCCTTGTTGTCGATGATGACGCAGTGTTCCGAGAAATGATGCGAGGCTTTGTTGAATCCCTTGGATATTTTTGTACTGAAACGGACTCCTGTCATGCCGCGCTAGAGCTGCTGGAGGAGATTCATTTTCCTATTGTCATATCTGAGATTATCATGCATAAGATGGACGGATTTGAACTCCTCCATATCATCAAGAAGAGATACACCCATGTCGATGTTTTGATGATTGGGGGAGATCAAGGCAAGTATGCGCCCATGAAGATTCTCCAGGCCGGAGCCAGTGACATTCTTCCAAAGCCGTTTAACCTGGAACTACTCTCAGTCCAACTCTATAAGATTGAAAGAGAGAAAGCCCTGAAAAATAAACTTTACTTGAGCGCCATTACTGATGAGCTCACCGGACTCTATAATCGGAGGTATTTCTATCAGAAACTGAATCGGGAGATAGGAAGGGCAAATGAACAGAGATACCCCATTTCCATCATTATGCTGGATGTGGATGGATTCAAGAAATTCAATGATCGATATGGCCATCTCAAGGGAGACGCCCTCTTGAAGACGGTCGGGAGGGTACTTCAATCATCAATCAGAGAAAACCTTGATTCCGCCTTCAGGTACGGGGGAGATGAATTTGTCATGATTCTCCCTGATGCAGATCAAGAAACTGCCCTCTCGATCGGCAATCGCATGCGAGCGAACTTCAAGGAAACGGCACCAGGGGGGCTGACACTCAGCATGGGGGTGGCTCAGCTTGAAAAGGATTTCGACGCCGAAGCCTTCGTCCATCTCGTCGACGAGCGAATGTACAAGGACAAAAAGAAATCGAAAACCCTCGCATTCCCCCAACTTGAAGTCGATCTTAGCAGGGATAACTACTATATCCGTTGTCTGAATTGCGGCGGCCTTGTTCACTGGGCGTCTTCTCTCTGTGAAAACTGTCTCGCCGACCCGAGGAGAAAAACAGATTCAGCAAAGGCGAAGGCCATCGCAAAAAGCCATCCCCAGACTCCCCCCCGTCCTGTTACAGATCGCAGGAAGAGTCCGCGAATGAAGATCAGAAAGACTTTCCTTTACGACAGGCTTCAGGCCACAATCCAGAATGTCAGTCGAGAGGGAATCCAAATAAAAACAAGAACATCCCTGTCTGTCGGCGAACCACTGACAATCGCTTTAGCCCATGAGAAGGGTATTCTGAGGTTCGGTGGAACTATTGTTTACGTGAGTCCCTTGCCGGACGGGAGTTCGGTAGCTGGTCTTCGGTTCTTTGAGATCTCCGAAGAGAATGCCCGTTTATTGAATGATTTTCTTGACGCTTATCTCATCAGAAAGAATCCAACCTATGAAGCCAAACCCGGATAGTCAATCCGGTAGTTCACATGTGGATACCTAGCCCGGACTATTCATGAATTCCTAATGGCCCCATGAACAATCCGCCCTTGGGGTCCTTCGAGTCTCCTCAAGGGTCCCGAGCCTGTCGAGGGACTTCGACTACGGCCCTTTCGGGCCCCGACCCGGGGAGACTCGCTCCCTCTTCGAGAAAAAACATCGCGGGCAGGAGAGCTGATTTGAGATATGGGTCAGAAGATCATTGGCGGGGCGAACACCCTGAGAGTAGAAATGGTCTTGCTGAGCCTTTCAATAGAAGACCTCTCGCCAAGCGTAATTCTCGATACCCTCTTTGGGGAGACTCACTTTGCGGCTATGAACCGTTCGGTCGCTTGTCTGGACCAACATTTCCTGGGTCTTTGCGTAGTAGAAGATGTCTGAGGCGTAACCCGGTCCAATGAGAATTCTTCCGACAGGTCTCTCATTTCCCTCAGGGTCTGGGTCTTCACCAAATATGGTTTGGTTCGGCGGGCAGCCGGTATCGAATTCCCTGTAATAGAGATACGTTGTGCCTCCGGCACTGCAGGGCTCATCGACATTGGGAACAAAGGTAAGAAAAAAGACCAGTCCCCCCATGACCAGGGGCGGCGAAGAGACCCGCTCGCCTGGCATACCAAGATCCACGAACCAACCCTTGACAGACTCCGAGGCTACAGAGCAACCATTGGTGCTTCGATCGGTCAGCTCACTCCGTGGTATCGGGACGTATTCATCCTTAATTGCATAGAAACTCTGGGGGGATAGGTCCGTCTTGTCACCCGTGGTAAGGTACTTACCCGTTCCAAAATACGTAATCAGATTCTCGCACTTTTGATCGGTGGGACCAGAACAATAGTATGAAAGGCCTACGGGGAGTGTGATGGGCTGCTCCGGCATAGTCTGAAAGATCTCCTGGCCCTGCCACTCTGCAGGATCGAGAGGTTGATAGGTCCTCGGACTCCCTGTCTGATCGGTGATATTGATGCGCCATACCTTCCCAGCAAGGTCCCCAGAAATGAGGCTGTCTGCGTAGTCATCTCCGTTGATGTCCACTGCTCGGGGGCTAGCCAAAACATTTGGAGATTCGGGCCCCAGCTCAATGGGCTCCGTGAAATTCCCCCCGGATTCGAGATCAATAGCAAAGAGGTACCCCCTTCGATCATCATTACTGAACCCGTTACCCACAAAGGCGAGCCACCTGTCGGTCCCCCCGGAATCGATCTTTTCCACGGCAGGAACGGACCAACTCTCCCCGAGACGGAGATCCGAAAACTCCCAAATCGGCTTGAATTGATCTGCCGCTGGATCTGTTACATCCAGTGCAAAATAGGCCTTACCGCCCTCCCTTTCTCCTCCAATCACAAGGGTTCTCCACTGGCGCGGCTCAGGCCCAGCCCCATCCGGATCGATAAAGGCGTCGGCTACTGTGGGGGTCAGATCCACAAAGTAATCATGACAGAAGTCGTAGTCTGGGTCGGCGAGATACGCCAACTTGGCCAGGAGGTTATTCGGAATGAAGCTCCAGGCCTCCTGGCCACCACGCGGTTCATCGACATGGAAGGCGTGAAGCATCCCATCATTCGCTCCCACATACAGCATTCTCTCTCTCAACACGTTCCGGCGTCGAAACTCAATATAGGTGGGGTCATTGAGGTACCCGTCAGGAGGGCCAACCACGACCGGTGTGGAATCGATGATGTCTCCGAGCTTGTAGCCATTGCGGTTCCGAAAGCCCTCCACATCAGCCCCTCGAGCAAAGCTGATGATGTTTCTCCCGTCATCGGCATTGGTCGTGCCCAGGAGTTTGAATAGTTGCTGGCCTTCAACATCAGTTGCAGCGACATTAGCCTCAATAAAATCCAGTTTGTCACCGAAGCCGGTCGCGCTTTTGAGTGCTGTGTAAATCTTTCGATCCTCTGGGGCTGTGTTCCTCAAAATCTCTCCAGCCTCCCACTTGGATTCGCCAAGCACCGCGGCATTATCTGTCACCTCGAAAGCCTCAAGGAACCCCTTCCATCCCGCCGGGTGGAATGATGCGCGAAAAATGAGGTCCTCCGCACCCGTTGCCGTCGAAACAACGGCTACGGAGGTTCCCGACGAGATTGACATGGAAATCTCTCTTAGGGCCTGTCCAAGAGCGTTCAAGAGTCCCTCAAAATCATCGGCCGTGTAGAAATACTTGTGGTAAAGAGGGCTTCCCGGGTCACCCCAGTCAGCTTCTTGACCGTGTAGTCCGTTTCCGTTAAAGGCTGTATCCTTGAGTAGTTGGTTGCTGACCGTAAAGCCAATGGTATATGTCGTTACATTCTGGTCGCCATCCAAGCTCGGCCACCCATCATTTTGATACATGTAGTAAGCGACATCGTCCAGGTAGTCTGACCCTTCCCCGTAATACCGTTTTGTTTCATCTCCTTCCCAGCCGTTTGCCTCGGTTCCCCCACTGTCACCGTCCCAGTCCTTCTTCATGTCACTGCTCAAGTCGTTAGAATCAAAGGTCGGTTGGCCGTCTGTCATGAGAATGACGAAGTTCTTGCGGCACCAGAGATCCATATTAAAGGATTCCCCACCACTGAAATAGTCCCAAGCATCCTCGAGTGTCTCGGCCAAGGGAGTACTCCCACCAGCCCATAGGTCATCGATTGCCTTGTTGAGGTCCTTGTTACCCGAGGGAATCTTGGCGACAATCTGCCCCCCACTGGTACCATCGAAACGCATGAGGCCGAAATGGACATCGTCAATCGAGTTAACCATCTCTTTCACGGCTTTCTTGGCGGTGACGATCCGTGTCAGTAACTCTCTTTTAGCTAAATCTTCGTGCATCTCCTTCAAGGCGTCTCGCTGCTGTTGGGTGGAGTGGTAAAAGATCCAGTTCAAATAATTGTAATCGTACCAGGTGGTCTTCTGGCTCGTATCTTCCACGTCCACGCTGTAAGTGGCATAGGGAAGAAAAACTCTGATGTGGCTCGGGTTCGTGGGACTGAACGCGGCCTGAGAAATAAATTCTCCCTCTGAACGATCGAAATAGAAAAATTCATCTCCTTCACTCCATTGGGTCTGGTAGTCACTTCCGCTGCAAATCTCTCCAGAGTCCGTATAGTTCCGATAGCGAAGCTTGACCTTGCCATCCTCTGTCTGGAAACTCACCCTGTGGTGGTCAACGTAGCAGTTATCGGCCTCCTTGGCAAAGACGACGCCCTTTCCCTGGGAAAGGAGGGGGGTGGCAAAGTCAGTCAGAGGATCGTACTCATCGAGCCAAATAATGTTTGACATGCTGCCCGAGGTATCAAAAATGATCATGACATTCGGGGAAACGCCTGCGGTGATGAAAGGCGGCGTTTTGCAGACATTCTGTCCCAGAGCAGTGACACTTATCGCCAAAAGAAGACCGACGTAACCAAGGGCGATCATTATTCGTCCCATGACGCCTCCATGTTTGAGAGAGAGCCCCCCCTGGAGCCGGTTGAACGCATCAGTCGCTCATCCACAAATTGCTCCTATCCTCTATGGGTGAATGTTTTCCTTGGTTTTCCAGGAAGCATAGTTGAAAAAACCTGCATTGTCAACGCGAGTCCCGAATTCCCAAGCCTCGTTTTGCATGATCATCAGTCGACCTTTTTCAGCTTTATTGTCAATTCTTTGACAAAACATGTCAAAGTACTATCTATCAAAGGCACCCCTGCCGAGGAATGCAAGACCACTCACTCAATGGTCTAAGCAGAACCTTGGTATCTCATTTGCAAGCTCGGTAACGGGTTGTTTTGCCTCAGGGAGGTATCAGTGAAACCCTCACAGACGAAGCGACTGGAAAGAGCCATCAAGGAGGAAAGGGACAAACTCAAAGCCATCTTCGAGGGAATCGGAGATGGCATTTCTGTCATAACCCGTGACAGGAAGGTTTCTTACACTAATTCGATTATGAGGAAACTCTTCGGTTCGGGTATCATTGGACAGATTTGCCACTGGGTATATTACGGCACGAAGGAAACATGCACCTGGTGTCCTGCGGCGAAGACATTCGAAGACGGTAAAATCCATACGGCTGAAATGAGCAATCCCGATGGGATAACTTGGGAAATCACTTCTTCGCCGATGTTCGACGAGGATGGTTCCGTCTATTCTGTGGTTGAAATAACACGGGACATGAGCAGCCGAAAGAAAACCGAAAAGGCATTAAGTCAATCCGAACAGCATCTTCAAGCCATTCTTCAAGCCATGCAGGACCTCATCTTTGTGGTCGACAGGCAGGGCAAATGCATTTCCTTTTTTTGGGGAAAAGAAAAATACGATACCAATCCACCCGAACTCATCGGGAAAGGCATTGACAAACTCCTTCCAAAAAATGTGGCGGACTTGTTTCGGGAGAAGAGCGACTGGGTCTTCCAAAACGGCCAAGCCATCGATTATGAAAACTCCCTCACCTGGGGAGGAAAACCCCTCTGGTTTTCCATGACCTTGAGTCCGATATTTGGTCGGGACGGCGCGGTATCCGCGGTTTTGACCACAGGCCGTGACATTACTTATCGAAAGCGGATCGAAGACGCCCTCGACGCGGAGAGACGTCAGTTTCTATCGATATTCGACAGCATCGACGAGATCATCTATGTCTCGGATCCGCACTCTTACGAGTTGCTCTTTGCCAACAAGGCAGCTCGGAAGACGTACGGAGCTGACATCCGAGGCAAGAAATGCTATCGGACCCTCCACGGTGTAAAACGCCCCTGTGAGTTCTGCACAAATAGCAGAATTTTCGGCGAAAATCTAGGGAAGTCTTACATATGGGTTTTTAGAAATGAGAAAAACAACGGTTACTATCGTTGCATCGACAGAGCCATCCGGTGGCCAGATGGCAGATTGGTGCGATACGAGATGGCCATAGACATCACTGAACGTGTGGAGGCTGAGAGAGCGCTTATTGAATCGGAGCAGAAGTACCGCGAGTTGGTCGAGCATGCCAACAGTATTATTATCAAGATGGATTTGAAGGGAAACATCATTTTTTTCAATGAATATGCCCAGAAATTTTTCGGTTTCAAGGCAAGCGAAATCATGGGAAAGAATGTCGTTGGAACCATTGTGCCGTCGGAACTGAAAGATATGATCCTCGATATTCCCAAATACCCGACGAAATACCAGGTCAACGAAAACGTCAACATCACCAAGGACGGGCGAAGGGTCTGGGTTTCCTGGGCCAATAAGCCCATCTTCAACGCTAAAGGAGAGAGCATCGGCACCATCGCAATCGGCCATGATATTACCGATAGAAAGCAGATGGAAGAGCGGTTTCTCCAAACTGAGAAACTCAAAGCCCTTGGGGAGATGGCCGGAGGTGTGGCCCACGATTTCAATAACTTCCTGGCAGCCATCCTCGGCAGGGCTCAGCTCATGAAACTCGCCCTCACCACACATGGGGAGAAGGATAGACGGCTTTCCACCAAAAACCTCCTGCAAGGCCTCGACGTGATCGAGAGAGCGTCCTCGGATGCAGCGGAAACGGTTCGCCGGATTCAAGAATTTACCCGGACCAAGGCAGAGAAGAAATTCGTCCAAATCGATTTGAACCAGATGGTTAAGGAGGTGCTGGAGCTTACCCGACCCCGATGGAAAGACGAATCAGAATCGCGGGGAATTCGATTTAGGATCAAAGAGGAACTCAAAGCGAACCGACCGGTCGAGGGTATCCCCTCTGAACTACGAGAGGTTCTGATCAATCTCGTGATTAATGCACTCGATGCCATGCCTTCTGGCGGTGAATTAACGATCAGGACGGAAACTCATGGCCCTTTCAGCTGTGTCTCGGTCGCGGACACAGGGATAGGGATACCTAGGGAACTACAGAGACAAATATTCGATCCTTTCCTCACGACAAAGGGCCCAAAGAGCAGTGGGCTCGGTCTCAGCGTTTCCTACGGAATCATCGAACGACACGGAGGTGAGATTTCTCTCTTGAGTGGGGAAGGAAGAGGGACGACCTTTCATATCAAGCTTCCAACGGCCGGAGAGTTCCGGGTCGACATTCCTCAGGAAAAAGTTCCGAAAGAAACCGAGAAAGCCAACATTCTCGTCATTGACGATGAACCGGAGATTCGAAACAGTCTATGCGAGATTCTCTCCCTCGAGGGTCACCGTGTGATGGTGGCAAAAAATGGAAAAGAGGGGCTCTCTGCTTTCAGGGCCAACGAGTTTGACATGGTTCTCACCGATCTGGGAATGCCCGGTATGTCCGGCTGGCAGCTGGCAAAGAAGATCAAATCACTAAACCCTCGCACTCCTGTGGCCATCATCACAGGTTGGGGTCTCGAACCCGACCCTCAGCAGATGAAAGAGACTGGGGTCGACCTCTTCATTGCGAAACCCTTTAGAATCGGCGAAATTCGCAAACTTGTAACTGACGTCATGCAACTGGGCTCACGGGCCCGTGCCTGAGGGTGAGGGTAGCGATCGATTCTCGGCAATTCGCTGCCGGCAGATAAGAGAAGAAGAACAGCCTGGGAGTTGCATTACTGATTGGCAAATCGAACAAGCAGCAGAGAAATCCCTGTCACCTAGGTTTTGCCAACCAGAAAACTGTCGGTCAGCTGAATAAAACGCCCCTAACGACGAATCTGAATACAAAAAAGAGATGCAGGTTCACCAATCTGCATCTCTTTCCTGGATTTGAATGCCGAAGGGGGGACTCGAACCCCCACAGGCTCGCGCCCACCACCCCCTCAAGATGGCGTGTCTACCAATTCCACCACTTCGGCACGGCCGTTGGGTCCCTTCGATCTTTCTCCGCTGATCTCCGAATCATCATTCTGGCACTTCGGGTGGGAGGCCCTCTTCGCTGGCTGGAACCGTCTCCTCAGTAACCGGCCCCTCTGGGATCAGGCTCGCCTTCTCCGGAGTGGACCAGAAAGCCAACAGAAGAGATGTGAGCATGAACATGACAGCAATCGCTGTGGTGATTTTCGTCAGGAACCCCGCCGCCCCCGGACTGCCAAAAAGCGTTTGACTCGCACCGCCAAAGGCCGCACCCAGCTGTGCCCCCTTCCCAGACTGAAGCAAAACAATCAGTATGAGAACAATGCACACCACCACATGAATGACGAGAACCAAAAGGGGAAACATGTGGGCCCCTCCTTTGTCCTTTCGGAGGGATTTTATCACTTTTGGCTGAACTTCACAATCCTTGAAAATGAAACGGCCTTCAGACTTGCGCCGCCAACAAGTGCACCATCAATGTCCGATTGCTCCATGAGGTCGCGAATATTTTCCGCGTTGACGCTCCCTCCATACTGTATTCTCACGTTGATTGCCGTATCCTGACTAAACACCTCTTTGAGTACGTTTCGGATCTTCTGGTGCATCTCCTCGGCCTGTAAAGGAGTGGCCGTTCTTCCGGTACCAATGGCCCATACCGGTTCGTAGGCTATGGTGATAGCCTCCATTTCGGTTGGCGAAAGTCCCTTAAGGCAACCTCTGATCTGTGTTTCCACCACTGAAAAAGCCTTTCCCGACTCTCTCTGTTCAAGTGATTCCCCCACGCAGACAATAGGTTGCAAGCCCTCTGCAAGGACGGCTCTGATCTTTTTCCCAACCGATGCATCAGTCTCGCCGAAAACCTGGCGCCTTTCGGAGTGTCCGAGAATAACGAAGCGGCATCCCGTGTCCTTCAGCATCGAAACTGAAATCGCACCCGTGAAGGCTCCCTCCTTCTCCCAAAAGACGTCTTGAGCAGACAGCTGAATGTTGCTGCCCCCAATCTCCCGACCCACGGCCACGAGCGCGGTGAACGGAGGGGCGACGGCGACCTCCACGCCCGACACATCGGCAATGAGAGACTTCAGCTCCGACACGAGATTCACAGCCTCCCCGACTGTCTTGTTCATCTTCCAATTCCCGACGATGATAGGTGTTCTCATGATTTACTCCAGGTTCTGAATAAAGGCCGTTCCATGTTTTTTGTTAAGGGTTAAGGGCTCGAACCATAACGCTTGAGAAAATCCAAAAGCGTCACGACAAGGGACTCCCCGAGCTTATAGCAGGAAGGGTTTCGACGATTCGTGTGTCATCAATAACGGTTCCCTTTTTAAGGGGCACATTGAAATCGACTCGAACAAATACGCGCTTCCCTCTTAAGTCAATCTGTTCTATGGTCAGAATGCTCATACGCGTATTTTTTCCTATTCTTGTTTGAGGATATAGGCAAGAAATTCCGCCATCCGAGTTGAAAAACCCCATTCGTTGTCGTACCACGACAGCACTTTTGCCAGAGTACCACCGATGACTTTCGTTGACGGGGCATCCACAGTAGACGAATAAGGACTTCCCACGTAATCACATGAAACCAACGGTTCATCGGTTACAGCCAGAATTCCCCTCATCGATCCCTCGGCGTATTTCCTGAAGGCCGTATTGACCGAATCGGAGGTGACCGACTTCTTCAGCCTACAGACTAAGTCAACCACCGAAACGGTCGGTGTCGGTACGCGGATGGCCATACCGTCAAGCTTGCCCTCCAGTTCCGGAACAACGAGGGCCAGCGCAACAGCAGCCCCGGTTGTTGTGGGAATCATGGATAGGCCAGCGGCTCTCGCCCTGCGGAGATCCTTGTGAGGGAAGTCGAGTATCACCTGATCGTTTGTATAGGCATGGGTCGTCGTCATGAGACCATATTCGATGCCGAATTCCTCATTGAGCACCTTGGCAATAGGGGCAAGACAGTTCGTCGTACATGACCCCATCGAAAGAATATGATGGAGCCCCCGGTCATACTCCTTCTCATTCACCCCTAAGACCAGCGTCTTGTCGGGATTTTTCGCCGGAGCTGAGATCACCACCTTTTTGGCGCCCGCTTGGAGGTGCTTTGAGGCATTTTCTCTATCCGTGAAACGTCCCGTGCTTTCCAGAACCACATCGACGCCCAGATCTGTCCACGGAAGCGAAGTCGGTTCGCGGAGGGCTAAGACCTTAACCTCTGAACCGTCCACGATGATGGCATCCCCTTTTGCCTCAATGCTGCCATTGTAACGGCCATAGACCGAATCATACTTCAGAAGGTGTGCGAGGGTTTTTGCGTCAGTCAGGTCATTGACCGCCACAAACTGGAGATCTCGCCTCCCTGTTCCGGCCCGAAAAACGAGCCGACCGATTCTCCCGAATCCGTTTATCCCAACCCGAACCGCCATCTTTTTTCCTCCTTAATTGTTTATGGAATTGAATCTTACGCTATTGCAATGCTCAATTATCGTAACTTATAAGCATTCTCGATCCTGAGTCAACCACTTTTTCAGATTTCCTGAGCTATCGGCGGAAGTGAGATAGGCGATGATCCAACGATTCCCGTGCTCCGCCATCCCTTCGGGCAAAGAGCCCCTTGGTCTGAGGAAACATCGGACAGTGCGAGAAGGGAGTCCTCGGTTGACATGGATTGCGGAGAGCATTATAGTTTGTAGTTATAGAGGGGCGTGAAGACGGCTCTAGGTATCAGAGAAAAAGCCCGACCCGTGAATTTTCTGTGAGGAATGAGGAATGCCGATTTACGAGTACCACTGTGCGAAATGTGGCGAAGAATTTGAGAAACTGATTTTGGGTGATACGGAAAGCATATCGTGTCCCGAGTGCCAAGGCACCGAGGTAAGAAAGCTGATGTCCGCCTGCGCCTTTTCGGTTGGAAGCACTTTTAAGAGCACCGCCTCTTCGAGCTGCGGTTCATGTAAGCCCGCCTCGACGGCCTGCTCGGCTTGCAGTGTGAAACACTGATTCAAAGCAGACTCTCAATTACAGCCATTTAGCGATCAGTTCGAGAAAAAGACCCTCCGCGAGTTCCGGCTGAGCAAATCAAGATCGAAGCACCCCAATGGGTGATTCTATCCCCACCTCAACCGGTGAATTCTTGCCCCTTACCTCGCAAATGTCACTCAGGCGCTCGGGGGGGGTCAAAAATCAGGAGGCTTCTCACAGACCGCCGTTCAGAAAACCACGGTTTGCTGTGGCTTAAGCTTTTCCATCAAGTAGTCGATCTCGCGGCGGACCTTTGCTTTTTCTCTCATCTGTCTTTCGATCACTCCAATCGAATGAATGACCGAGGCGTGATCTCGAAAGAAAGCTCTTCCAATGGTATCGAGGGATTCGCCTGTGAGTTTCCGGCAAAAATACATGGCCATTTGCCGAGGATGACAGACACTTCTGCGCCTCGACCGAGAAGTGAGCTGTTCCACCTCTATTTGATACTGCTCGGCGACCCGTTTCTGAATCGAGTCGATCGTGATCTTACGGCTTTCTGCCAGTTGAAACAATCTGACGACTTCTTGAGCCAATTCGATTTTTATCGGTCTGGACAGGAGCGAAGACTTGGCAATCAGATTGATTAGGAGCCCTTCCAGCCTTCGAATGCTTCCACTTACCCGGGATGCGAGTAACTCAACAACGTCATCAGGAAGGACCGTTCCCTCAAATTCTGCCCTACTGCGTAGAATCTTCTTCCGTGTCTCAAGGTCTGGGGGTTGGATGTCAACCACTAGACCACACCCGAGTCGGGATTTCAGACCATCGGTCATATGGCTGAGTTTATGGGGAGGGACATTCGCCGTGAGAATAATTCGCTTTCCGGAGTGATAGAGATGATCGAGCGTGTGGGACAACTCAGACTGGGTTTTCTCTTTTCCGCTGAGGAAATGGACACCATCAATGAAAAGAATGTCACACCTCCGTCGATATTTCTCTTTGAACCCCCACAT
>WVXP01000190.1:40760-43956 GCA_011773445.1 Pseudomonadota bacterium | reverse complement strand
ATAGATGACTCTTCCCCAATCCGCTCTCCCCAAAGAAGTACAGAGGATTGTACGCATTTCCCTTCTTATTGGCCACTGTCCATGCGGCTTGGTAGGCAAATCGGTTGGTAGGCCCAACGACAAATTGACCGAAGGTAAACCGCCGATTCACGAAAGGTAAGAATGGATGAGCCTCGAATCCCGGAATAGTCATCTGCTTCGAAGCGGACGTCTTTGCCTGGCCACCGACGCCGGCATCTGCGGCCGTGTCACCGAAGGGATCATTTGAGGAGGTTTCAGCCCTTCCTGAGTCTGATCTCTCGGGTAACCGAAGGGGGCGGGACAAAAGACCCCGCTTCTTCGGGTGGAGGGAATCCTCGACTTCCTCTTTTGCGTTTGCCCCAATGTTGTTCATAATCACCCCCATCAAATCATTCAGATGCATTCATTTCACACCGGTAAGTGTCAAGCAAAGACGAGCAACACGATGGATGTTTTCTAGCGAAGAGGCCCGACAATGCGGATGAGAACCTTTTCAGTGTGAGGAGAAAAATCCAGCTACTGTCATAGACATTTATAGGCAACCACCGGTAGAGTCAAATCCGATTTTTCGGAATTTCTCTTCTCGTGTCAGCTCATTTTTCCACAGCCCTCTTACCCACAAAAAGGAAGCCAGACCGAGAGGCCACCCCCGCGTTTGAGGGAAAATGAGGCTTTTTCCAACAAACAGAATTTGTTTTGTCCTTTCAATTCCTTGTTCGACTAATCCACCAATGTTGACAACCCTTTCCACAGGGCGTTTCTCCTATTTTCTTTGATTTTCTCTTTTTTTCTGCTATTCTCGAATAATTTCCCCGATGCGAACCCACCGGCACCCCGGGTGTAGCTTCTCTCTTTCCAAAGCTGGTGAAAACTGCTATAAGTTCTGCATGAAAGTGGTATTTCTTGGCACTGGTGGCACGATTCCCACCGAAA
This sequence comes from Pseudomonadota bacterium, assembly GCA_011773445.1. Lineage (GTDB taxonomy): Bacteria > Desulfobacterota > BSN033 > WVXP01 > WVXP01 > WVXP01. The sequence goes on along the minus strand of WVXP01000190.1, from coordinate 43,002 downwards.
AGAGGAAGCACCCGACACTGGCCATCATACGAGAGGGAGAGTCATTTCTCTTCGATTGCGGCGAAGGAGCCCAGACTCAGATCTTCAAAGCCCGCCTTGGGATAGCGCCGATTCGTGCCATCCTGGTATCTCATCTCCACGGGGACCATGTCTTGGGTATTCCAGGTCTTCTCATGACAATGACTCAGGGTAACCGTTCGCACCCTCTTTCCATTATCGGCCCCACGGGGGTCTCCAAATGGATACGACACATCCGTGAGGATCTTGCCTTTCACGCTTCTTTCGAGATCGATGTGAAGGAGGTAGGCCCAGAACGGGCCCTTGTTTCATCGGAATATGTGATTCACACCTTTCCTCTTGAACATGGAATCCCGACAATGGGTTACCGATTTCAGGAAGCCGAGAGACCGGGGAGGTTCCTGGTGGAGGAGGCGATGAGACTAGGAGTCCCGAAAGGGCCACTGTGGGGTCGGCTACAGTCGGGCCACACCGTGAGACTTGAAGGGGGTGAAGACGTACATCCCCGACAGGTTCTTGGTCCAACGAGACCGGGACTCAAAATCGTCTATGCTGTCGATTCGAGACCTTGTGAGGAGACGGTCGAGGCCGCCGTGGAAGCGGACCTACTTATCCATGACGGAATGTTCTTGTCTGAGGATGTGGATAAAGCACGAGCGAGAGGTCATTCGACCGCCGCTGAGGCAGCTGAGGTAGCCCAACGCGCAAAGGCCAAGCGTCTGGTCCTTACCCATCTTTCGCCCCGTTATCGGGGAGAGGAGAACCGCTTTATCAAACAGGCCTGTAAGATTTTCTCCCAGACCATCGTTGCCGAAGATCTCATGGAGATCGAATTAAGCCATAGAGAGGTCTAGCAACCGGCAGGACGGGGTTTGGTACGCCCTGATCATCATGGAACGGAGAATCCCTCCCTCACAGGCCGTTATTTCATCAACGCCTTTACGTTCGCAATGATGTTCTCCACCGTAAACCCGTAATTCTCTAGGACGACCTTACCAGGCGCTGAAGCCCCGAAAGTGTTTATCCCGATGACCCTTCCCTCTTCTCCTACGTAGCGTTCCCATCCGAGGGGGGAACCCGCTTCAACGGCCACACGAACCTTGACTTCTGGAGGCAGGACCGCGTTCTTGAAGCCCTGATCCTGAGCCTCAAAAAGCTCCCAGCTCGGCATGTTCACGAGTCTCAACCCAAAGCCATCACTCGAGAGTTTCCTCCATGCCTCCAGGGCGATGTGAACCTCGGATCCTGTCGCAATAATGATGGCCTCAAGTTTTCCCGTCTCCGGGCCGATGATATACGCGCCCTTTTGGAGATCACTTGCTGGCGGAAAAACCGATCGATCCAAGATCGGCAGCCCCTGTCGGGTCAGGATCAGGGCTACCGGCCCGACTCGATTTTCCAGAGCCACCCGCCACGCCACGGCGGTTTCGTTGGCATCTCCAGGCCGGATCAATGTCAAATGTGGGATAGCCCTTAGGGAGGCCAATTGCTCGATGGACTGGTGGGTAGGGCCATCCTCGCCCAAGCCAACGCTATCGTGAGTAAAGACGTAGATCGCCGGGAGTCTCATCAGGGATGAGAGCCTGACCGCAGGCCTCATGTAGTCTGAGAAGACGAGAAACGTTCCCCCAAAGGGACGAACTCCGCCATGGAGAGCCATCCCCGAAATGGTAGCTCCCATGGCATGCTCGCGAATCCCAAAGTGGAGGTTTCGGTTTTGGTAGCTCTCCCTCTCAAAATCGCCGTGCTCCTTGAGATAGGTATTGTTCGACGGCGCGAGGTCAGCTGACCCTCCAATCAGTTCCGGCAAACGCGACGCCACGGCGTTCAAAACCTTTCCCGAGGCCACTCTCGTAGCCATTGGACTTTCATCTGGGTCAAATTGCGGAATATCTTGGTCCCAGTCCGCGGGCAGAGTTCCCCTTATCACCCGTTCCCATTCGTGAGCCAGTTCTGGAAAGGCCTTCTTGTAGGCGGTCAGGGTTTCTTGCCATTTTACTTCGGCAAGTTTCCTTTCCTCCACAAACTGACGAAAATACTGGAGAGCTTCCTCAGGGACAAAGAATTCCTTATCTTCCGGCCACCCCAGGTTCCTCTTGGTCAGCCGCACCTCCTCAGCTCCCAGGGGAGCCCCGTGAGCCGCAGCGGTGTCCTGTTTGTTAGGGCTTCCATAGGCGATATGGGTTCTCAGGATGATTAAGGAGGGCCGGTCTGTGTCACCCTG
>WVXP01000190.1:12680-40748 GCA_011773445.1 Pseudomonadota bacterium | reverse complement strand
ATCTGCCAGCCGTAAGCTTCAAAACGCTTAGCCACATCCTCCGAGAAGGCCAAATCGGTTGCTCCCTCAATCGTGATGCGGTTGTCGTCGTAGAAGTAGATCAACTTGCCGAGGCCGAGGTGACCTGCCAAGGAGGCCGCTTCCGAGGCCACCCCCTCCATGAGGTCCCCGTCGCTGCAAAGGGCATAAACATGATGGTTCACAATCTCATAGCCTGGTTTATTGAAGCGAGTGGCCAGGTGTTTCTCCGCGATAGCCATTCCCACACCGTTGCCGAATCCTTGACCTAGGGGCCCTGTGGTGGTCTCGATCCCGATGTTCGGGTCGCGTTCGGGGTGTCCCGGAGTCTTGCTTCCCCATTGCCTGAAATTCCGAATGTCGTCTATCGAAAGATCATACCCGGCGAGAAATAGGAGACTATACAGGAGCATTGAGGCATGGCCAGCAGAGAGCACAAATCGATCTCGATCTGGCCATCTTGGATTTTGAGGATGGTAACGCATGATTCGGGTCCATAGAGCATAAGCGACAGGAGCTAAGGCCATCGGTGTTCCTGGGTGCCCCGATTTTGCTCTCTCGACCGCATCCATTGAGAGTGTTCTGATTGTATTGATGCAGAGTAGATCGAGATCTTTCTCAACAGTCATAATCTCCTCCCAAGAATAAGAATCCAACGATTTACCGCTGAGACGCAAAGAGCGAACATTTGCCTAGTCAATAGGCGGCTTTCGGAGATGAAAATCCGTGTTCTGTTCAAACGTATAGGCAGCACGGATGATTGTCTCCTCGTCAAAGTGTCGACCCAGAAACTGTAGGCCCACCGGGAGACCTTGCCGGCTGAAACCACAGGGAACCGAAATACCCGGGATGCCCGCCATGTTCACCGGGATTGTGAAGACATCCATCAGATACATCTGAAGGGGATCTTCTGTTTTCTCTCCGATCCGAAATGCAGGCGTCGGGGACGTCGGGGTGAGAATGACATCGGTTTCCTTGAAGGCATGGTCGAAATCCTGCTTAACGAGCGTCCGCACTTGAGCAGCCTTCCTGTAGTAGGCCTCATAGTAGCCGGCAGAAAGCGCATATGTGCCTAGCATTATCCTCCGTTTGACTTCCGGGCCGAACCCCTCGGTGCGAGTCTTTCGATACATGTCAACGATCCCTCGATAGCCAGCGGCCCTGTGGCCATACCTCACGCCGTCATATCTGGCCAAATTAGAACTCGCCTCGGCCGTACAAATGATATAATAGGCAGCTAAGGCATAATCCGTATGGGGAAGAGAGATCTCCCGACACCTGGCACCCCACTTTTGAAGCAATTCAATGCTCGACTCAATCGCCTTCTCGACGTCAGGAGCGATGCCCTCGATGAAATACTCTTTTGGAATGCCAATCTTCATTCCTGTCAAATCTCTGACGAGGGCTTTTCTGAGATCTGGAACCTTAAACTTTACTGAAGTTGAGTCGTGGGGATCATACCCGCAAACAGCGTTCATCAAAATGGCACAGTCCTCAACATCTCTGGTGAGGGGGCCAACCTGGTCGAGGGACGACGCGAACGCCACCAAGCCGTACCGGGAAACCCTGCCGTAGGTGGGCTTGAGGCCGACGATTCCACAGAAGGACGCCGGCTGCCGGATCGAACCTCCTGTATCCGATCCAAGGGCCCCAATGCACTCACCAGCTGCCACAGCCGCTGCTGAACCCCCACTCGATCCCCCTGGCACACGATCCAATGCCCATGGGTTTTGGGTGGGACCGAAATAGGAGTTTTCGGTGGAAGAGCCCATGGCGAATTCGTCCATATTGGTTTTCCCAAGGAAAACAGCCTCCTCGGCCTTGAGTTTCTGGATCACGGTGGCGTCATAGGAGGGGATGTAATCCGCAAGAATCTTCGACCCACAGGTCGTCCTCGCCCCTCGTGTGCAGAGGATATCCTTTATTGCCAGGGGGATTCCCAAGAGCTCAGAAGGGTGCTCTCCTTTGGCAATCATTTCATCGGCCCGCTTTGCCTGTTGAAGGGCGTCTTCCTCCGTGACGGTCACATAAGCATGAATCTGATCATCAATCCTTCCGATCCGATGGATCAAAGCCTGCGTCAACTCGAGAGAAGAAACCTTCTTCTCCCTGAGCATTTGCTTGAGTTGGTGGATGGTCAGCCAATGGAGTTCCATCGTCCCCCTGCATTTCAATCCTCAATAATCTTCGGGACCTTGAAAAACCCGTTCTCCTTTTCCGGAGCATTCAGTAGGGTCACATCCTGAGAGTATGACTCCTCAGTCATATCCCTTCTAAAGGCGTTAAAAACATCAATTACATGGGACATGCACTCGACACTGGACGTATCGAGCTCGTTCAGTTTGTTCATATAAGAGAGAACGGTATTGAGCTGTAAGGTGAACCTCTCCGTCTCCTCTTCAGACAAGTCCAGCCTGGCCAATCCGGCTACATATTGTACGGCTTCTCTCGAAATCTTCATGCCTTTCATGATCTTTTCGTCAGTAACTCCAGACCTCCCCTCGTGCTAACCCGATTCGGCCAGGGCGCTAATGATGTCTCCCCGAGTCACGATTCCGACGATTTTCCCATCTACCACCACCGGAATTCGGTTGATTTTTCTCTTCATCATAAGATTCACGACCGTGTCGATATTCTCAGCGGGAGTAACAGTGACCACATCCCGTGTCATGACATCGGCAACCACCAGTTCTGTTTGATTCTGAGCCTCTTCCAGATTCGTACAAAGATCATTCGTCATTCCCTGAATCTTCTTTAGAATGTCTTTTTCCGAAATGATCCCTTTGATGACACGGCCTTCACTTACAGGCATACCGCTGATGCGAAAAAGCCTGAGCTTGTTAAGTATGGTTGTGAGCTTCTCGTTAGGGGTACAGGCGATCACGTCTTTATTCATAAAATCTTGGACCTTCATTAACCCAATCTCCCGGGGAAAAAGACATTATGAGCCAATTTCTGAAGCACTTCGATGCGTAGAAGGGAATTTTTCAGCTGTGTTTGTTCGTCTTCCGACAGGGTTGCAGGATCGAAAAAATTGTCGAATCGTTTTCGGAGCTTGATCGATTCGATCTGTTTCCGGATATGGATTGACAGAAGCAGTCTATACGCCTTTTCGAGATCACTGGCGATCGTAGGAGATATGAGACCCAGCACCTCAAGGGACCTGATCCGGTCAAAACTGTTCGTCCCCTTGATTCCGTATTTCATCGCCAAGGCGCGAAGGGTCAGAACCAACGGCGCCCATCCCTTTAACTTTAAGTTGAACTTTCCCCTGCGATGACCCGAACGCTCGGTCCTGAATCGCCTTAAGAAACCGAGAGCAACCGGCATCAATACCGCTGATTTGGCAACCTCTGCCTGAATGGAAGGAGTTTTTTCAATCAGATCTCTGAACCTTCCGACAAACTGCCCTCCCAGGGCTCTGTCTCCAGCAACTGACCGAGCATCCATAAGGATGATAAGATCCAGAATGGTGATCGTCCCGGATCCGTATTTTATTTTCTGCTTTAACCGATCGATCCAATCCTTCAGTGAATCCCTCCATCTCCCGTTTGTCGGAATGACTCCGCCGACGCATTTCTTGATGCCGACATGATCGAGGCAGTTTACCATTTTCCTCGAAAAGATTTCAAAATAGCTATCAACCAAATCAACTTGGGACTCTTCCAGGGGACTTTCACGAATGTCTCGTCGAATCAGCTTTTTGTGCACTTCTGCTTCAAATCGTTGCCGTGAGCGTGGGATGTCTTGGTAAACGAGAAGACTATCTTGATCAGTCAGGATCGTCTGCTCTCCCCGCCCATCGGCCCCCATGCTGATCCAGACGTAAGCTGAGGGGGGAGGCCCATACCCCTCTTCTAACATCTGTTTTTCCACAAAGCTGATGAGGCGACAGGTGATCTCTTGCCGAAAACGGGTACACTTTTCCTGGAGATTTCTGACGGAGCCCGTCTCCTGAAAAACTCGAATGGTTAGAGCGGTAAGATCGCAGTGGAGGTTCCTTACTTCTTGAATGGTTTCAGCCTGGCCAATTCTGGCGATCAGATCGGAAAAACGATTCTCACATGCTTCTAACCTGCTTATTTCTCGGCCGAGGATATCCTGAAACCCACGCAGTACATCGAGTTGCTCGGGTCCTGTCAAATGGTCTGGCTGGTATCGCTGAAAGAGTCCATCAATACGGTACCTGTCAATTCCCAGTCCCTCTTTTGGAGACCTGCCCGTCTGCATTCCTTTCGCCAGATCTTCGATAAAGACCAGCTCCGCATCCACACAGGTCTCCCACACCCCAATTCCGACAAAAGAGACTTCTATACGAAATCGTTCCCCGAATCATCCTTCATATTTGGTTCTTCATCGCAGCCGAAAGAAACGTCTTACCCAGGAGCGACTTCATGGGGGAAAGGGTCACTCCGGGAGCGCCAGGGTGAGAGGACAAGGGAAATCACATGAGAAAAATCGCAAGATAATCGAAACATGACGAGCATACTTCAGAATGAATCTCCTAAAACTTCATGTATATTCAAGCCTCTGGAGACCCTCCTCAAGCCGTTCCTTTATCTTTTCTAATTCCGCCTGTTTCCTCCTTTCTTTTTTTACCACCTCGCTGGGAGCCTTCCTGAGAAACGCGTCATTAGCGAGTTTACCCCTGACGAATAGCAAGTCCTTTTCGACTTTTTGAACTTCCTTCTCGAGCCTTCGCCGCTCCTCCACAAAACGAGCTTCTTCAATAGGGATAAAGACTTCGAGGATCTCTCCAACAGCGGTGACCGCCCTTTCTGGAGGGGTCCTATCGCGGGTGACTTCCAAATGGCTAACCCGAGCCAAGGTCTCAATGAGATGCCGGTTCCGCTCGAGAGGGGCCACCCCTGCCGGGCTATTTGGGATCACAAGAGCGGTTATGGTCTTGGATGGGGCGATTGAGAGTTCTCCCCTGACGTTGCGGATTGTAGAGATGGCGCTTTTTACCCACTTCATGTCTTCCACTGCGGATGGGGCATCAAACGCTTCATCCGCTTCTGGGAATTCAGCGACCATGATGCTCCCCTCTGACCAGGACATGCGCTGCCAAATCTCCTCTGTGATGAAGGGCATGAAAGGATGGAGAAGTTCGAGAACCTTTCCGAGGGCGTGAGACAAAACCGACAGGGTAACTCCGGCCTCCGAGTCCCTACTCGTCCCGTAAAGGGTTGGTTTGATCATCTCGAGATACCAATCACAGAACTCATGCCAGATAAATTGGTAGATACTTTGAGCCGCGTCGTTGAACCGGTACATTTCGAGATATGCAGTTTCCTCCCTGATGACAGCGTTGAGACGATCCAATATCCATCGGTCAGGCAGACTCGTAGGGGTTAATCTCTCGCCGGAGGGCTGCCAATCTTTCAGATTCATGAGACAGAATCGAGAGGCATTCCATATTTTGTTCGCAAAGTTCCGGTAACCCTCTATTCTCTCCTCAGCCAGGATGATATCCCTCCCCTGTGCGGCAAGAGCGGCCAGAGTGAACCGGAAGGCATCTGTGCCATATTTCTCCATCATCACCAGAGGATCGATCACGTTTCCTTTGGATTTGCTCATCTTTTGACCCCTAAAGTCACGAACCAAAGCGTGTATGTACACGTCTCGGAATGGAACACCTCCCATAAACCTCAAACCCATCATCATCATCCGGGCTACCCAGAAGAACAGGATATCGAATCCTGTGACCAGCGTTGAAGTCGGATAAAAAACCTTGAGCTCTTTTGTCTCTCGGGGCCAACCCAGGGTTGAAAAGGGCCAGAGAGCGGAACTGAACCATGTGTCGAGTACGTCCGTCTCCGGTCTGAGACGGTCATTTCCACAGCGATTACACGACTCCGGGGTTTCTTTTGAGACAATAATTTCTCCACACTGGTCGCAAAACCACGCAGGGATTCGGTGGCCCCACCAAATCTGTCGTGAAATGACCCAGTCCCGGATATTCTCCATCCATTCGAAATAGGTTTTCTCCCACATTTTCGGAACAATCCTGGTTCTGCCACGCCGAACCGCCTCGATCGCCTTCTCAGCCAGAGGCTTAACCTTGACAAACCATTGGGTGGAAACCATCGGCTCAACAATAGTCTTGCATCGCTGGCAGTGACCGACACTGTGATGATAATCCTCTGTATCGAGGAGAATTCCTTGATTTTTGAAGTCCTCTACGATTTTTGCCCGGCAGTCAAATCGGTCAATGCCACAGTACCGGCCCGCCTCTTGATTCATTTTCCCATCGCCCTCAATCACTTTCACCAGCTTCAGATGATGTCTCAAGGCAATCTCAAAATCATTGGGATCGTGAGCCGGTGTTATCTTGAGAGCTCCTGAACCGAATTCCGGATCCACGAAATCATCGGCAATGATGGGAATTGGACGTTCCACGACAGGAAGGATGACGTCTCTGCCGACCAACTTTTGATACCTCTCATCCCTTGGATTCACAGCGACAGCAGTGTCTCCCATCATGGTTTCGGGCCGGGTCGTCACGACCACAATCGCCTCGTTCGAATCCTCAAATGGATACCGAAGGTGGTAGAGCTTTGCGGGGATCTCTTCATGTTCAACTTCCAGGTCTGAAAGGGCAGTCTGACACCGAGGACACCAGTTAATGATGTACTTGTCTCGGTAAATCAAACCATCCTCATATAGACGGACGAAGACCTCCTTAACCGCATCGGAAAGCCCCTCATCCATGGTGAATCGCTGTCTACTCCAATCACAGGATGCACCCAATCGCTTAAGTTGGCTGATGATAAGGCCTCCATACTCTTCCTTCCATTTCCAGACTCGCTCAACGAACTTCTCTCTTCCCAAAGCATGCCGATCCACCCCCTCCTTGGCCAATTGCTTTTCGACCACGTTCTGGGTGGCAATCCCTGCGTGATCCATCCCGGGTAGCCACAGAGTATTCCTTCCTTGCATTCTTCGAAAACGAATGAGAACGTCCTGGAGGGTGTTATTGAGGGCGTGGCCCATGTGGAGCGAACCCGTCACATTGGGAGGCGGGATGACAATTGAATAGGGAGCATTTGCAGAGTTTTCTTCGGCGTGAAAAAGGTTCTGATCCATCCAGAACTTGTACCACCGTTTTTCTACCCCTTTAAACTCATAAGCCTTTTTCAGTCTCAATTCGCCCTTCACCATACACGACCCTTTCTAAAAGCCTCGAATCATCATTCCCTACCTAACCATGAGATTGTTCGACAAGAAGACCCTCGTCGACAAGTCCAAAACAAGTCCCTTCACCGCGCCACTGAGTGCGGTTTGTGGAAAGTGTTAAACAGAATTACGGGAGAATGTCAACCGGTCTCAGGTGGAAGATGTCCCCCCAGCGAAAATCACAACATCCTATGAGGGTCGAGTTTCCTCAGTTTTTTAGACCCTTATGTCTCCGAGGGACGTCTTCCGTGAAAGGGTGCCAGCACTCCTCGGGCCTTTCCCAAATAGCTTTAGAACACTCTGGTCGAAGCTTTGCAAAAGTATTTTGCCAGAAAGTGGGAAGAAAAGCTCTAAACCAAAAATCGGTGCTCGTGGTCCGTGGTTCGTTGTATAAAGACTAAGATTTGCCCATCCACGGCTATTCGAGTAACGGGTCTAGGGAATTTGATTCTCAATCGAATGGCGTGAATTGATCGTTACGACTGACCACTGACAACCGGCAACTGACAGCACCCAGAAAAGCTTTTGAGCAGCGAAGAGCGCTTCTTTTCCACTTTCATAAGACAAATGTCGAGAAAAGGAATTTAGGCGATAGCCCGCTCCCACCTGTCCGCCAACGGCGGGAGAGAAGGTCAAAGCAGCAGCAAGGGAGCGAAGGGATATGAGGGTCCAATTAAAAGATTCAAAATTGTCGTGAAAACATCAGACCGTTATAAACTTCTTGCTTATAAAACTCAGGAAACTCCACCCTATGCGGCGGCCCACCTCTACCAAAAATCGTGTTGCCGGGAGACAGACTGAATCAATCCTCCCAAGCCAGAGCCCAAAAATCTCCTCGGCTAAACAAAAGGAAACACTGGGTTCAGTTGGGATTTCTTAAAACGGGGGATACATACCTGTTGGAAAACCTCAGAGCAACGTGTATCGTCAATCCGCTCGCTAACAGAGGGAGATTCGATTAGCTTCCTCCCCTTTGCAGTTTCTCGATCTCCCTTTTGATGGCGCCTTCCGCAAGCTCTGGTACGACTTCTTGGACCACCTCTTCAATCCGCTCCGAGGCCACCTGGATGATTCTCTTGCTCAGCTCTGGGATCACACTCTCCGAGATTCTCCGCAGAGCCTCCTCCACAGCATTCCGGACCAAAGATTCAATCCGATCACCGGATGGCTCGGTGACCGCTTCTGGAGTAGATTCTACGACATCTTGATCACTCGAAAGACGCTTCTGGAATGCCTCGATCTCCTCCACGGAGACAGGCTCCTCCTTTATCAACTCGCTCGGATGAGAACCGGACTCAGCAGGCTCTGCGACTGGCTCCTGAAGAGATTCTTCGAAAGAACCCTCAGCTTCCTCCAGCCCCTCTCCCGCTAATCCCTCGGCGAATTCGTCGCGAGCCTCTTCCAAACCCTCCTCAACAGGCTCCTTCTCGGTGCCTTCCCTCAGACCTTCAGTTCCAACATCGACGAGTTTTTCCCCATCCAACCTCTGCCCTATTTCTTCGGCATGCGGAACATCCTCGAGGATCTCTTCGATTTGCATATCCTCATCCGGGGGTAATTTTTCCGGTTCTACATCCTTCTCCGATATCGCTCCATCAGCTCCCTGATCCTCCTTAGCCTCTTGGATCTTCTCCCCAGGTAATCCTTCTAATTCGTCCTCGAATGGAAACTCCTCAAGGTCCTCGACCGTTTCGCCTAGGTCCTCTAAACCTTCCATGGAGAGTTCCTCAAGGTCCTCAGAGACTCGATCAATTGCCTCACTCGAGGACTCGTCCAGATCTTGGAGGGTCTCCAGCGAAACTGTAGCCGCTAAGGGCTGGAGTGTTTCGCCTCCCTCCATTTCCTCTGGCCCTTCAAGGGGCGGTTCATGGGGCGACACCTCTTCTTCTAACCCCTCCCCCGGTTCCTCGGTCTCAATCAGTTCGAGGACGGTCTCTTCCTCTTCTCCAGTCAACTCACCAGACTCTGCGTGATCCTCCGGAACCTCAGGCGGTCCCAACTCTTCAGCGAGCGCCTCGGGCTCCTCCGCTCCCTCGAGGGAAAACTCTTCTTCCAGTTGCCCTGCCTCCAGATCGAGAAGGGTATCCTCTTCTTCCTGTTCCTCCCCCAGAGCCAAATCGATACGTCGATCAATCTCCTCCTCGAGCTCCGCTTTCATCGCTTCATCAGAGGGTTCCTCTTTCTCCATTGCCAAATCCGCTTCCCCCGCTGTTTCGATTTCGAGGTCCTCGATCAAATCTGTCTGCGGTCCCTCGACCCCTCCACCTTTTTCTTCTCGAGAGATCTCCTCCAATTCGACCTCCTCCAGCTCCAAAAGAGTATCCTCACCCTCTTTCTGTCCCTCATCCTCTGGGGCCAGCTGAACCTCCCGCGATATTTCAGGTTCAAGGTCCTCGATGAGGTCCGCCGAAGGTTCCTCAACTTTTCCACCCTCTCCCTCCCGCGGACTCTCATCGAGTTCAACCTCCTCTAACTCCAGTTCTTCAGCGGATTCATCAAGATCAATATCTCGAAGGGCCTTGTCGTCCAGCGCCGTGTCTTCAGGAAGAACTTCCTGTCCTCCCGTGACTTGTTCCAGAGATAGTTCATCGACTCTCTCATCCTCAGAAGCCGGTGCAGGAGATTCCTCCTCCACCACGTCTGTCAGTTCGATAATCTGCTCCTCCTCCACCTTACCCGGGGGCTGGATTTCGCCGACCCCCTCTGCTGCAGCCACTTCCATCTCTTCCAGACCCTCGATCGAAGGAAGCTCTTCTTCACCCGACAGTGCCTCTTCAGCCAAAGGTTCCTCAATGCCCTCCCCAGCCTTCTCTTGGGCTCTGAGGGGGATGGCTTTGGCCTTCAGAAGATCTTTGACGAGTGGCAAGATCTCATCTACTTTTAGGGGCTTGGTGATCACCCCATCGGCTCCCACCCTCTCCCGGTCTGATTTTTCTATGTCCTCGAAGATTCCCGCCAGAAGCACGAACGGGGTATTGCTGAGTTCCGAGTTTTCTTTCACGATCTTGCACAGTTCAAACCCATCCTTATTCGGCATCGTCACATCAGCAATAACCAAATCTGGCTTGTAGAGCTTGATCTTTAGGAGCGCATCCTCGCCATTCTCTGCAAAAATCAACTGAGAGTCGGTTCCTTCGAAAATGGCCTCAAATTCCTCCTGCGCCGTGACGTTGGGATCAGCAATCAAGAGTTCTTTAGGCATGTCTTGTCTCCTTTCACGAGGTCACAGGGAAGAACCTGCGCAGGCAAAAATAGGTCTCTCACCCCATAATCTTCCGGCGCTCATGTGGAAACCGAGGGTCACCGCTTGAATTGCTGGCTCTCATCAAATCCATGATCACGAGAAGAAGAAGGGTTCTCCCATCTATGCCCCTAGCAAAAAATAAGCCATCCGTCCCTCGTCATGAATCCAAACCCTCAATTCACCAAGGAAATCATGACAATTAGATCGTTTTTACCAAGACTTTCTAACACAATGTTTGCCCTTTTTCAACATTCAACCCTTCGAGGACCTTCTCACCTCTCCCCAATCCCCCCTAACCTCGGTGGTGGCGCGAGCCCTCCGGCAAATGTCGCCGAAGGACGACGGAGTTCCCAACACAGGCAAAACGAGTGTTTTTGTCAGTCAAAGTAAAGCTACCGGCTCCCAAGTGAAGGCCTCAAAAGTTGACACCTCCCCGGAAGGCTCGTTATATTGGATCACGCGATTGGAAAGAAGAGCATCATGTCTCGAATTTTGGTCACAGGAGGCGCTGGTTACATCGGAAGTTTCATCGTGAGGGCCCTGTCTCACAGAGGGCACGACCCTGTCGTCTATGATAGCCTGGAACAGGGACATCATGAAGCCGTGGGCGATGCCGAGTTTGTTTGGGGAGACCTCGCTGACCAAACGAAGATGTATCAGATCCTTCGGCACTACGGAATCAATGCCGTAATTCATATGGCAGCCTACTGCCTGGTAGGAGAGTCAGAACAACTTCCCTTAAAGTATTTTCGAAACAACCTTACCAACAGTCTCAATCTTCTTGAGGTCATGCACCAGGCTGGAGTAGAGACCTTGGTTTTTTCCTCTTCAGCGGCCGTCTATGGCGAGCCCTTATGTACTCCCATAGACGAGGAAGCGCCCACACATCCGACGAATGTTTATGGAGAGACAAAACTTTACTACGAAAAAATCCTGAAGCGATGCGAGACGTCACATGGGCTGCGATCCATATCCCTTCGATATTTTAATGCTGCGGGAGCTGATAGGGACGGGACCATTGGGGAGCATCATCACCCTGAGACCCATTTGATTCCAATCGTTCTGAAAACAGCGCTCGGCCAGAGAGAGGCTGTTCGGGTCTTCGGGACGGACTACCCAACACCAGACGGGACTTGCATTCGCGACTACATTCACGTTGAAGATTTAGCTGAAGCCCACATTCTAGCGATGGAAGCCCTCGAGAGCGGTTCACAGAGCGCTACTTACAACCTCGGTAATGGAAAAGGCTTCTCCGTCCTGGAGGTTCTTCAGACGGCTAGAAGGATCACAGGGAAAGAGATCCCCGAGATTCCAGCAGAACGCAGACCCGGGGATCCAGCAGTTTTGGTTGCGAGTTCTGATCGAATCAAACGTGAACTCGGATGGACCATCCAATGGCCCAACCTCGCGGAGATCATAGAGACCGCCTGGACCTGGCATTCTTCCCACCCACAAGGATATGGAGACAGGGAGCCCCACCCTCGCAGCCGGAAGGGGAGATAGTCCTACTGTTTGTCGACTCGAAAATTCTTGCTGAATCATGGGAACAGATTCCAGTGGGAAAGCACACGAGTTCAAGGTGTCAGGCGAGGAGGAACCCCTTGATTCGTGGGACGCCCTCTCTTCCAAAAACCGAGAACCTCCAATCCGGAAACGGTGGAAAAAGATCCTGTAAGAGGTTAGACTTTGGTTGAGTCATAGTTAAGGCCTCGGCGCTTGAGTTATGATGGAACCCGTTGAGAAGTGCGGTATATTTGGCATTTTTGGGCATCTTGAGGCTTCCAACCTCACCTACCTGGGTCTCTATTCGCTCCAACATCGCGGTCAGGAGAGTGCAGGAATCGTCTCATCAGACGGTTCGATCCTCTATTCCCACCGAGGCATGGGGCTCGTCTCTGAGGTCTTTACGCGAAACATCATTGATCGAATTCCTGGCGATCGGGCGATCGGCCATGTCCGCTACTCAACCGCGGGCGCCAGTCACATTAAGAATGCTCAACCTTTTGTCGTTGAATACGCTCGAGGAAGCCTCGCTGTTGCCCATAACGGGAACTTGACAAACGCCAGCAGGATTCGGGATGAGCTTGAGGCCTATGGATCTATCTTCCAGTCGACCATGGATACAGAGGTCATCATCCATCTCATCGCCCAATCTCGTGAAAGATCGCTCGCGGACCGTGTGGTTGCCGCTCTGCAACAGGTCCAGGGCGCTTACAGCCTGTTGTTTCTGAACGAAGAAGAGCTCATCGCCGTTCGAGATCCCAACGGATTCAGGCCACTGGCTCTGGGGAAACTGGACGACGCCTATGTCGTTGCTTCTGAAACTTGTGCTTTTGATCTGATCGGCGCCACATATTTGCGGGAGGTAGAGCCGGGCGAGGTCTTGATCATCAATGAGAGGGGTCTTGAGTCGATGAGGCCGTTTGAAAAAACGACGAATTCTCTGTGCGTGTTTGAATTCATCTATTTTGCCCGTCCCGATTCCGTCGTTTTTGATCGGAGTGTTTACTCTGTGAGGCTAGAACTCGGGAGACAGCTGGCCAGAGAGCATCCTGTCGAAGCCGACGTTGTCGTCCCGATTCCCGATTCTGGTTTCCCGGCCAGTATTGGCTATGCTATGGAGTCAGGCATACCATTGGAACTAGGGCTCATTCGGAATCACTACGTGGGACGAACCTTCATCGAACCAGAAAAGTCCATCCGTCACTTCGGGGTCAAGATCAAGCTCAATCCTGTCAAGGATGTGATCAAAGGCAAAAGGGTGATCCTCGTCGACGACTCGATAGTCCGGGCCACAACGGGTCGAAAGATTGTAAAGATGATCAGAAACGCTGGGGCAGACGAGGTCCACGCCAGGATAAGTTCTCCTCCAATCACCGATCCGTGTTTTTACGGGATCGATACGCCTTTGCGAAAAGAGTTGATTGCCGCCAGCCACAAGGTGGATGAGATTTGCACGTATCTAACCACCGATTCCCTCGGGTATTTGAGTGAAGAGGGGCTGAGGGAGTGTGTTGGAGAGGATCACCAAACCTTCTGCTATGCTTGTTTCACGGGAGATTATCCCGTTCCTATTCCTGCCTACCCAGAGGATACCCAGATGGCGCTCTTCGAAAAAATCTGAGAAGTCAGGGAGAAAAGAGGAGCAAAAGCAGATTCACGGCTCATTACGAGGAATTGATTGGGTTAACGATGATCTATTTAGGTGCTCTCTGTCCCCTGACTTCTGACCCTTGAAAGAACTGGAAGACTCTACCGGCAGTCGTCCGGTCGATCCCGCTGGCGCGCTGGAGTTCCTCGATCGAAGCATTCTGGATTTGCCGTAGCGTTCTAAACTGCCTGAGGAGTTGTCTTTTTCGAGCTTTTCCAACTCCGGGAACGTCATCGAGAATAGAACGAAGGTCTCTTTTTCTCCGCAGCTTTTTGTGATAGGAGATGGCGAACCGGTGAGATTCATCTCGAATCCTCTGGAGCAGGAAGGTAGCTATTGAATGCTTGGGCATATGGATGGGGTCCTTGATTCTCGGGATGTAAACCTTTTCTCCTGATCTCTCTTCCCCTTTTGAACGCCCTTGGAGGCGTCGGGGTTTTGCCAAAGCGATGGCATCCCCCACCTTCATATTGAGATCCTTGAAAACTTCAAGGACCACCTGGAGATGCCCCTTCCCGCCGTCGACCATAATGAGATCCGGTAAACCATCCTCGTGGGTCGCCTTAGAATAGCGGCGAAAGAGAACCTCGTACATCATGCCATAATCATCAGGCTGCGAGAGAGATCTGATCTTGAAACGGCGATACTGGGCCTTGTCCGGCTGCCCATCCTGAAAGACCACCATCGAACCTGTGGCAGCAGTCCCCAGGATGTTGGAAATGTCAAAACATTCAATCCGTCGAGGGATCCGGCTCAGACGTAATCGCTTTTTGAGTTCCTCGAGACTAGCTCCGAGATTCTTCTCCCTTGTCTGTTTTCCCTTGAAAGAGATCTCGGCATTTTTCTCCACCATTCTCAGCAAGCCAAGAGAGGATCCCCGTCTTGGAATCCTGACGGTCGCCTTGCTACCCTTCTGTTCCGTAAGCCATTCGGCTATTGCGTCGCGGTCTTCAACCTCAAAGGGGAGAAGGATTTCTCGAGGAATAAGCCTGCCGCCGGCGTAAAACTGTTTCACAAAAGAGGAGATGACCTCCCCGTTAGGAACCTGTTGCGCAGAGAGGGAAAAAGACTGGCCCTCCATGACCTTTCCTTGGCGAACAAACAGCACATGAATCTCCACGAGCGCCCCTTCACGGTAGAGTGCAATCACGTCCTGGTCCACGGGTCTAAATGAGACGATCTTCTGCTTTTCGATGGTCTTCTCAATGGATTGGATCTGATCCCGAAGGCGGGCACTCTCTTCGAACGAAAGGCTCTCAGATGCCGTTTCCATCCTCCGCTGCAATATGTCGATGAGCTGGCGTTTCTTCCCCTCAAGGAAGAGAATGACCTCTCTCACTCTCTCTCGGTAACGCTTCTCATCAACGAGACCGACACAGGCCCCTTGGCATTGTCCCATCTGATAATAGAGGCAAGGACGTCTCCGGTTCTTAAAGTTACTATCAGCGCATCTACGCAACTGAAAATACTTCTCGATAAAGTTCATGGTTTCTTTGACAGATCGACTCGAAGAGAAGGGGCCAAAGTAGCAGGCCCCATCGTTCCGAACCCTTCTGACAAGAGTCAGCCTAGGAAAGGGATTCTGAATATCTAACTTCAAATTGAAGTAGGTCTTATCATCTTTTAGTTTGACGTTGTATCGCGGCTTGAACTTCTTAATGAGATTGTTTTCGAGGATAAGAGCCTCTTTCTCCGTATTGGTCACAATACACTCGACATCCTCTATCTTAGACACAAAGAACCGCACGAGGAATCTCGAATCTTCCGATCGACCGAAATAGGATCTGAGCCGATGGCTGAGATTCTTCGCCTTTCCCACATAAAGGATCTTCCCGCCCCGATCCTTCATGAGGTAGACACCCGGACGAGGCGGAAGATTCTTGATCTTTTCTTCCCTCAGCATCTGGAAATCACCTGCCTAGCCTTTCATAGCAAAAAGCGGCCCGTAGGTCAGTCGTCTCACCTGGAAGGGACAAAAAACCACCCGATGTCACATTTTCCCTATAGCAGACTCCCAGATCCAGTAGCCCTGCGATTCAAAGCGTTTCTAAAAATGCGGAAAAAGCATTTTCAGGACGAACTCGCTACACATTGAACCGAAAATGAATCACATCACCGTCCTGAACAATGTACTCCCGCCCCTCTGATCGTAAAAGTCCCCTCTCTCGAGCCGCATGTTCGGAACCGCAATCCAGAAAGTCCCTGTAAAAAATCACTTCTGCCCGAATAAATCCGCGTTCCATGTCAGAGTGAATCCTACCGGCAGCCGAGGGCGCCGGAGTGTCCCTGGGAACAGTCCAGGCCTTCAGCTCGGAACTGACCGTCGTAAAAAAAGTGATCAGGTCCAGGATCTCATAGCCGATCCGAATCAGTCTCTCGAGGCCCGACTCCTCGATCCCAAAATCCCTCTTGAATGCCTCTCTCTCAGATTCGGGAAGTTGGGCAATTTCCGCCTCGAGCTCTCCACAGATGACAACGACCGAAACCCCCTCTTTTTCAGCTTTCCTCACCAAGACCTTCAGATGCTCCCCACCCGTGTCGAGGCTTTTCTCCTCAACGTTGGCCACGTAAAACGAGGGCTTCGCGGTGAGAAGCCGTAGATCCCTGAATACTTCCAGTGCTTCTCTCTCGAATTTGAGGGTTCGGGCCATGCGACCATCGTTCAGCGCCTCCGTAACCTTTCTATAGACCTCCAGCGCCTCCACCATCTCCTTGCTTCCCGTCTTGACGAGTCTCTCAGTCTTCGCCACTCTTCTCTCAAGACTCTCAAGGTCAGCTAGGATCAGTTCGGTGTTAACGATATCAACATCCCGCTCTGGATCAACAGAACCGTTCACATGCGTCACACTCTCACCGTTGAAGCAGCGGACAACGTGAGCAATGGCATCCACATTTCGGATGTGCCCGAGGAATTGGTTGCCCAAACCCTCCCCCTTGCTTGCATTCTTGACGAGGCCAGCAACGTCGAGGAACTGCAGGACCGTTGGTGTCACTTTCTCGGGTTTTATGATATCTGACAGAAGGCCCAACCGTTCGTCTGGAACATTGACAACTCCGATATTCGGCTCGATCGTGCAGAAAGGGTAGTTCGCAACTTCCGCACTGGCCGCCGTTAAGGCATTGAAAATCGTCGATTTTCCCACGTTGGGAAGACCAACAATGCCACAGGTAAAACCCATACGGAACCCTCGTCGGAAATGTCGAGAAAGCCTGTAAAACAGCTGAATGATTTCAGTAACGTCTAGGAGATGCGTCGTATGGCCGTTTCACAACAGCCGGTTCGGTGCAACCCGATGAATTATAACACACGGTCGCGATATGAGCCAAGTTACCGTAATCGTTTGTCGATTTGAGCAATGAGCATGTTGAGGATCGTCACAATTCAGGATGAGTTACCGTGCAGGCTTCATTGAAGAGAAAGTCCGTACTCATGCTGGATTCTGACTCCTGAGTTCTCTGCGACGCCTTGTGTGAACCCAACTTCCCTTGACTCTCTCCCGGACAGACACTATATTTGATGGTCAAGGTGTCATTGTGGACCTCGAAAGGGCCTTGTAAAAGCTGAGATTTCGACATGGTATATACCGAATAGTCCATTCCAATCAGATGTACGTGAGGTAGAGAAGAAACCGGACGACATCGACTCGCGTAATAAAAGGAACATAGCAACCTAAACCCCAACGGAGGATCTTGAGTCAGTAGGACGGTATTTCGGAGACAAAATGACATCCAAAAGGGCCGGCTTATCTTCATCTGGCAAGAGGAAAGACGTCCGAATGAAGGAGGGCAACCGAGTGATGCTGGAGGCCGCCTGCACGATTGCCAAGAAATCCGGTGCGAACGCGATCCTCATTTATGCGGACGTGATTCAGGATTATGAAAGCTTTCTAAAGATGGTCCAAGAGGCCAAGGCAGATCTCATCGCCGTGGCCAGAGATGAGACGACCTATGGAGAGGCTTCTCAGTATATCCAAAAGATGCTGATGGTGCCCCAGATCGAACTGGGACGACTCAATCAGATCAAGATTGCCATCATTCGAGCCGTATCAGCAGGATTGGTCAAAGAAGGGGACAAGCTCGTTTGTTTGTCGGCAACTCCCAGATCCCCGGCTCTCGATACGCTGATCGTGCTTGATCTAGGAAAAGAATTCGAAATGATTTCGACTGCCAATCTTCCGGTCGTGTCCGAAGTCGTGAACCCAGAGGTTTTTGATGCCCTGCTTACCACAGCCCTCGAACTTGCCATTGAGGGAAGAGAAGGCAAGCCCGTCGGCGCCATCTTCGTCCTGGGCGACCAGGAAGAGGTTCTCAAGTTTTCCCATCAAATGGTCATCAACCCTTTCAAAGGGTACCCGGAGGAAGAGAGGCATATCCTCGACCCAAGGCTCAGAAACACCATCAGAGAGTTCTCCTCACTCGATGGAGCCTTTGTCATTCGGAATGATGGCGTGATATTGGCTGCAGGCAGGCATCTGGATGCGTCGGGGGAGACGATTGAGATTCCTCAGGGACTGGGGAGCCGCCATCGTGCTGCTGCAGGGATAACGAATGTAACCAATGCGATCGCGGTGGTCATCTCTGAATCCACTGGGGAGGTGCGGCTGTTCAGCCGAGGGACGATCTTCATGGAAATAGAGAAAGGAGAATAGGTAGCCGAAAAAGTCCCGCCCACTCAGATCTGAATTTTTTCGCTGATGTAATCGTTACCAAAACCAATCTGCTCGGGAGACTCAAAAGAATTTTCCCATTCACTGTGAAGGACCTTATCAAATTGAATGCCTGCGTGTGCCTTGTCGCTTGAAACATAGACGACATGGCCCCTGGTATCGATGGGCCTCCCTTTGAGCGTAATAATAAAGTCCAGAACTCGGCCTGGAGATATGAGCCGAGGCGTGACAATTCGCATCCCGCCGAAGCTGATGTTCTCGGTTGTCGTCGTCACGATGTCACCGTCGGTGTGGAAGGCAACGTGAAGACCGGCAGAAATTCTGGAGTATTTCCTTCGTTCGTCTGAGAGTGCTGATACCATGGTCTCTTCCAACAGGGCCTTGTATTCCAGAGAACCATCAGTCCAAGGGACTAGGCGTACCTTACTATCCCTTCATGGTTCTGTAAACGCTTAAGGTCAGCCCACAAGATGCACCCTATGATAAGATCGATACCCCTGTCAAACGGTTCTTCACAAGAGTTCTTCCATAGACGAACAACCCGAGAAAGTGAAACACTGCGATACCATCTCATTCATGACCTGAAATGACCATGGAGATTCTATTCGGGACTGACAAGATTAGCAAAAGCTTTCGAAACCCCGTGGTGGCTCTGGGGAACTTCGACGGCGTTCATTTGGGGCACCAGCTCATCTTCGAACAGACCAAACAAGCGGCAAAAGATGTCGGGGGTGAATCGATTGTATTTACCTTGGAGCCTCACCCCCTCAAGGTACTCCGGGCCGATGCCTGCCCGCCCCTAATTACCCCCTTCAAAAAGAAGATGATGTTTATTGAGAAATCGGGAATTGATGTGGTGATCTGCGCTGAGTTTACGAGGGAGTTTTCGGCCATGTCAGCAAGGGATTTCGTAAAATCGATTCTTGTTGATCGAATAGGCCCCCACACCGTTATCGTGGGTTACAACTACTCTTTTGGTCAGGGGAGGCAGGGTGGTGTAGATGATCTGAGGGCTTATTCCCAGGAATTTGTTTTCCACCTAAAAGTGGTTGGGCCCCTTCGTGTGGGCAATCGGACCGTCAGTAGCTCTGTTATTCGAGAACTGATTGAACGTGGCGATATGCCTGAAGCTGCACGGCTGCTGGGACGCCACTACACGGTCCTCGGAAAGGTCGTATGGGGTACGGCTCGAGGTAGGCTCCTCGGGGTGCCCACAGCTAATGTCGAAATCCTCAATGAACTCTATCCAAAAAACGGTGTCTACGCGGTGGAAGTGCTGATTGACAAGAAGTTGTATCATGGAGTGGCGAACGTAGGTTTGAATCCCACTTTTGGAAGCAACCGATTTTCCGTTGAGGTTCACATTTTCGACTTCAACCGTGACATCTATGGCAGTGAGATTCAGGTAGCCTTTATCCAGAGAATTCGCGATGAAAAGCTCTTTGGAGACTCAGGGGCCTTGATCGAACAGATTCAAAAAGATGTCGCCCAGGCAAAGCGCATCCTCTCCTCCGAAACGGAGCATTATATAGAAAAAAGCTAAGCCTCAGAGAAAAGCTCTCTCGAAGAGGTCCCACCTCAGGCGCCTCAATCTCAAAAGTGACCATTTTTGCAGTTA
Organism: Pseudomonadota bacterium; assembly: GCA_011773445.1. Classification (GTDB taxonomy): domain Bacteria; phylum Desulfobacterota; class BSN033; order WVXP01; family WVXP01; genus WVXP01. The sequence continues at coordinate 20,871 of WVXP01000190.1, read as the reverse complement.
TCGGATGAGGTGACCCAACCGATTCCAGCGAATTTTTTTCAGGATTTTACGCGACGTTCTATCCCATGAAAAGTAGATGACAAACGCCTCCCCTTTCACGGCATTGATATCCACAAATCCCCAATACCGGCTGTCTTGGCTGTTATCTCGGTTATCTCCCATAACAAAAAGAGAATCCGGTGGAACAATTTTTGGACCGTAGTTATCCCTTACCGGTCCGGTGTCCCCGTGGGTTTTCGCATAATATCCCCATGGGTCGTCAATCGGTTTGTCATTGATGAGAATGTTCTTACCAATGATCTGTATCTTTTCTCCTGGCAAAGCGATGACCCGTTTGATGAAGTCTTTGCTTTTGTCCCTTGGATAGATAAAAACAATGATATCACCTCGGTCCGGGCTTCTTGCGACGAACTTTTTGTCAACAAATGGAATCTTGACCCCGTAGATAAACTTCCAAACCAGAATATGATCGCCCACCTCGAGGGTCGGCACCATGGAACTCGACGGAATTTTGAAAGCCTGGACAACGAAGGTCCTGATGAACAGGGCAATGAGCAAGGCGAAAACGATTGCTTCCGTCCATTCTCTGACTTGACTCTTCTGTCTCCTGCCTTTTTTGACCATGGGGTTTTATCACTCCTTAGTTTAAATTTTTCGACCGGCGAAAGAGTCGGTTTCAGGTTCAGGGTCCCTCCCCTTCCCTTTCGGGCATGACGAGGGGGGCGACTTTCTCACTTTGCATGACTGCCGTCGCCTTCTCATTGGCTTCTGACTCATTTCTGAATGGACCCATGCGGACCCTGTGCCAGATCCCTCTGTTTATGACGACCTTCGAGACAACCTCAGCTGGATAACCCTGTTTCTTGAGGCGCTCTGCGAGAGCTCTTGCTCTTTCTTCATCTCGAAAGGAGGAGACTTGAACATAGTAGGCTCGAGGAGTCGATTTCTGATCCTGCGGTTTCGGTTGTCCCTTCATTACGCGGACATGGGTATCGGTCCCTTGAGTGCGTTCTCTTTTCTTCGCTTCCTTTGCCTCGATCGGTCTCCGATCAAGGGGCATTTTTTCCTTCTGGAGGGACTCATAAAAAGTGAATTCAGGCTCTTCTTCTCTCCCATCAGAAGAGGCTGCCATACCTTCTCCGGTCGATTCGTTTCTGGGAACTCCACGGGGCAATCCTCTTTTTCCATTCAAATTCGATTCTGAGGGCCCCTTTCTCTCCGATTCGGTCCCCCGAGGAATTGCTTTCTGCTGCACCGAGACTTGCGCGAAGTGTTCACCCATCCAGTGGCCAAGCCATAGACCGACCATAAGAATTGCCAGGTGTGAGACCACGAGGACAAACCAGCCTGGAGATCCCGGTTTCTTATCCTCTTTTCCCCAATATCCCTTTAAATCTTTCATCACGACCCGTGTTTTTTCTACATGCGATTCGGAGCCGAAACTCCCAAGAGTCTCAGGCTATTGTCAAAAACGACCTGAGTGGTCTTCGCCAAAAAGAGCCTCGCCTTTGCCGTTTCATGGTCATCACAAATGATTCTGAAAGCCCGATTCTTATTCCCTAAATTGTAATAGGAGTGGAAAAGGCTCGCCAACTCCTGGGTGTAAAAACAGATGCGATGGGGCTCGAGAGAAAGAGCGCTTCCTTCCACCACCTCCGGAAACACAGACAGAGCCCTTATGAGGTCGATCTCTTCCGAGAGAGCGAATCGTTCGGACTCGATTTCTTCAAATAACGGTATCGATATCCCCCGCCTGCGAGCCTCCCTCAAAACGCTGGCTATTCTCGCATGGGCATATTGAACATAGTATACAGGATTGTCACTCTCTCGTTTCTTGGCAAGACCGAGATCAAAGTCGAGAGAGCTATCAGACCGCCTCATGAGAAAGAAAAAACGTGAAGCATCTCTTCCAACCTCTTCCAGAACTTGCCGTAACGTCGTGAACTGCCCCGCCCGGGTCGACATTGCCAGGGGGTTACCGTCGATCAGGAGGTTGACCAGCCGAACAAGGACGATTCTGAGGTCGTCCTCACGTCTTCCCAATGCCTGGACAGCGGCCTTCATCCTGGGAATATATCCGTGATGATCCGCTCCCCAGATGTTGANNCAGATGTTGATGACCGTATCGAATCCTCTTCGATATTTGTCCCAGTGGTATGCGATATCCGATGCAAAATAGGTGGTTGCTCCATCCGCCTTGATGAGGACCCGATCCTTTTCGTCGCCATAGCGAGTACTCAAGAACCAAGTGGCCTCCTCACGCTCATACACGAACCCTTCTCTCCTTAGAGCATCGATGGTCCGAGCGACCAAATTCTTGTCATACAGCTTTTGCTCGCTATACCAGTTCTGGAACCGGACACCGAAGTCCTCCAGGTCCGTTCGAATCCCATTTAAAATCCATGGGGTTGCGAAGGACTGACAAAAGGCGATGGCCTTGGCCTCGTTCCAAGTGAGAAGCTCTTTTCCCCTCCTTTTCCTTATTTCTTGTGCAATATCAATAACGTATTTCCCCTGGTACCAATGATCTTCAAAATGGGCCTCCTCCCCCAGGATTTGGCGGTATCGAGCCCAGACCGATCTGCCGAGGGTTTCGATCTGACTTCCCACATCATTGATATAATACTCTTTCGACACTCTATATCCTACTGTTTTCAGGATGCGAGCAAGAACATCTCCCGTAACGGCTCCCCGTCCATGACCAACATGCAGGGGGCCGGTCGGATTGGCGCTGACAAATTCAACCTGGACTCGCTTGCCCTCACCCAACTGACTTTCGCCATATTTCGGTCCCTGGCGTTCAATCTCCCTAAGCAGGGGGACCCAGGCCGCTTTCTGAACAAAAATATTGATAAACCCGGGTCCCGCAATTTCCACCCGATCGATAACCCTTTCGGCATCCCTGATGTTGCCCACAATCGCCTCTGCCATGGTTCGGGGCGGGCCGCCCTCCTGGGAGGCTATTACCATAGCAAGATTCGTAGCATAGTCCCCGTGGCCCCGAACCCTTGGAGTCTCCAATAGAACCGGGGGAATCTGGCCATGCCGGACCCCTCTCTCCTCCAAGGCTCTCTCCACAGCCGCCGTCAGGATATTCTTCAGAATGCCCTTCATTATGGGATACTCGCTGAGGAATATCTCCTTCTCGTTGTTCCCCCCATCCATTGACTCCGGTTTTCGGAAAACCGCCCCTGCCTTCCCGGTTCCTAGAAAAATCCCCGTTGCAATCAGTCGCTGAACGCTGAAAGCGAACGCCTTCAATCTACCCTAGCTCATGAGTATCTTCCGAGATCAGAGGGTCTGAGGAACTTGGGTCAGAGATATCCTTGTAAGTCTTCGGCCGCCGATCGCGCAGGAAAGGATATTCCTTCCGGTATCTTACGATCTCCCGGAGATCGACATCGGCAAATAGAATTCCCTCTTTGATTCCACTGGTCCCCCCCAGAAGTCCGCCTTCAGGACCAACGCAGAAGCTCTTTCCATAGAAGTCCTGTTTATCCTCGCTTCCCACACGGTTAACCCTTAGAATGAACACACCATTGGCCATGGCATTGGCGGAAATCATGGTCTGCCAGCGGTCTTGAGATGCAAACGCGGCCGCTGTGGGGGCTAGGATAATCTGAGCCCCATTGAGGGCAAGACACCGGGTTCCTTCCGGGAAGAAATTATCCCAGCAAATCTGGACGCCAATCTTTGCATAGGCAGTTGAGAAGGCTGGAAAACCGCCATTGCCTGGCTTGAAGTAGGACCTCTCCTCCCACAAAGGGATTTGCGGAACGTGAATCTTCCGGTAAACCCCAACAATCTCACCCCCTGAGTCAATCACCACAGCGGAATTATAGAAGGTGTTTTCGCCTTCCTTCTCAAAGATCGGACAGATCAAAACGACCTTCTTTTCCCTGGCCAAAGGTTGCATCGCCGCTACTGCCGGTCCGTCAAAGGGCTCTGCAAGGGCAAAGCAATCTTGGTTGATATCTTTGGGAAACCAATGGGTATGAAATAATTCTTGGAAGCCGATGATCTTTGCTCCCCTCTCTGCCGCAAGGTTTGCCAGTCTAACCGCCTTCTCAATGTTCTTCTCCTTTACCTGACTGCAAGCCATCTGAATTCCGGCGATCCGAATCACCAAAGCCTCCTTTAGCCGAGTGAGATTTAGCTGAATATTCCGACGATGGACTGAGTGCCGAAATCGGCAACTCCCCGAAACAGATTGGAGTGATTCAAGGCACGGAAATCTTCGCAAAAATTGGGAAAAAATTCTAGCAGAGCCGATATAGGCTGTCAAGATTCGGGGCGAGATGAGTTTCCTGAATTTCAAGAAACCTCGTTTTCCTGACCAGTACTGTCTCCTTTTCAGACCCGGTTTTCAATTATCGCCGGCTCGCCAGAGACAACTTGCGGCTTGATCTATATCTCGTCAGTAGATATATTGGCTCTGTCCTGCTATGCAGGTCGAGCCCCGAAATAAGATGAATGCTTTCTATCCTCATCTTAGAGAGCCTTGGCCAGGGAGACAACAGATGAAGATGCCGCGACCGGGCAAAAAACTCATCCAGGAGGACGAAGATGGATTTCAGATTTTCCGAGAAGGAGGATTTGTTAAGAAAGTCAGTCCGGGAATTCGCTGAGAATGAGATCCCCACAAAGATCGAGGCCATGGAAGAAACGGGCGAATTCCCGACAGAACTTCTCGAGCCTATGGGTAAACTGGGAATCACTGGAGTTATTACGCCACCCGAATATGGTGGGGTTGGATTGGGATATGTCGCACGTACCATCGTTTTGGAGGAACTCGGGCGGGTGTGTGCTGCGATGCCCATGGCTATGCAGGTCCACCATATGGCATGCGCGAACATTAATGATTACGGGACCGATGCCCAGAGAGGGAAATACCTGCCCCCCTTGGCAAAGGGTGAGACCATGGGATGTGTCGCGGTCACAGACCCGACAGGGGGATCGGACGTGGTTGGAATGAAAACAACAGCCGAGTTGAAGGGCGACAAATATGTTCTCAATGGACGTAAATGCTTTATCACCAATTCTCACACTTCCGATTTCTGGGTGGTCATTGCAAAAACTGAAGAGGGAGCCAAGGGATTGAGCGCCTTTATCGTGGATAAGGACACACCGGGAGCGAGGGTGGGCCGCAAGGAAAACAAGTTTGGTCTGCGAGGAGCGAATACGGGGGAGCTGGTATTCGATGACTGTGAGGTTCCCAGGGAGAACCTGCTCGGTCAGGAGGGCGGCGGATTGGCGGTGGCCATTAAAACCATTAGCGAAACCGGGAGAACGGGGATGGCTGCTGTCGGACTCGGTATCCTAACTGCTGTATATGAGGAAGCCTGTAAATTTGCTAGCGAGAGAACGCTTTATGGCAAGCCTATTAGTAGCCTCCAAGCGATTCAGTTCTACCTGGCCGAGATCTTCTCGCAACTTGAGATCTGTCGGCTCCTTTGTTACCGAGCCAGCTGGCTGAGAGATCAAAACATGCGGTGTGATAATGAGGCTGCTCTTGCCAAGTACTATACCTGTGAAGCTGCTGCAAATGCTGCGAAAAAGGCAATTGAAATCCATGGCGCCTACGGCATCATGAGGGAGTACCGGATTCAGCGTTTGTTACGAGATGCGATGGTCACGATTCCGTCAGGGGGCACGGCAGAGATCGCTAAAGTAGTTCTTGCGAGGGCTGCTTTGGCTCCTTTTAAGACGAAAAGCTAGTCTCTGAAAGACCCCGAATACGCATAAAGACAGGTGCGCACGTGAAACGGATTATCGTCTGTGTCAAACCAGTACCTGATCCCAAGCACTGGGATCAAGTATCCATGGATCCGATCACTCAGATATTGAGGCGGGAGGGGATTCCGACTATCATGAATCCACTGGATAGACATGCCCTTGAAGAGGCCCTAAAGATCAAGGAAACTCAGGGCACCGAGGTCGTTTTGCTCTCAATGGCTCCCCCTTTTGCCACATCGATTCTGAGGGAAGGGCTGGCTAGGGGTGCCGACTGGGCGGTCTTATTGTCGGACCCTGCCTTTGCCGGATCTGATACCCTTGCAACGGCGCACATTCTAGCGGCAGGATTTCAGTGGATCGGGGAACCCGAACTTGTATTTTGCGGCAATTCGTCCATTGATGGTTCCACTGCTCATATACCCTCGCAGTTGGCCGAATTCTTGGATTTGCCAAATGTTATGCATGTCGTCGGTTTGGATTGGCTCGACGAGAACCATATGATCATCACCCAAAAGATCGAGCGCGGTCATACAAAGCTCAAAGCTTCGCCGCCTATTCTTCTCTCTGTTCGGAAGGAACTCAACAAGCCTCGGTATATTCCTTTTACCGGCATCATGGCAGCTGAATCAAAAGAGATTAAGGTCCTTTCACACGCCAATCTGGGATTAGACCACACCCTCATCGGTCTTGAAGGTTCGCCCACCAAAATGGCCGGCCTAGAAATTCGTCGCTTTGAAAGGGAAAGGGAAAGACTGGAAGGATCTTTGGAAGAAATCGTCCAGAGTCTGGTGGACAAAATCCAACTGTACGGCATCATCTGATCAAACCCAGGGGTAAGATTGTGCGTTTCACGGATGACCACGCTATTTGGATTCTTGCGGAGCAGCGTGACGGCGAACTGCATGAGGTGGGCCTCCAGCTCCTAGGTAAGGCCAGAGAATTAGCTGATCAGACAGGGGCTAAGGTTACAGCCGTGCTTCTGGGTCACCATGTGAGAATTCTTGCTCAGACTCTGATCAATTATGGAGCCGAATCAGTCCTGATAGCCGATNNTACCAACCGGAGATTTTGCTGATCGGTGCAACCGCCATGGGGGTTGAACTCGCTCCGAGGATAGCTGCCAAGGTTCGAACCGGCCTCTCTGCACACTGCATTGACCTGAGGCTGGATCGGGAAGGACGACTCTTGCAGGTGGTTCCAGGCTGGGGTGGAGGTGTTGTGGCCACCATCACCTGCCCTGACCATCGTCCGCAAATGGCGACCGTGATGCCAGGCATCATGAAGATCATCGCACCGCTGGAGAGGGAAGGAGAGATCAAAGAGGTGGCCTTCGAGCTTCCAGACGGAGACCTGGGACCTGAAGTGGTTGAGATCAAAAGGGGGGAGCCAGAAAAACTTCCCCTAGAAAAAGCCGAGGTGGTTATTGCTGGCGGGTGGGGCATTGGAAACCGTGAGGACTGGAGAATGATTGAAGACCTGGCAACCGCCCTGGGAGGCGCTGTCGGTGCAACCCGTCCGCCGGTTGATGAAGGCTGGGCCGAAGAGGGACAGATGATCGGTCAGAGTGGTAAAACCGTGCGTCCCAACCTGTATATCGCAATTGGGATTTCCGGCCTCATGCACCATGTCGTCGGCATGGATCGATCGAAACACGTTATCAGCATAAACAAGGATCCCCATGCGGATATATTTGAAGTATCTGACGTCATGGCGGTTGAGGACTTTAGGAAGATTGTTCCCCTGTTAATCAAAGAGATTAGATCCAGGTTGGAAGGCTAGGTCAAAATCTGATTTGGAAGGAGGTTGTGATGGCAGATGTGAAAGAGATCGAACAAGAATTGAACACTTATGTACGTCCCCTTACCTTTCCGGTCGCCATCAAGATGCTGCGATCAGATAGAGAGATACCAGAAAAGATCCGCCGCCCCTTCCAGCAGATGAAAAAAAAGGTGGCCATATGCCAGGGGATTGGCATGGCCCGAAAATTGGGTTGGGCGATTGCCATGGGCAAGGAGGATATGCAATGTTCTCTCGGGGCGGCTCCTTTTGGTTTCTTCAAGAACATCGAGTTTTTCGATGAAGGAAATCTAGCCGCAGGCATGTTTACCGCCACAAAGGAAGCTGGTAAGAAAGAGGAAGACCTTGTTAATCGTTTCGAATATGGTGTCTACAGCCATATCTTGGTGGCGCCCCTGAGCCGTTCCGCCTTTGAGCCCGATGTACTCATGGTTTATGGCAATCCCGCTCAGATCATGAGACTGATTCAAGGAGCCCTATATCAGGAGGGTGGCGCAATCCAATCGTCTTCTGCGGGCAGGCTTGGCTGCGCCACCATTATCACAGCCATAATGAAGAACGAATGTCGGTATCTTGTCCCTGGCAATGGAGATAGGATATTCGGTATGACGCAGGACTATGAGATGTCTTTTCTTATTCCTGCTTCGAAAGTGGATGC
>WVXP01000190.1:9041-12675 GCA_011773445.1 Pseudomonadota bacterium | reverse complement strand
AAAGCCGGGATCCGATATCCCATCACCAGCTTCTTCGATTTTGAGGCGACATTTCCTCCCTCCTACCAGGAGTTGATAAAGATCTGGAAGGAAGCAGGGGAACTATAGATCTGAACATCATCTGTTTACTCGCCTCTCATCAGAGGGAATCGACGCCACCTTTGGGAACGATAACCTTGAGACTGGGTCTCTGTGAATGATTCATCCCTTTAGGAAATCTGGACCGCTGAATTCTGGATCTGGGTAGGTGTAAAAGCCCCTCTGGGTTTTCGTGCCAAGCTCTTTTCTCCCGACCATGGCCTCGAGAGCCTCTGGCGGATGGTCAATGGGGTCTTTGGATTCGTTGTAGTAAACCTTCTCGATGTCAAAAACCGTGTCGAGACCAACGGCATCCATGAGGCCAAATGGGCCCTGAGCCATTCCTGTGAAGATCATCCAGGCCCGGTCGATATCTCTGAAGTCTACAAACCCCTCCGCCCACATGTAGAGGGCCTCTCGCTTGATCACCCTCCAGATACGGTTGAAGCAGAAACCGAGGATCTCCTTTTTGACCGCAAGCGGAACACAGCCGATGGACCGAATCCATGCCTTACCGGCTTCGATCGTTTCGGGTGCTGTCCGCGTTCCTCCCATAATATCGACCATGTTCAATCCCATAGCGGGATAGTAGAAATGAATGTTCACGCACTGTTCAGGCCTGTTCGTGGCGCTTTCGATCTTTGAAATCGGTATGGACGAGCTGTTCGTTGCAAGGATGGCTACTCGAGGGGCAAACTCATCAATCCTTCCAAAAACACTCCGCTTCAGGTCCAGATCTTCCGGAACCGCCTCGATCACGAGGTCGGCATCGCGAAGTGTCTCCTTCAGGTCCTGACAGAACTTCACCTTGTCGGCCCCCTTTTCCCAGTCCTCTGCTCGGACGACCGGTTCTCTTCTTGCGTTCTTTACGAAATCTCTCACATTTTCGAAAGCCTTTCTAAATGAGTCTGCATCGGTGTCGTAAACAGAGACACTGTAGCCGAAGCATGCGCTTAGCACTGCGATCTGAGTTCCCAAAGTACCGGTACCGATAACTGCAACTTTCCGAATCTTCGCATCCATTTTTCACTCCCCTAACCTTTGATAATAGGCGAACCAGTATCCATTCTAGCAAGTCTAAAACAAAAATCAATTGTAACTTCATCTCGGTGCTCGTGGTTCGTTGCACAAGACTAAGATTCGCGCATCCACGGCTATTCGAGTAACGGGCCCAGGGAATCTGATTTTCAATCGAATGACGTGAATTGATCGTTACAACTGACCACTGACAACCCACAGCACCCACAAAAGCTATTGAACAGCGAAGAGCCCTCCTTTTCCACTGTCATCAGACAAAAGGCGAGAAAAGGGATTTCGGAACGGCCCGGGGAATTCTGACACCCTTCCACCGCAAACGTCCCTCAGGGACATGAGCGTCCACAAAACTCAAGAAACTCCACAGATATATCCCTTGATCCACCCCCGGAGAGGCCGTAGAATGGTCTTTGGAGCGAGGGGAGAACTCATTTCAGCCCCTATCCCTCTTGCATTTTTGGAGGGACCCGATATAATTCTTCTACCAGGGGATTTGGCGAGGCGACTCATGCGTCTTCTAGTCGTTGAGGACGAAAAGAAGGTAGCCAGTTTCCTCAAGAAAGGCCTTGAAGAGGAGCATTACGCTGTCGATTTAGCCTGCGATGGCGAAGAGGCCCTCGACATGGTCGCCATTTACGATTACGATCTTGTTCTTCTCGACATCATGCTACCAAAAACCGATGGTATGACCGTCCTGAGGCGCATCCGGGAAACCGGAAACCTCGTTCCGATCCTCATGTTGACTGCCAAGGATTCCGTCGACAATATCGTGGACGGCCTTGACGCTGGGTGCGATGACTATCTCACCAAACCCTTTGCCTTTGGAGAGCTACTGGCCAGGATTCGTGCCCTCTTACGCCGAGAGAGAGATACAAAGGACTCCATTCTCGAAATCGCGGACCTGAGGCTTTCCCTCCCCACTCATGAAGTCACACGAGGGGGTAATAAGATCAACTTAACGGCCAAAGAATATGCCCTGCTCGAGTATTTCATGCGGAATCCAAACAGAGTCCTGACTCGGACGATGATATCGGAGCACGTATGGGACTACCATTTTGACACCGACACAAATGTCATCGATGTGTATGTCAACTTTCTGCGGAAAAAGATCGATCGCGACTTTGACGTCAAGCTGGTCCATACCATCCGAGGTGTGGGCTACATGATGAAAGGATAGGATCAAACCAACGAGGAGTACCATGTACTTTCAGAGCATTCGGTTCCGTCTTACCCTGTGGTACGTCGCTATTCTGGCCCTTATCCTCTGTTCCTTTAGCGCCTTTCTCTACTTCACCCTCTATCAGAGCCTCCACCAGTATATGGACTCGAAGATAAAGAGCATTGCCGACTTTATCTCTGCATCATATTCGAGCCCCTTTGCCAAGTACGGACGTAATTTGGATGAGCTCATTGAAGAGGCAACCGGCTCTCGCCCCACAGGCAAGTTCATCCAGGTCTTGGACGCGAGGGGTCGAATCGGGCTTAAATCTGGTAATCTCGGAAGATTTCAACTTCCAATCTCCCGGGAGGCCTCTAGAAACGCCGCAAAAGGGAGGGTGACGTTCGAGACCAACCGGACCATCGCGACGTGGCCCATTCGAATCGTCACCGTCCCAATCGTGGAGGGGCCCCGGATCACCAACATCGTGCAGGTCGCCAGTTCTCTCGAAGATGTGGAAAAGGCTCTTAAAACACTTCTCTTGATTCTGTCCATCACAATTCCTTCGCTTCTTGCGGTTGCCAGTGCGGGAGGGCATTTTCTGGCCAATCGAGCCTTGAGACCTGTTGATGAGGTCACGAACACCGCTCGGGCGATCACGTCGCATAATCTCAACCGAAGAATTCGAATCAAAAAGACCAAGGATGAAATCGGGCGCCTAGCCGAGACCTTCAACGAGATGATTTCCCGGCTCGATGAATCATTTAGAAAGACGCGACAGTTCAGTGGAAATGCCTCTCATGAGCTTAAGACCCCGCTAACCGTTCTCAAAGGAGAGATTGAAGTGGCCTTGCGCCGAGCTCGGACAGGAGATGAATACCGGGCAATCCTGAAAAGTAACCTCGAGGAGATCAATAACATGACCAGAATCGTGGACGACCTGCTCTTGCTCTCCCGAGCCGATACTGGAGAGGTTCCTCTGACAAAGAGTACCGTCGATCTCTCTGAATTCCTCTCAGACATTCAGGTGCAGGCCCAGTTGCTCGCCACTTCGAGATCGATCGATGTGTACTTCCACGATAATCACAAAATCCTCGCGTTGGCAGATCCTCTGCGTCTCAAGTCTATGATGCTTAACCTGATAGAAAATGGGATAAAGTACTCTCTCCCAGGGGGGCGCATCGATATCACCTTGAAGAAACAGAACGGCTTTGCCGTAATCACCGTCTCAGATCAAGGAATCGGCATCCCTCAAGACGCCATCCCCCATATCTTTGATCGGTTTTACCGGGTTGATAAAGCCCGATCTCGAAAAGAAGGCGGATCTGGTTTGGGCCTCAGCATTTGCAAGTGGATCGCAGA
>WVXP01000190.1:7744-9024 GCA_011773445.1 Pseudomonadota bacterium | reverse complement strand
TTAGTATCTGAACGCTACCCATGTGGTCAATCTCCGTTCACTGTTCGTTTCTTGACCTTTTCCATCAATTGGCGGGAATGCTTTCACGAACGAAATTTCCCTGCCATACCATTTGCTCGGTCGTAAGACCGCGCTTTTCAGGTTTGCGGCAAACGCTTTCGCAGTTTGCTCCTCGCCTCCCCGAGCTGTTCTCGATCGGTTTGGATGGACTTCATCTCTGCGAGAGGTCATTTAGAAAAGCTGGACCGAGCTAAGGCCACAAGTGAGTCATTTGTGGCATTCATTTTGCTTACATCGAGACCGATCCGATCAAAGAATCCAGGTTAGGTGAAAATGAGTAAACGACTGGGTGAACTTCTCATCAAGGCCAATTTGGTTACCCCCGATCAGGTGCAAAAGGCGCTTGCCGAACAGAAGAGCCGCGGTGGGAGCATCGGGACCAATCTGATCAATCTCAAATACATCGACGAAGACACGCTTCTCACGTTCCTGGGCAAACACCACAACATTGAATCCGTCAGGCTCTCTCAGGTCCAAATTGACGCGAAAGCCGTCAAACTTGTCCCGTCTAGTATTGCCAAGAAACATCTCGTCATCCCGATAAAACGGATCGGCCCCAAGCTGATCGTGGCCATGTCAGACCCGAGCAACATCATCGTTATTGACGAAATCAAGTTCATCACGGGATATAATGTGCAACCTGTCGTGGCCATTGACAGGGATTTGGTGGAGGCCATCAAGAAGTACTATGGAGGGGGAGGAGATCTCGCAGGACTGGGGTCGACCAACCTGGATGCACGGGACTATAGCCTCGAAGAAACACAGTCCGTTGGCTTTGATGATGAGTTTGATGACACCCTGGCCACGGTTGATGTGGGCGACTTTGACAAACTCGTTCATGGCGCCGTGGATAATATCGAGGTGGTCGACGCGGCAGAAGAGGAAGGCCTGCTCGAAAATATCGAAGCCCCCATCATCAAACTTGTCAACGGAATCCTCGTTAGAGCCATCAAGNNATCAAGATGGGAGCGAGCGATATTCACTTTGAGCCATACGAACGGGTATTTCGAGTCCGTTACCGAGTCGATGGCGTGCTCCATAAGGTGATGGGGCTTCCACTCCAGATTCGCAACGCAATCACCTCCCGTCTAAAGATCATGTCGAGACTGGACATTGCGGAAAAACGGCTGCCCCAGGATGGTCGGATCAAACTCCGCCTGGGCAAGGGCCGGGAGATGGACTTTCGCGTTTCGGTGACTCCAACCATTTTCGGTGAGAAG
>WVXP01000190.1:5582-7617 GCA_011773445.1 Pseudomonadota bacterium | reverse complement strand
TTGCGATCCAGGCCTCCCTCACTGGGCACATGGTTTTGAGCACCGTCCACACAAACGATGCCTCGAGTACGATCAGTCGACTCATCGATATGAATGTTGAACCTTTCCTCATCACATCCTCTGTTGTCCTGATCCTTGCCCAGCGTCTGGTCCGAAAGATTTGCCGCGAGTGCAANNTGCCGCGAGTGCAAAGAGGAAATCAAGGTGAGTCCCAAGGTTCTCGCCGGCCTGGGAGTGCCCCCGAGCGAAACAGAGGGTTTCCGGGTATTTCGAGGCAAGGGCTGCCAGTTGTGCAATCAAACCGGTTATAAGGGGAGGATCGGTCTCTACGAAGTGATGCCCATCAGTGACGATTTGAAAGAACTGATCCTCTCACGAGGATCACATTTCGATATTAAGAAGAGGGCGATCGGTCGAGGGATGAAAACCTTGAGAATGTCAGGGATTACGAAGATCGCCGAGGGCGTGACGACCATCGAGGAAATCTTGCGAACCACGATCGATGACCGTCAATGAAGCCTATCGACCCAATCGAATGAAAATGGTCAAACAACATAGCCTCACACACGGGGGGGAAAATGGTAGAACTTAAGAATCTTCTGGAAATACTTATTGAGAAGAAAGCATCAGACCTGCACATCACCACAGGATCCCCGCCGGTTGTCAGAATCGACGGCCAGTTGGTAAGGCTCAACTCCGAGCCACTTACAGCGACAGAGACCAAGAGGCTCTGCTATAGCGTCCTCACGGATGCCCAACGTCACCGTTTTGAGGAGGAGAACGAATTAGACTTCTCTTTTGGTATCAAGGGTTTGAGCCGTTTCCGGGGAAACATATATGTCCAGCGGGGAGCAGTGGCCGGGGCTTTCAGAACGATCCCATACGACATTCTAAGTTTTGATAAACTCGGTATTCCTCCGATTATCAGTGAGTTGCTGGCAAAACCTAAAGGTTTGGTCCTCGTTACGGGTCCCACCGGTACCGGAAAATCGACTACCCTCGCCTCGATGATCCAGCGGATTAACGACGACCGATACGCTCACATCATTACCATCGAGGATCCTATCGAGTATCTCCACCCACACAAAAAGTGCATCATCAATCAGCGGGAAGTCAACTCCGATACGACGAGCTTTACCGAGGCCCTGAAGCATGTTCTTCGTCAAGATCCAGATATTATACTGATTGGGGAGATGCGGGACCTCGAGACCATTCAGGCCGCCCTCACGATTGCTGAGACCGGTCACTTAACCTTTGCCACCCTTCACACCAATTCGTGCGTGGAGACAATAAACCGAATCATTGACGTCTTTCCACCGCATCAGCAATCACAGATTCGTGCCCAGCTGTCCTTCGTCTTAGAAGGGGTTCTGACCCAACAGCTCCTTCCAAAAATCGGGGGGGGCAGATGCCTCGCCATGGAGATCATGATTCCCAACCCAGCCATCCGGAATCTGATCCGGGAGGACAAGGTGCACCAGATTTACTCCCAGATGCAGGTTGGGCAGGCAAAATTCGGCATGCAGACCATGAACCAATCACTGTTGTCTGTCTATGAAAAGGGGCTCGTCTCTTTGAATGAGGCGATGCAACGCAGTTCCAACCCCGAGGAGTTCCGACAGATGTTGTCGACTGCGGGCGTTTCAGCAAAGGCACGGCCGATCCAGAGTCGGCCCCATTAGTCGCCCAGTGGATGACGAGCCGCTTTTTTTTGTGTTTCTCAGCTTTTCTAAATGCACACTATCGGAGGAATTTCGCCCATGCCAGTCTACAGATGGGAAGGAAAAACGCTGAGGGGTGCCATCAAGCGGGGAGAGGGTGAAGCAACCAGCGAAGGTGCTCTCAGGATCCAGCTTCGCCAGCAGAACATCATTCCCACTAAGATCATTGCCAAAGGCAAGGAGATAAAACTCCAACTTGGGCGTCAAAGAGTGTCGGAGAAGGCGGTCGGAGTTTTTACCCGGCAGCTGGCAACGATGATCGATGCTGGCCTCCCTCTTGTTCAGTCCCTGGATATTCTTGCCATGCAGCAAGA
>WVXP01000190.1:5318-5450 GCA_011773445.1 Pseudomonadota bacterium | reverse complement strand
GTGTATCCAAGCGTCATTGTTGCTGTTGCGATCCTCGTGGTGGCTATTTTGATGATCTTTGTGATCCCCACTTTCGAGAAGATGTTTCTTTCGGCCGGGCAAAGCCTGCCCCTCCTTACCCAGATTATCGTC
>WVXP01000190.1:3391-5301 GCA_011773445.1 Pseudomonadota bacterium | reverse complement strand
GGAGGAAAAAAAGCCATCGACTTACTAACCTTGAAATTCCCGATCTTTGGCATGCTCCTGCGAAAAATCGCGATCGCCCGTTTCTCTCGGACTCTCGGCACCCTGGTGAGCAGTGGCGTGCCCATCCTAGACAGTCTCAACATTGTGGCGAAGACTGCTGGCAACAAAATTGTAGAGGATGCCATTCAGAACGCCCGGGGCAGTATCAGTGAGGGCGAAACCATCGCGGAACCCCTGAGCAAGGCAAGCGTCTTCCCCCCGATGGTCATCCAGATGATATCGGTCGGAGAATCCACCGGATCTCTGGACACCATGCTCAACAAAATTGCCGACTTCTATGAAGAAGAAGTGGATACCACTGTCGCCACGCTCACATCTCTCCTGGAGCCTTTTCTCATGATTTTCTTGGGAGGAACCGTCGGAACGATCGTGATCGCCATGTATCTTCCAATTTTTCAAATGGCCTCGGCGATCGGCTAGGCCCTTCATGGAGATCGTTATGGGGCTAGAGAGTCTTGCTGATGCTGAAACCGTGACCCGCAGAAGACTTCGAGTCTTGATGGCGGCTCGGGTACTATTTGTTAGCCTTCTTCTGGGTGCTTCAGTTCTCAGCCAGATGGGCGAGGGGAAAACCCTCCTGATCACACCCAATGACGCGCTCTACATCGTCATCGGAGTTACATACTTTCTGACCATTATCTATGTCCTCCTTCTCAGAAGGATCAAACACGTCCATCGGTTCGCTTACGGGCAGATCTTTTTTGACGCGATCTTTATCACCATTCTTGTCTATCTCACTGGCGGAGTCGATAGCCTTTTCCCCCTGGCATACGTCTTCTCTATCATTAGCGCCAGTTTTATCCTGTCAAAGCGGGGCACCTACATCATTGCCTCAATCAGTGCGGTCTTTTACGCTGCTAGCCTGGGTCTTGAATACCGTGGTTTGATTCACCCCTTAACGGCCTCTGGATTGAATTTCTACGGCAGCGGTGAAGTCCTTTACCGGATCTTCGTCTATTTCCTGGCTTTTACCGTCGTGGCACTACTGGTAAACCACCTGGGCGAAGAACTCAGGGCCAAGGGAAAGCAACTCAGGCAGAAACAAATAGACTATGAAAAACTAGAGGCTTTTCACCAAAACATCATCCAAAGTCTTGACAGTGGCTTGATCACCACAGACCGGGCCGGGAGAATCTCCTTCATGAACAGAACGGCCTATCGAATTCTCGGAATTGATCCGTCTACACAAGCTTTCCCAATACTTGATACGCTTTTGCCGGATCTCAAGACAGGCGTGCCAATCGAATCGGCAAACTGGGAAGGGATTCGTAAGCGGGAGGAAATCACCTTTGAAAAACCCGATGGGATCGCTATCCACCTCGGGCTCTCGAGATCTCAACTCAAGGACCTCCACGGTGTTCCAGTTGGATCTATTCTGATCTTTAAGGACATCACCCAGATCAAAGAGATGGAAGAACAAATCAAGAGGGCCGATCGGATGGTCTCCATTGGAAAGATGGCCGCGGGAATCGCCCATGAGATTCGCAATCCGCTCGCCTCCCTCACGGGTTCGATTCAGGTGTTGAAGGAGGGGGTGGACCTGAACGGGAGCAACCTGAATCTCATGAATATCATTTTACGGGAGTCTGACCGATTAAATCGACTGGTTACCGACTTTCTCCTCTTCGCTCATCCGCCAAAGACAGAATTCAGGTCGATCGTACTCAGCCACATGATCGACGAAACGCTTGAAATGTTAAGGAATTCTCCCCAGTTCAATGGTCAGATTTCCATTTCGAGTGTCTTATCTCACCAAGCCAGAGTTCCTGGAGATGCCAATCAGTTGAAGCAAGTCTTCTGGAATCTCTTCCTCAACGCTGTCCAGGAGATGGAAGGCGGCGGGACTCTGG
>WVXP01000190.1:0-3251 GCA_011773445.1 Pseudomonadota bacterium | reverse complement strand
GTGGTCGATACGGAAAAGATTCTGGTCGTAGACGACGAATTGAGCATGCGGGAATTCCTGGAAATCATGCTCACCAAGGAGGGCTACCGGGTTCAAACAGCCGTAAACGGAAAGAAGGCTCTCGACCTGGCCGAAAGGGAGGTCTTCGACCTGGCCATCATTGATATCCGCATGCCAAAGATGGACGGGATAGAAACCCTTATCCGCCTCAAAGAGATCTCCCCTGAAACCGTTATCCTCATGATCACCGCATATGCTTCAACAGATACCGCCATCCGGGCCATGAAGCAGGGGGCGTATGACTACATCACCAAGCCATTCAAGATCGAAGAGATCAAAATGACGATTCAAAAGGCGCTCGAGAAGAAATCCCTCGAGGCCGAGAATACGCTCCTCAGGCAGGCTGTGGAAGAGCGATACAGGTGGGGCAACATTATCGGGAAGAGTGACAAAATGCGAGAGGTCTTCGAACTTATAGAGAAAGTCTCTCCGACGAAGACCAACGTGCTCCTCTCAGGGGAGAGCGGTACAGGCAAAGAGCTCGTTGCGAAGGCTGTTCATTACAATAGCCCCCGAAAGAACAAACCCTTTATTGTGTTGAACTGTGGCGCCATACCGGAGAACCTTCTCGAAAGCGAACTTTTTGGACACATGAGGGGAGCCTTTACAGGCGCCATCGCCAACAAAAGAGGACTCTTTGAGGCCGCTGATGGAGGAACCATTTTCCTCGATGAGATCGGAGAGCTCCCGCTCCCCATGCAGGTAAAGCTCTTGAGGGTGATTCAGGATCGTGAGTTTACAAGGGTCGGCGGGACAGACTCAATCCGTGTAGACGTGAGAATCATTTCGGCAACGAACAAAGACATCGAGGAGGCCGTCCGGAAAGGGGAATTCCGGGAGGATCTCTTCTATCGATTGAATGTCATCCAGCTGAAACTCCCAAATCTCAGGGAGAGGAAGGAGGATATACCCCTCTTGGCTCAACATTTCCTCAAAGTCTTTTCGGGTGAGCTGGGAAAGAACATTCGTCAGATCTCTCCCGGAGGCATGAAGCTCTTGATGAAATACGATTATCCTGGAAATGTGCGGGAGCTTCAGAATATGATCGAAAGAGCCGTTGCCTTGGAAGGTTCAAATGTCCTCACAGCACAGAATCTCTCATCTTATGTGGATGAGCAGCACGATCTGACGAGAAGCGAGATCAATCTGGAGATTCCGAAAGAGGGTATCGATCTTGAAAAGGCCGTGGAAAATCTGGAGAAAACGCTGATTCTTAAGGCCCTCGAAAAGACAAGGGGTGTCAAAAAGAGAGCCGCCGAGCTCCTCCATATCAATTTTCGATCGATGCGTTACCGTCTGGAGAAGTATCAAATCGACAACTCCGATTCATGACTTCCTCATGAACATCTTCTCCAGTTGAAGTGTATCGATCTCTCTACATGCTGGCCTTCCATGGGGGCAAGTATAGAAGAACCCCTCCTCCTTCATATCTTCCAGTAGCGCTCTCATCTCCTCCTTGGATAACGGCTGCCCCGATCGAATCGCACCGTGGCAGGCGGTCACCTTGAGAACCGCCTCGATGTCCTTCTCAATGCCACTTCGTGCCTCTTCCTCAATCAGATCCCGGAGGAGATCCGATACGATCTGACGGCAGTCTTTCCCGGACAGAATGGATGGAACCGATCGAATCATGACCGTGTTCCGCCCAAAGGGTTCAAGGTCGAAACCGAGTCGTGCAAGTTGGGGAAGATAGGGCTCAACTGCATCCCATTCGAGAGGAGAAAACTCGACCGTTTCAGGAAGAAGTAGTCTTTGGACCTGGGGTGCTCCTCGGTCTACCGCCTGCTTCAATCTGCGAAATACGATCCTCTCATGGGCCGCATGCTGATCGACGAGAAGGAGACCACGGGGAGATTCACAGATAATATAGGTTTGATCGAGCTGTCCCAGGATACGCAAGGACGACAGGGTCTCCTCGAATAATTCCACTCGCGATCCCTCATCTTCAGGTCCACGACCCGGGTCAGAGACCTGCGAGAGGGAATTGTAGTCTGTCGTGGACTCTTTCACCGCCAAAGGCAGTATGCTGAACTCACGGGTAGGTGCCGGTCCGGCTTCGAAGGGTTCCACCTGCTTCGACTCAAAATCATGAAACAGTTCGATCACACCTTGATGAATCAGGCCTGGAGATCCGAATCGCACCTCGCTTTTGGTCGGATGGACGTTCACGTCCAGGCTCCATGGCGGCACCTGCAAGAAGAGAACGACGACGGGATACCGGTCTTTGGCTATCCGATTCCGATAGCCCTCCATCACGGCGTGATGGATGGTTCTATCCCTCACAAATCGGCCATTGACATAGACATAGATGCCCCTGGCGTTAGGTCGGCTAAATTCCGGTTCGCTCACATATCCCTCAATCTCGAGCTTCTCTATTTTCACCTTCACCTGGCGAAGAACCCTGTAAACTTCATTTCCCAGAAGACTCCCAATACGGATGGATCGATTTTTCGACGTTGGCACATCGAGGATTCTCTTTTCATTGTGGAACAACTTGAAACGCACACCCCTATGAGCCATAGCGATACGCACGACGGCCTCCATAATATGGGAAAACTCCGTGCTCACCGTTCGCAGGAACTTCCTCCTAGCCGGCGTGTTGAAAAAAAGGTCCTCGACCAAAACGTCTGTGCCCCTCGGGCATCCGACCTCCCGGATCTCTTTGACTCCACCCCCCTCTAGTCGTATCTCCACACCACTTAGCGATTGCTCCTCTTTCGTAACCATCTTGACTCTGGAGACAGACGCGATACTTGGCAGAGCCTCCCCTCTGAAACCTAGGGTCTCAATCATCCCCAGATCATCACTAGCCTTAATCTTACTCGTCGCATATCTCTGAAAAGCGGTGAGCGCATCCGTCCTTCCCATGCCAGTGCCATTGTCAATGACCCGGATCCTCCTCAATCCGCCATCATCGATGAGAATGGAAATCTCGGTTCCCCGGGCATCAATGGCATTTTCGATGAGCTCCTTAACGACTGACGCAGGTCTCTCAACCACCTCCCCTGCGGCGATCCGATTAACCACCTCATCGGGCAGGATATGGATTTTCTGTGCCATAGCGGGCCTCGATCTCTCTTCGGGGGTTCAGCTATCGGCTGTCAATATGCCGTAGGCTAATCGGAGTTTACTCGAAGTGTGCAATCGGGTAACCAAATACCTCTTCAAGAGATGTTAGAAGGGTAGAAGAT
>WVXP01000101.1:6553-8239 GCA_011773445.1 Pseudomonadota bacterium | reverse complement strand
CATCAAATTCTATCTGGGAGAACCCCAGAGCATCGAACGGCTCATGGGATCGCTCGCCAGATTTGAGCATTTCGACCATGAACAGCTCCAGAAATACCTTCTTCAGCTGTCCAAAAACGCCATTGCCCCCCTGTGCAGTGCGTGGTTGCAGATGCAATCGGCCGCAGGGAGGACTGCCATTTCCAACGCCCTGGTGGAATTGGGAAAGCAAGATATCCCGACTCTGGGAAGTTTTTTGAAGCACCACCATTGGCAGCTGGTTTTCAATGTAACCAGCATCTTGGGAAAGATCGGCGAGGACAAATGTATTCCCTACCTGGCCCAGGCAAGGGGGCATGAAAATGCGAAGGTGAGAAACGAAGCACTTCACGCCCTCTCACGGTTCAACAACGAGAAGGCCAAGGCTTTACTACCTGAGTTTCTAAAAGACCCGGAAATGCGGGTACGGATCCATGCTTCGAGAATCTTGGTCGAGAGACTTGGGGCAGAGGCGTTGCCTTTGCTCGGACCTCTTGTCGGATCTCAAGAGTTCCACAAAAGAGACCCAAGGGAGAAAAAGGCCTTTCTGGAAGGCATCGGTAAAATTCAGGAATCCGATGCTGTGAGAATTTTGGAAGGTCTCCTCTACATGAGAGCCTTTTTTAGAAGAGGGGAATGGAGAGAGATCAAGTCCTGTATCGAATCGGTTTTGGCTTCGCTGGAACTCGATGACGCCAAGGTGGCATTGGCTCACTGGAAAAAGAAGCGCGAGAAATGGTTTTTCAGACTTCTGTTTTGTCCGTAAATGTCGAAGGTTCTACCCATGAGTTCCCTTGAGGATCTCTATCAAACCCGTCTGAATCTTGTACTCAGGTTCAGTCGTCTCATTCGGACAACCAGAGTCTACGATCCTGGAAACGAGACGATTGACCGACAACTTGAGGAATTCCTGCACCTTCTTCAGACTATCTGGAGGCACGAAAAGCGCCTCTGTCTCCGAGTTTTGATGGATGCGGTTTTCGTGAATGAAGAACGGGTGACGGGAAGCAAAGACACCTATCCGAGAATCAAACGCATCCTGGAGGAGATGAAGGAGCGGAGGATTGGAGAGGTGGTTTTCGGTGAGGGAATTTCCCCTAAAGATCTCAAAGGCTTCTTCTATCTTCTCCTGGACCCTCCAGGAGGGGATGCTGACGGTGCTCCTGCACTCGCAGACGACCTCGTCAAGAAGGGTATCTATACCATTACCGTAAAGCCATTTCACCCCATCTTCGTCGATGAGGGGTTGAGAAAGGATGAGGCCAAAAAAGTCTATTTCAGGTCGATCGCGATGGTCAGAGAGGTCTGTCAGAACGTCCTGGACAACAAACCTCTGGCATTGAGGAAAGCAAAACGGTTGACTCAGTCAGTGGTGGACTTGTTTCGGCAGGACAGTTTCGCATTGCTGGGTCTTTCAACAGTCAAGAACTATGACGAATATACCTACAATCATTCGGTGAATGTGTGTATCTACTCTTTGGCGATCGGTGCAAAGTTAGGATTTTCCAAGAAAACACTGGCCGAGCTCGGCCTGGCGTCACTGTTCCACGACGTGGGGAAAGTAAAGATACCCGATGGGATCCTCAGAAAGCCTGACAAATTGAACCGTGTGGAATGGGAAATCGTTAAATTACACCCGATGGTTGGGGTGGAAGAAATCATCGAATA
>WVXP01000101.1:2230-6528 GCA_011773445.1 Pseudomonadota bacterium | reverse complement strand
TATTTGGCAAGATCGTCACGATCGCCGACGTCTACGATGCGCTGACAACGCCCCGGTGTTATCGGCGGAGGGTTTACTCTCCGTTAGATGCCTTGAAAATAATGTGGAAGGAATGCGGGGTTACTTTTGACCCCATCCTCTTCAAGGTATTTGTGAACGCCATAGGAGCCTATCCGATTGGGTCCTTGGTTGAGTTGGATAATCAGGAAATGGGGATCGTGTGTGAGAATGCTCAAAATCCCAAGCATTTGGATCGACCTAAGGTTCTGACGATTAACCCCGATGGGGGGAACGGACGTAGCATTAACCTCTCAGAGCGAGATGAAAGGACTGGCGGTTTCAAAAGGAGTATTGTCCGATGCCTCGATCCGAAGAAGTACCACATCGCTCTTCAAGAACGGTTCTTGTGAACAAACTCGGCTGACATCTCCGAGGAAATAAAACGTTTCCACTAAAATCCAATGGCAGGCAAAGCGAAGGCACTCATCCAGCCCGCGAGCAACAAAGAAAGGCGTCTCCCTACCGCGAGATGGAAAGTCGGGGATCTGATCCAGGACCGATATGAGGTTTACGACATTCAATCAGGGGGAATCGGGATCGTCTATGTCGTATATGATCACAATCATAGGATCCCTTACGCCATAAAAACCCTCCAGGATCGACATTTGGTGAATCCCACCGCCGTAGAGGGCTTCATTCGAGAGGCAGAAGTCTGGGTCAAACTGGGACGCCACCCAAACATCGTCCGTGCCGTCTGTGTTGACAGAATCGATGATCGACCCTACATATTCCTCGAATGCATTCTCGGTTCAAGCCTAAAACGAATCCTATCAAAAGAACCTCCGAACCCGAGAACAACGCTGAACTATGCGATTCAATTCTGCCGCGGAATGGTCCATGCGCAAGAGCAGATCCGTGACTTTGCTCATCTCGATGTCAAGCCTGAAAACTGCATGCTCACTCAGGACGGCATTCTCAAAGTCACCGATTTCAGCCTGTCCAGGGCACTCTTTGCATGGCATGCTGCTCCTGGGTATCGTCGCAGCACAGGCCGCTCAGGTGCTGCGAAAAACGAGAACCTGGCAGGAACATTCCCCTACATGTCGCCTGAACAGTTCCTGGATCTCGAGGGGGCTGACAGACATTCCGATATCTACGCCTTTGGGGTTCTATTGTACGAAATGTTAACCGGGAGAAGGCCCCTCTTTGCGAGGACAGCCCGGGAATGGAGAGATGTTCATTTGAAGGTAACACCCGTTGGTCCCCGAACGATGGTTCCCTCTGTCTCAAAAGAGTTGAATGATTTAACGATGAGTTGTCTGAACAAAGATCCGGCCGACAGGCCAGACAATTTTGGGGTTATTGCGAAAAGCCTCGAGCTTATCCTCTGGGAGGAGTTTCATGAGGAGATCCCATCGCCGACCCCGGAACAGCTCGAGAGTTGGGAATACTCCAATATGGGCGTTTCCCTGTGTCATCTCGGACGGGTGACGGAGGCTATCTCTTTCTTTGATCGAGCCCTTTCCAAAAGCTCAGCGGATCCCCATGCGTGGCTTAATAAGGGTGTAGCGCTGGGAACACTTGGAAATTCAGCTGGGGAAATTGAGTGCTATGAGAGGGCATTAGCCATTGTACCCGAGTATGCAGCGGCCTGGTACAACAAGGGATTAGCATTGTACAAGCTCGGCCGGTTTGAGGAAGCCATCCTTTGCTACGACCGCTCCCTGGCCATAAACCCTCATCAAGCTGAGGTCTGGTTGAACAAGGGAATCGCGTTAAGTGGATTGGGTCGGTCCAAAGAAGAAGTCATGTGCTACGAGCGAGCCACAGTCATACAACCGAGCCACGTCCGGGCCTGGGTGAGTAAGGCTGCGGCCTTGATGAATCTGGAGTTATTTGAGGAGGCCAAGGCTTGCTGTGACAGGGCTCTGGCTCTCGCTCCGAAAACGGCTGAGGCTTGGGTCAACAAGGCTTCAGCACTCGGCGCTTTGAAACGTTTTGATGAAGCCATCCATTGCTGCGAAAAGGCGGTGGCTCTTGATCCTCAACTCTGTGAGGCATGGATCTGCAAAGGATTGGCGCTAGGGGGTTTGGGACGGTTCCCAGAAGAAACCCGCTGTTACGAAAAGACCCTGGACATCAACCCCAGTCATTTCGAAGCGTGGTATCGAAAAGGGTTCGCCCTAAACAACATGGGACGATTTGAAGAGGCTATCTCCTGCTACGATCAAGCCTTGGGGATCAAGCCGAAGGATACTGAGGTATGGGTCAAGAAGGGCCTATCCCTGAGTGCCAAGAGCCGCTTTGAAGAGGCGGTCGCTTGTTTTGATAGAGCCTTGAACATCGATTCAAGACATGCGGAAGCATGGTTGAACAAGGGCCTGACCCTTCGAAACCTCGGATCAGGGTCGAGGGGAGACCAATGCATTCAGAGAGCAATTGCCCTCGATCCGACCCTTCTTTCCTAAGATCCGTAGATCATTCTCCGTCCAGCGCGAGTCCCTGGTTTATCCGATGATGTCGGTGATGACTCCTGCCAGACCGGCCACCACCCGAGCCATTCGGTCATATTGAACCTTCTCGGGTGTGTCGCTCGCCGTATGATAGTAAGGGTAGCGAAAGGGGGCCGTGTCCGTCACCATTGCCGCTGGATAACCCTGCTGCCAGAATGCCCAGTGGTCTGAGAAGCCAATGCCCGGGATGAAGCCGGGCAGTGCCCCTCCCTGAGAAGGATACTTCGCATGGCGGCGGAACGAAGCAACCAGGTCTCGGACCAACCTTCGTGACAGCGTGTTCCCGACAAATCCGATGAAGTTCCCGGTTGAAGGATAGAAAATGCCGAAGGGAAATGGATAGTGCTGGCTTCCTTCGTGGTCGGAATAGTAGCCGATGGTCTCGAGGCTCAGCATGGCGACAACTTTCTCTCCCCGTCTGCGGCAATGCCTTGCATAAACCAAGCTTCCCATATGGGAAGACTGGAAAAAAGGCGGCTCCTCGTTCGCAAAGGCAACAAACCGAAGCGTTCGCGATGCCTTTCTTTCTGCCAAAAGACGGTTCAACGCAAGGACTGCGGCCACGCCGGTGGCATTGTCATTCGCACCAGGGGATCCATCCACGGAGTCGTAGTGAGCACCGACGATCACAATCTCGCCCGCCTGGTCCGATCCGGGGATCTCCACCTCGATATTCGCGCAGGTCATACCTGCGACCTCGTATTCCTGGCGGTGGACCTCGGAACCCGTCTTGGTAAACGAGACCTCGAGATAGTCAGCCGCAGCGGCGAGGCCTCGGTACAGCCCGAGGTTTCTCTCCCCGATCTCACCGGCAAGTTTTTCGACGTCTTGCCGCAGGGCGTCTCGAAGCATTCGCTCCTGCTCGCTAAGGGGCGGCATTGGGCCACGGTAACTCTTTCCAGGCATTCGAATCATGGGAAGTATCATGGGGCACCGGGGTTAGGAATAGCCGGAAAAAGGGTTCAGTGTCAAGCCAAGGAGGAGACCGGGGATGCTTCCTCAAGAAGTTGAAGTCGCGTCCACGGTCACAGAGTGCGCTTTATTTCCTGCTTCTCGTGCTCCCCGCATTATGTTAGGCTTGATGGATATTCTACCACGGGGCAGTGGCCCGTTTTATCGAATTTTGTCTGATGAGAGTGGAAAAGGAGCGCTCTTCGCTGCTCGAAAGCTTTTCTTAGTGCTGTCAGCTGTCGGTTGTCAGAGGTCAGTTGTAACCATCAATTCACGCCATTCGATTGAAAATGAAATCCCTGGGTCTGCTACTCGAATAGCCGTGGATGTGCAAATCTTAGTCTTTTATGCAACGAACTACGGACAACGGACCACGAGCACCGACTTTTGGTTCGGAGCTTCCCTTCCCACTTTCTGGCCAAGTACTCTTGCAAAGCCATGACCAGAGTGTTCTAAAGGTACTGATGAGAAAAAGAAGTGAAAGGGAATGAAGCGGGTCTATCTCCAGATTCTCGGCCTATTGGCTCTCACAGCGGGTATGGCCATGGACTCTAGATTGCCCACACCTGCCGAAAGCATTCAGGCGATCGGATCCACTGAGGGTCTCTCCGAAACCCTTCAAAGAGCGTTTGATCCAGGTCGCGATTTTGAACAGATCCCTTTTCCAAGGGCCGGAGACTGGTTAGCAGAGCATACGGAACCTGGCCAGCCCTTTGACGCTTTTGTGAAATCGCGGCCGAATCGGCCCGACAAACAAAGAGACAGAATCTACCTCCTGTCTTTGGGCGATTTTGCACAGGATCGAAGCCCCTCCCTCGAGACCCTGAAGGAGTA
>WVXP01000101.1:0-2204 GCA_011773445.1 Pseudomonadota bacterium | reverse complement strand
CTCGC
Organism: Pseudomonadota bacterium; assembly: GCA_011773445.1. Taxonomy (GTDB): domain Bacteria; phylum Desulfobacterota; class BSN033; order WVXP01; family WVXP01; genus WVXP01. Next base: position 2,199 of record WVXP01000101.1, on the reverse strand, counting down.
ATCAACCCGATCACGAGAAATCGGCAAATCCTGACAGGGGACGTTCTGGCGGTTCTGAAAGACCAGCTTCCTGCCGATGCATTCTGCCTCTTGGCAATGACCATGGAGGATCTCTATCCGGATCCTGCCTGGAATTTTGTCTTCGGTCAAGCCTCGCCACGGAAACGGGTTGGTGTATTCAGCTTCGCTCGTTACGATCCAGCCTTTTATGGAGGAGAGCGTGGAGAGGGTTATCAAGAGGTTTTGTTGCGGCGAAGCTGTAAGGTCCTGGTCCATGAAATATCCCACATGTTCTCCGCGGCACACTGCATATTCTATCGATGCGTTTTAAACGGATCCAACCATTTGCAGGAGAGCGATGCCAGGCCACTCTCCCTTTGTCCCGTTTGTCTCCGCAAGCTGCAATACAGCATTGGATTCGACGTGGTGGAGCGTTATCGAAAGCTTCTTGGCTTCTACCGAATGGTTGGATTCGATCGGGAAGCCCAATGGGTGGCAAACCGGCTGAACTGGATTTCGAATGAATAACCTCCTTGTCATCCCCATGGATATCAAGTAAACATAAGATAGGTAACTCCTGGAGAGAATTCGGAGGAAATCTCAAATGGAAGGCGCTGGGCGAGGAAGAAGTAGCCCCGATGGAGGACTGATGGAAACCGAGATTTGGGATATGATCATCATTGGAGGAGGTCCGACTGGAGTAGCTGCCGGAGTTTACGCGGCCGGGCAAAAATTGAGGACTCTGGTCATTGCAGAGGACTTTGGTGGGCAGTCGAATGTGTCGAGTTCGATTAGAAACTGGATTGGGGTCAAAGAGATATCGGGTCTGGAGCTCGCAAAGATGTTGGAGGATCATCTCCGTGCGCAAGAGGGCGTTGAGATTAAGCAACCCGAAAGGGTCGTGGCGGTGCGAGAAAAGAGCAGCCGCACATTTGGAATCGAGGGTTGCATCTTTGAGGTTGAGACAGAGAGCGGCGATGTCTGCCATTCGAGGACAGTGACCATTGCGTCTGGGGCGAAACACCGGGAGCTCGGTGTTCCGGGGGAGGAGAAGTTGAAAGGCAAAGGCGTGGCCTACTGCTCCACATGTGATGCTTTTTTCTATGCAGGGAAGAGAGTCGCTGTCGTTGGAAGCGGAAATTCAGCTCTCGAGACGGTACTGGATTTGGCCATTAACAATGCCAGGGAGATCTATCTGCTGATTCGAAGCCCACAAACCAAAGGTTCGCTGACAAACCGAGAGAAGGCCGAGCAATTGCCTCAGGTGACGGTTGTCCCCAACGCGCTGGTCACGGAAATACTGGGTGAAAATGAGGTGACAGGCGTTCGTTACAAACATAAAGAGGGCGAAAACATTGAAGAGTTATCCGTGGACGGAGTCTTTGTTGCGATCGGTTCGAAGCCGAATACAGAAATGGTGCGCGGGCTGGTTGAAATGAGCGAAGACGGAGAGATCTTTATCGACCATCAAACGGCCAAAACTTCAAAAAAAGGGATCTTTGCTGGAGGTGATGCCACCAAAACCAAGCATAAGCAAAACAACATCGGTGCTGCTCATGGCGTACTGGCCGCGCTCTCAGCTTACGAGTACCTTTCAAATATTGAATTGCACAGCCCGTGCGCTGAGAGAGAGGAACAGGAGGTAAGCGGGGTACGCCCAGAAGGATGACATCATGATATGGCGTCGGATCCTACTTTTGTTTCTATGCATCGTGGGATTGGCCGTGATTTATCTGCTTTTTTGGCCTGTTTCTATCGACCCTACTGCCTGGACGCCGCCGAAGGCTCCCGCGTTCGAAGGGATTTATGAGTCGAATGCGCATCTCGCATCCGTTGAAAGGCTGGGAGCGGGAGCGGGGATTGGACCAGAAGATGTTGCGGTGGACAGTCAGGGCCGGATCTATGGTGGCATGGAAGATGGTCGGATCCTCCGATTCCGGGCTGATGGAAGTAACGCCGAAGTTTTTACCGATACTAAAGGAAGGCCCCTGGGGCTTCATTTTGACAGGACCGGGAATCTGGTCGTCGCTGATGCCGCCAAGGGGCTGCTCTCAGTCGGTCCAGACGGTTCCATCACGGTCCTGAGCACCGAGGAAGGTGGCGTGCCCTTCGGGATCACCGATGATGTCGAGATTGCAAAGGATGGAACGATCTACTTCAGCGATGCCTCGTCAAAGTTTTCTCTGGGAGACTATATCG